>CANRGZ010000121.1 GCA_947630295.1 uncultured Lachnospiraceae bacterium | reverse complement strand
GTATCGCACTTTAGAATAAAAATAAAGTGCGCAAGTTTTGTTACCGGTAACTTACACACTTTATTTTACACTCCCTACGTATTCCAGCAATATCAAATGGTATTTTCTCATTTTTTTCCTTTAAATGTATCATCGGTCTTCCTGTAGAAGCTCTGTAGCCCATTTCATAAAAGGCATTTGGATTATGTCCAGTAATATCTGCAATTACTAATTCAGAATTAATTAAATAATCTATAATTGTTTCAGTAATTGAATCAGCCTGATTCACCTGATCCACTCTTATGGGTTCAAATCCAGTTTCTTCACATACCGGAGAAATAATATATTTAAACACTTGATCTGCTCTCTTTCTTACCTCACTTCCTTCTTGACTTATTGGTGAAACTACAAAACACTTTTTCATCACATTTCCTCCATTCTTATCTAACGGTATGCCGAGTATATTGCATTGACCGCAACGATTCCTTTATTGCGTCATATAACTCCTCATGCCCTATTACTTTCAAAATCTTACGATCAAATTTTTCTCTATCCGAATCCTTTAACTCAGCATCTGTATCCATAACATTACGAATTTTGATTTTGTCAAACAATTCCACAATTTCCAAAGCATCTGTATTTGATATAATCTGCGGATTTATCATATACATATTCTTCAGCTTTGTACTACTTGCATCCAACACTCCTAGTCCCCTACCAAAACCAATAGCCTCAATTGCAAACATTCCAAATAAAGAATTCAATAACGCATGCAATAAATCTTTTGATATATTTGTATTTTTCATTAACATTCTAGTAAAACGCTGATCAACGAATGTCCGCTCTTCAAACTTGGATACAAATAACCGTTTGTCCGGATTCAACGCAGTCACAAAATCTGCTTTTGTTGCATCATCCATTTCGTACCAAAAACAGCCTGGGCGTTTTAATGCTTCTGGCAATAATTTACCTGTCCTATTACTAATGTTCTCAAACTTTTCAATCCAATTTAATGCCCCAATATGCCCTAATCGCCGTAATTCATCTTTCGATTTATGGCAGCAAAATGCAACTATATCCGTTTGAGCTGTATATGATTTTAATAATGCTGGATTTTTAAGTACAGGCTTAAGATACTCACTTTCAATTCCACTATTTTCAGACGGATAAAACAAGGCATTCCATCCTCTACGTTCTCCTCTTTTTACAGTAAGAATTTTTTCAATCGGGATTAAACATTCTGCCAATTCATTGACCCACGATACATCATGAAACAATGCATTTAATGTTATCCCTTTTTCTGTAATTCTCCTAATCGTTGCAACAGAATAGTTTTTGACAGAAGCCACTGTACTATCGATTTCTTCTCCTAATACAATACTATTCACGATTGTTTCTTGCTCATTGCTACTAATTTGATCCAAATCTTTATGTAGCATCCAAAAGTTTATTTTCAATTCCTGATTTGGCATCTTGATTTCTTTTTTATTCAATATTAGTAGAGTTGCTACAACATCCGCATTTTTAAACCAACGCCTACAATTACTTATCACTACTGCACGAATGTCATAATAATATAGTAACGCATCAAAAAACTTCTTACCAATATCTGTGCCAAGCCATGAATTAGATAAAATAATTCCCAACCTTCCATCATCTTTTAATAACTCATACAATTTAAATGGCATATAATTATATAAATCCGTTTTTCCCAATGTGAATTCTATACCTGTATTATCTTTTATCTGCTGCCTATACTCACTAATATACTCTATCTCATCTGTAGCTATCTTGTTGTACTCAACAAATGGAAGATTAGAAACAATAACTCCAAAACCAGGAATTTCTTTTTCAATTCCACGACCATCAATTGGACTTTTTATTTCTATTTTATCTTTACTTTGTACCGCAAATAAATCTGACTGAAAGATATTTACCGGAATATTCAATGCTTCCATATTCGTTACTGCAATATTAGCAATCTGCAACGGATACGCATATTTATCCGCTATCCATGTAGTGGAAAACGAAACTTCTGAATTATGCAATCTTTCCATTTTGTTTTTAATGATTGCTCTTGCAATTGTGCCCGTTCCTGCACATAAATCTGCGCATTCGTCATTCCAATTATTAATCGTTATTTGACAAAGTAAATCTGCCAAACAATATGGCGTCGCATATTGTCCCCTTATTTCTCTTTTTGCTGTATTAACTGTTTTTTCCAGTATTTCTTGTAAAACTGTCTGATCAATTCTTTCTATATTATTCTCCACCAAAAATTGATTGTAGTCCACAATATCTATCCATGTGTTGTCCGGCACAATTTCATTGTATTCTAATTTTTTAAATACATTATAAAAATCCCCCTGTTCTACAATCTCATCTATGATGGCATTTCCATCTGACGGTGTAGATGTACTATTAATTTTATCTATCTTATAAGCACAATTATGATACTTCTTTATCGTATTTGCAAACATAATCCTATTTGTCCAGTTCAACAAAATAGATTTTGCATAAGCAGAATACATATCATTTTCGTCCTTATCATATTCTTCATGAAAGGCATTCCACCATACTTTTAATCGACTCTCCATTTCCATATTATTGCTGACTTCTAAAATAAGGTTTTCAGCAACCAAGCCCTTATTTCTTTGAATTATTTCTGTCATAAGTCCATCCGATATAGTTGTTTCAATAGACGATGCTAATATTGTTCCCCTAATAAAAAATTCATTTACTGTTAAAACAATATCTTTTATAATTGGCAGCCATTCTGCTTTATATGTAGTTACATCTGCTCGATTCCTTATATGATTCGTCCCACTCCATACTTTAGCTTCCTCAAAATCTCCATTCGCGTTTTTTACATATAATTTCCCATATGTAAAATTCCAAATCACAAAACTGTTTAAATCTAAAGCAATTGCTTTTCTGGTAGCATCCTTTATCAATGCTCCATCTGTAATTGAGACATCTGGCATCTTGAGTTCCCAACCCTGTAAAATCCTGTTTTGTGCTTCATTTTCATATAATAATACATCAGGAAACATACTTTTCTTATTAACAGAAAGGGTACTTTCTCCTCCTGCACTTTTAATCTTTAAATTCATTTCTTTAAGCATTGCTCTAATTTCTGAAATAATAACAATCGCCCAGCTTCTTTCATTGCGTCTAACAATTGTACCCATACATTCTACCTCTTCTTAAATTCAGCAATAAGATTTTGCTCCTTTATATATTTACGAGTTTTTTTATCCAACTGCTCCCATGCTAAAAATAACCTTCTTTTCGCAACATCTATATAGTCAATTTCTTCTCTTTTAAACAGTGCCACATTTTCATTCTTTTCAATACCAATAAAATTTCGTCCTTCCATTAGAGCTGCAACGAGAAATGATCCACTTCCAAAGGTATTATCTAATACAACATCCCCTGGATTTGTATAAGTTCGTATCATGTATCTTCCCAATTCCACTGGTTTTTGTGTTGGATGCAACACTGCCCCTTCACATTCAGCAGTTTTAACATATATGATATCTGTTGGATAACGTTCCCCTTTACTTGCCACATGAACCGGCTCAAAATCACCATAGTTTCCACACATTTGATTTTTTCTTACGCCTTTATCATAAGGATCTCCCTGCGTCATTTGTGGATGATATGTCGGCTGTTTCTTATAGAATACACACACATCTTCATGTTTTCGAAGCGGCTGCTTCCTAGCATTTAGAAAATTAGTGGGCTTTGATTTTTCCCAAACCCACTTATATTTATAAATATTAGGTTGACTTAAAATTAGTTTTGCTGTAAAAACTCCATTAGAAGTTAATACTATCGCCCCATTTGGTTTAATAATTCGATTATACTGCTTCCATAATTCATTTAAAGGTATATAGCAATCCCATTCGTTTTGTGTTATTCCATACGGTAAATCACAAAGAACCATGTCTATACTTTCATCTGGTATTTCGTTCATGTACTCAAGACAATCGCCTTCAAAAAGCTGATTTATCACTTTATCCATATTGATATTTGTTGCATCTATTTTTTCCACAAAATTACTCCTTACATTTATTTATCCATCTAATTTATAATATCATACCGCACAACCGAACACAAGTTCTATTGTAAATTTTCATACAAAACACCAAAAGGTTTCAAAAAATTTGATTGCTTCCCACTTACCCTGCTTTACCTTTTTTCAATAATCAATTATTCTCTGATTACTTCATTTCCACCTTAAATAATAACATTCTAAGCTTCACCGAGCAATTTATGACATACTTTCCTTTTAGAATCACAAGAGATTTTTTAGCCTATTCACAATATAAAAAGGCTTCTGAGTATATACTCGGAAGCCTTGATTTTACTGCATTTATCAATTATTCGATGATGCTGGCACCATCGCCCGAACCTACAGTTCTGCCACCCTCACGGACTTTTCCGCCGGAAATCGTTATGTTTTGGGGTGATTTTGGGGCACTTTGGGGTAATTTGGGGGTAATCGGCACACTTTCCAAAATCATTTTACTACCCAATAACCTCCTCTTGAGGCTCCCATATGCTCCATTAAGCCCTTGTTCTTCAACTTTTTCAATATAACTGTAAATTCTGATGAAATAAATTGTGGTGCCCTGCTATCTTTTTCTTCCAATTATAACAACATGATTACTCGCGCCAAGTACGGACGGTTCACGACATATACTGTAATGATAGTCACACCATATCTTAAATTGACTTTCATCCCAATGATCCACCTTATAAGATAAAAGAGGCGCTATACCATCCTGTGCAAAATGATCTATAATTTCCAGACCATGTTCTCCATAAATTGATTCCATTTCCTCTTTTGATGAATAATAGGTATCCGTCCAAAAACACTTCTCATCATCATGTTTTAATACGCCTGTTTCTATAAGCTGTTTTGCCAAATGCGCATCTAAATATTTCACATCGCTTGCAGCAACATATTGGAATACAAAAAATCTTGGAATATACGCAGTAATTAAAAGTCCATCCTTCTTCAGCACCCTTAAGCATTCCCTCAGGCACTTTTCTCTCTGCTCCTCTGTAATCAAGTGATAAAATGGTCCCATATTCAAAACCACATCAAATGTATCATCTGCAAAACAGGACATATCTGTAGCATCCAAAACCGCTGTATTCATAGCGTATGCTTTTGTTGCAAGTGTCTGGTTGATCATATCTATGTGCCTTGGCGTAATGTCAGTAGCAGTTACATAATGCCCTTTATCCGCAAGCCAAAATGCATAAACGCCCGTGCCTGCTGCACAATCTAATATATTGCTCTTAGTGCCAATCACTTCATCAAGAACTCTGGCAGTGGTTATAAATTCAATCTTCCTTGCATGATTCGTAGTCAAACGATTTTCCTCTTTCGAATTTTCATAACTCTCAACAACATAATTCATTATAAACGTCTCCAATACTATGCTTTCCACTTTTTCATTGTTTCAAAATATCAAAAAGCTCAGTCTGTTATCTGCAAGTTTTATCGCCGCTTTTTATCGCCGCTTTTTATCGCCGCTTTTTATCGCCGCTTTTATTCTCAAATCAATCTCATTTTCTCTTATAACGCCTATCTCTATTACTGCCAACTATATCAATATAATCCCTCAGTCCTTTCAATATATCTTTTGTACGACTTTCTTTTAAATTCAGCAATTCACAAAAATCCCAAATACTATACTCTTTTCCTTCTTCCATAAAAGCAAGGATTTTGTCATATTGCATTTGCGTCTTTTTCGTTATTCTTTTATTGCTACTTTTTTTTGCCTCTTTTTTATCGTCACTTTTTTTCACCACTTTTTTCACAAAGGGAAGCGACAACACCGTCCTGTCCGGATCAAACCTTTCCTCAATGATCGGTTCCTCCCAGCCTTCATCTTCCCACACATTAAAAATATTCGGCACTCCGCTTCCGGCACGTTCCCCGATATTGATAAGATTAAACATCTTCATAAGCGCCTTGTTTCTCGGGTCGGACTCGCCGCCAATTCGCATCTGCTTTTTACCCGTTCTGACATAACCTGGATTTGCAAAAATCAACTTGTCCGACTCTTTTTTGATCACAATACCGCGTAAACCGTGGTAATCCGCATGAATCAAACAGTTTGCCAATGCCTCACGAATTGCCTTGTGTACCGGTGTATCGTCAATTCGTTCGCCACCGGACATTTTAAATGGTACCTTAACATCTTTGATGATTTTATTATAAACCCTAAAATAAAAATCACACACATTTCCAGACCACTCGCCGGAACTGGATTGTAATCTGTCGCTCCAACGCGTAGTAGGATCTAACTCTTCTCTGTAATCCAAAAAAAACTCAGGAAAATGCCTTACAATATTGTACTCATCCCCAAACATCAGCATACCAGCCGCCGTAGGATGCAACTGTTCATCTTCATCAGAAACTGCTGCCGCGCCGATACTTCTCAAATATTCATGGTCGCTTAAGCGTTCAAACGGATGCCCCTCTTTTAAAGAACGATGACTATTTCGATATCCATGAATCGTATCATAATTCAAATCTTCCATAGGCACTTTATCCAACACTTCCATATCCATAGTGCGCTCTGTCTGATCCCGAAGCATCGCTTTTACTTGCAGTCTTGTACAATGATAGTCACCCTCATAGTTTCGACGGAATGTGCCATTAAAAATATCATTGTTAATATATACCGGCTTCTGTTCTCTTTTTGCCATAGGTACATAAATAACGACTATCACATCATGATTAGCCCCAATTTCATATGTCTGCACATTCTCTTCCGAAAGAAGATTGATACTTACTTTTTTAGGATTATTGATCGTATTCCAAAAATCCTTGCAAAGCTTTTGTGCATTCTGAAGACCGGTTGTTTTCCAACTACCATCATTTTCTTCATTAACACCAAGAATAATGACACCGCCATAGCAATTTGCAAAAGCAGAATAAGTATCCCATAATGATATCGGCAAACCGTTATTTGCCTTTTTCACTTCTCTCCTGTTGTCTTCTCTATATTCATCAAATTGTGAAAGGTCGAAATCTTTTTCCAATTTCATCATCTCACTTTCTAATTCATAGGTTTGAATCCCATCATTTATTTAATCATATCCATGATTTTTTTTCAATATTATCCCTAATGGAATCAAACGCTCAGCTTCTTAAAAAACAGAAAACAGCCGCTTTCCGGTTAACCGAAAGCGGCTGTCTGCAATACTTTCTTAAGTTGTCAAAATCTTCCACAGATTACTCAATAATAGAAGCAACACGGCCCGAACCTACAGTACGTCCGCCTTCACGGATCGCGAATGTAAGACCCTGCTCCATAGCGATGGGATGAATCAGCTCAATGGTCATCTCGACGTTATCACCAGGCATGCACATTTCTGTACCTTCGGGAAGGTTAACAACACCGGTAACGTCCGTTGTTCTGAAATAGAACTGCGGTCTGTAGTTGTTGAAGAACGGTGTATGACGTCCGCCTTCATCTTTGGTCAGAACGTAAACCTGTGCGGTAAATTTCTTATGGCAGGTGATGGAACCGGGTTTTGCACAAACCTGACCTCTTTCGATATCGGTTCTGTTTACGCCACGAAGCAGGATACCGATGTTATCGCCGGCCTGTGCTTCATCCAGCAGTTTACGGAACATTTCGATACCGGTAACAACCGTCTTACGGGTTTCTTCCTTGATACCGACGATTTCAACTTCTTCATTCAGATGCAGTGTACCACGCTCTACTCTACCGGTAGCAACGGTACCACGGCCGGTGATGGTGAATACGTCCTCGACAGGCATCAGGAACGGCTGATCTGTTGCACGCTGCGGATCGGGAACCCAGCTGTCAACCGCATCCATCAGCTCCATGATCTTGTCGCCCCATTCGCCGGTGCTGTCTTCCAGTGCCATCAGCGCAGATCCTCTGATAACCGGTGTGTCGTCGCCCGGGAATTCGTACTCATCCAGCAGCTCTCTGATTTCCATTTCGACCAGATCCAGCAGTTCCTCATCATCTACCATATCGCACTTGTTCATGAAAACAACGATATAAGGAACGCCTACCTGACGGGACAGCAGGATGTGCTCCTTGGTCTGTGCCATAACGCCATCGGTTGCGGCAACAACTAAGATTGCACCGTCCATCTGTGCAGCGCCGGTGATCATGTTCTTTACATAATCGGCATGTCCCGGACAGTCAACATGTGCGTAGTGACGTTTCTCTGTCTCATACTCTACATGGGCTGTGGAAATGGTGATACCTCTTTCACGCTCTTCGGGCGCTTTATCGATCATATCAAATGCAACCGCAGCGTTTCCGGCAACTCTTTCGGAAAGTGTCTTTGTGATTGCAGCAGTCAGGGTCGTTTTGCCGTGATCTACGTGACCGATGGTACCAATATTACAATGGGGTTTAGTTCTTTCAAATTTAGCTTTTGCCATTTTTGATATCCTCCTTGAACATTTTTGCCTTTTCTCAGGCTTTTTTCGTTAATACATGCTATTAATGATTATATTTCAAATTACCAACTTTTTCAAGAGTAATATTACTCTTTTGCACTAAGAATTTTGTCCTGAATATTCTTAGGTACCTGCTCGTATTTTTCAAAGAACATGGAGTAATTTCCGCGGCCCTGGGTCTTGGATCTCAAATCGGTGGAATAACCGAACATTTCCGCCAGGGGAACATATCCTCTTACCATCTTGCCGCCGCCGATATCGTCCATGCCTTCCACACGTCCGCGGCGGGAACTGATATCCCCGATGACGTCGCCCATATACTGCTCCGGCGTGGTCACTTCCACACGCATAATGGGCTCTAAGAGTACCGCACCGCCCTTGCGCATGGCGTCCTTGAATGCCAGAGATCCCGCAATATGGAATGCCATTTCCGAAGAGTCGACTTCATGGTAGGAACCGTCGTAAACCGTAGCGTGTACGCCCAGCACCGGGAAACCTCCCAGAATACCGGCCCTGGCCGCTTCTTCGATACCCTCGCCGACGGCGGGAATATATTCCTTCGGGATCGCACCGCCCACAACCTCGGAATCGAACTTGAAGGCCTCCTCCGCATTGACGTCCATAGGCTCAAATCTGACGCGGCAGTGACCATACTGTCCGCGGCCGCCGGACTGCTTCGCATATTTGCTGTCCACTTCCACGGTCTTCGTGAAGGCTTCCTTGTATGCTACCTGGGGCGCGCCTACATTGGCCTCTACCTTGAACTCCCGAAGGAGACGGTCAACGATGATTTCCAGATGCAGTTCGCCCATACCGGCGATAATGGTCTGGCCTGTTTCCTCATTGGTATGCGCGCGGAAGGTAGGATCTTCCTCTGCCAGCTTGGCCAGCGCCTCGCCCATCTTGCCCTGACCGGCTTTCGTCTTGGGCTCAATGGCAAGCTCGATAACCGGTTCGGGAAATTCCATGGACTCCAGGACCACCGGATGCTGTTCGTCGCAGATGGTGTCGCCGGTACCGGTCAGCTTCAGGCCCACCGCAGCGGCGATATCGCCTGCGTAAACCTTATCCAGCTCTGCTCTGTGGTTCGCATGCATCTGCAGGATACGGCCGACACGCTCCTTTTTGTCCTTTGTGGAGTTGTAAACGTAGGAACCGGCATTTAATGTGCCCGAATAGACACGGAAAAATGCAAGTTTTCCTACAAACGGATCTGTCATGATCTTAAATGCCAGCGCTGAGAACGGTTCTTCATCGGAAGAATGACGGACAATGTCATTGCCGTCCATATCAACGCCTTTGATCGCTTCGATATCTGTGGGTGCGGGCATATATTCCACGATGGCATCCAGCAGCTTCTGTACGCCTTTGTTTCTGTAGGCAGTACCGCAGCAGACCGGGATGATTTCGCAGGTACAGGTGGCTTTCCGAAGCGCCGCCTTTAAAGCGTCGTCCGAAGGCACGTCCCCTTCCAGATATTCCATCATCAGATCGTCGTCGGTCTCACAGATTTTTTCGATCATATCTGTATGATACAGCTCTGCGGATTCCTGCATATCTTCCGGAATATCCACAACCGAAATATCCTCGCCCTTTTCATCATTATAGATGTAAGCTTTCATCTCGAACAGATCGATGATTCCCTTGAAATCATCTTCTTTTCCGATGGGAAGCTGCAGAGGCACTGCATTTTTGCCCAGACGGGTCTTGATCTGCTCTACCGCGCCGTAAAAATCCGCGCCCATGATATCCATCTTATTGATGAATGCCATACGGGGTACGTTGTAGGTATCCGCCTGACGCCATACATTTTCCGACTGCGGTTCTACGCCGCCTTTGGCACAGAAAACGCCCACCGCGCCGTCCAAAACACGAAGCGACCGTTCTACTTCAACAGTAAAATCAACATGTCCCGGTGTATCAATAATATTGATTCGATGTTCGAGAGCCCCTTTTTTCGGCTTTGTCTGCTCCTGAAGCGTCCAGTGGCATGTGGTAGCGGCAGAAGTGATCGTGATACCACGTTCCTGCTCCTGCTCCATCCAGTCCATTGTGGCCGTACCTTCATGCGTATCGCCGATTTTGTAATTCACACCCGTATAATATAAGATACGCTCCGTCAATGTGGTTTTACCCGCATCGATATGAGCCATAATACCTATATTTCTCGTCCGCTCCAGCGGATATTCTCTTCCATTACTACTACCCAAAGGAATGTCCTCCTCATCTATTCCGGTAAGTTTTCATTTTCTGTCTGAACAGGAATGATATACAATCAGAATCTGTAATGTGCAAATGCCTTGTTGGCCTCTGCCATCTTGTGCATATCTTCTTTTCTCTTTACAGATGCGCCGGTATTATTGGCTGCATCCATAATCTCTCTTGCAAGGCGCTCGACCATGGTCTTTTCGCCTCTTTTACGGGAGAACATGGTGATCCATCGAAGCGCCAGCGCCTGCCGTCTGTCCGGACGGACTTCGATGGGCACCTGATAGGTTGCGCCTCCCAAACGTCTTGCCTTGACCTCAAGTACGGGCATGATATTGTTCATGGCTTCTCCGAATACTTCCAGGGCAGGCTTTCCGCTTTCCTTTTCGACTTGTTCAAATGCGCCGTATACGATCTTCTGGGCAATACCCTTCTTGCCGTCCAGCATGATATTGTTGATCAGCTTGGTCACGATCTTGTCATTGTATACGGGATCTGCAAGCACATCTCTTTTCTGCGTATGTCCTTTTCTTGGCACGATACTTCCCTCCTTAATCATATGATACGCCTGTCTTTGCCCGGGGGCAGAAAATCAGGCGGCGGGAAATACAAAGCATTTCCCTTTCAGATTAGATCACAGGTACTCACTTGTTTCGGTGTACGCGCGGCATCAAATATTTCTCTATCATTCAGTGAAAGCCTTACGGCTTGAATACCGACACTATAACCTTGTGGTACACAGTTGCTTCTGATGCCGACGCCTTATTTCTTCGGACGTTTTGCACCATACTTGGAACGAGCCTGGCGTCTGTTCGCCACGCCTGCCGTATCCAAAGTACCGCGAATGATATGATACCTTGTACCGGGCAGATCCTTTACACGGCCGCCGCGGATCAGCACGACGCTGTGCTCCTGAAGGTTGTGGCCTTCGCCGGGGATATAGCTCGTTACCTCAATACCGTTAGAAAGACGTACTCTGGCGATCTTACGAAGCGCTGAGTTCGGCTTCTTCGGTGTCGTCGTCTTGACAGCCGTACATACGCCTCTCTTCTGCGGAGAAGCCGTATCGATCGCTTTTTTGTGCAGAGAGTTGAAGCCCTTCTGCAAAGCAGGCGCCGTAGACTTTTTCACCGAAGTCTGTCTTCCTTTTCTTACTAACTGGTTAAATGTAGGCATTCGTTTCACCTCCTGTATTATTTGTGTATTCCATAAATACCGGTGGGAGCAGCACTCCCACCGAATATTCACACACTACCGCAGTTTACTTGATTTTCCGGATAATGTCAAGAAAATTTAATCTTCAGTTACAATATTTTCAACCAGATCCAGTTCGGATTCTCTTTCATCAAAAACTTCTCCGTCATCCTCGGTTTCCGGTTCTTCCGCACTGGCATCCAGCGCCTTTTCCAGGGACTCCAGCAGCAGTTCATTGTCATTGTCCAGCTGTATGCCTTCCTCTCCTTCGGCAGGCAGTTCCTCCGGTTTCGGCATAGTATAATCCGAATCCAGATTGACGGAACGATACCGCTTCATACCGGTACCGGCAGGAATCAGTTTTCCGATCAGGACGTTTTCCTTCAGTCCGATCAGATGATCCACCTTGCCCTTGATGGCCGCATCGGTCAGCACCTTGGTGGTCTCCTGGAAGGACGCCGCCGACAGGAAAGAGCCGGTGGCCAGGGACGCCTTGGTGATACCCAGCATGACCTGCTTGCCCTCTGCGGGTTCCTTGCCTTCTGCCAGCAGCGCTTCGTTGGTATCTTCATACTCCAGCACGTCTACCAGTGCGCCCGGCAGATAATCGGAATCGCCGTTGTTCTCGATCCGTACCTTCTTCAGCATCTGGCGTACAATGACTTCGATGTGCTTGTCGTTGATTTCCACACCCTGCAGCCGGTATACCCGCTGTACTTCCTGCAGCATATAATCCTGTACGGAACGCAGTCCTTTGATCTTCAGGATATCGTGGGGATTGATGCTGCCTTCGGTCAGCTCATCGCCGGCCTCCAGCACCGCGCCGTCCTGAATCTTGATACGGGATCCGTAAGGGATCAGATAAACTTTGCTTTCGCCGGTTTCCGGATTGGTGACCACGACTTCCCGTTTCTTCTTTGTATCGTTGATGGTGGCCACGCCGCCGAATTCGGTGATGATGGCCAGGCCCTTCGGCTTCCGCGCTTCAAACAATTCCTCTACACGGGGAAGACCCTGGGTGATATCGTCGCCGGCAACGCCGCCTGTATGGAAAGTACGCATCGTCAGCTGCGTGCCCGGCTCGCCGATGGACTGTGCCGCGATGATACCTACAGCCTCGCCCACCTGTACCGGTTCGCCGGTGGCCATGTTGGCGCCGTAACATTTGGAGCAGACGCCCAGATGGGAACGGCAGGTCAGGACCGTTCTGATTTTCACGTTTTCAATAGGATTTCCGTTTTCATCCACGCCGGCGGAAAGGATCCGCGCCGCCCGCTTGGGCGTAATCATGTGATTGCGCTTCACGATGATATTTCCATCCTTATCCATGATATTATTCACCGAATACCGTCCGGTTATACGATCCCGCAGACTTTCGATTTCTTCGGAGCCGTCCATAAAGGCATGTACGTCCATGCCTACGATGTCGTCTCTGCCCTCGCAGCAGTCCACTTCCCGGATGATCAGTTCCTGTGAAACGTCTACCAGACGCCGGGTCAGGTAACCGGAGTCCGCGGTACGCAGCGCCGTATCCGAAAGCGCTTTCCGGGCGCCGTGTGCGGACATAAAGTATTCCAGTACGTCCAGGCCTTCACGGAAATTGGAGGTAATGGGGAATTCAATGGTCCGTCCGGTGGTATCCGACATCAGCCCGCGCATGCCCGCCAGCTGTTTGATCTGCTTATCAGAACCACGGGCGCCGGAATCCGCCATCATATAAATATTGTTGTATTTGTCCAGACCGCTCAGCAGCGCATGGGTCAGCTTGTCATCGGTTTCCTTCCAGGTATCCACCACCGCTCTGTAGCGTTCTTCGTCTGTGCTTAAGCCCCGCTTGTAATCTCTGGTGATCTCATCCACCTGCTCCTGCGCTTCCTGCAGCAGCTGTCCCTTGATCTCCGGTACGGTCATATCCGAAATGGATACGGTCATGGCAGCCCTGGTGGAATACTTATAACCCATGGCCTTGATATCATCCAGCACTTCCGCCGTTCTGGTTGCGCCGTGATTGTTGATGACCTTCTCCAGAATCTGCTTCAGCTGCTTTTTGCCTACCAGGAAATCGATTTCCAGCTTCAGCTGATCTTCCGGGGTATTGCGCTCCACAAAGCCCAGATCCTGGGGGATGATCTCATTGAAGATGCATCTTCCCACGGTGGACTGGATGGTGCCTGTGACCACAGTGCCGTCCGGCAGCGTCTTGCTGACACGGATTTTGACAATGGAATGCAGCGTGATCACGCCGTTCTCATAGGCCAGAATCGCTTCATTGACATTTTTGAAGCATTTTCCTTCGCCCTTTTCTCCCTCACGTTCCTGGGTCAGATAATAGATACCCAGTACCATATCCTGAGAAGGCACCGCCACGGGGCCGCCGTCGGAAGGCTTCAACAGGTTGTTGGGAGACAACAGCAGGAAACGGCACTCCGCCTGGGCCTCTACGGAAAGTGGCAGATGCACCGCCATCTGGTCTCCGTCAAAGTCCGCGTTGTACGCCGTACATACCAGCGGATGCAGCTTGATGGCCTTGCCTTCCACCAGCACCGGCTCAAAGGCCTGTATACCCAGACGATGCAGGGTAGGCGCACGGTTCAGCATAACGGGATGCTCTTTGATTACGTCTTCCAGCACATCCCATACCTCGG
>CANRGZ010000120.1 GCA_947630295.1 uncultured Lachnospiraceae bacterium | reverse complement strand
GATGTGTTTTTCGGTGTGGGCGCTTTTGACATCAAAAGCGGCCTGCCCAAAAGTGCAGGGGGGAAAACCTATTCCCGCCTGTTCGCGGAAGCCATCTGCGAGCTGGGAAGGCAGGACGCGTCCATCGTGGCGGTCAGCGCCGCCATGTCCCACGGCACCGGGCTGGTGGAGTTTGAGAAGGCCTTTCCGGAGCGTTTTTTTGACGTGGGTATTGCCGAGGAACATGCAGTGACATTTTCCGCGGGACTCTGTACGGCAGGCATGAAGGTGGTGACAGCGGTGTTTTCCACCTTTCTGCAGCGCGCCTTTGACCAGATCCTGCATGATGTCTGTATGCAGTCTCTGCCGGTGGTATTTGCCATTGACCGGGCGGGGCTGGTGGGCGCAGACGGACAAACCCATCACGGCATCTTTGATTTGTCCTATCTGTCTCTGATGCCCGGCATGACGGTCATGGCGCCGAAAAACGGGCCGGAACTGAAAGAGATGCTGGCCTTTGCGCTGCGTGAGGCAAGAGGCCCGGTAGCCATCCGTTATCCGAGGGGGACGGCGTATACCGGTCTTTCGGAATATCAGGCGCCCATGGTTTACGGAAAATGGGAACGGATTTACGAAGGAGAAGACGTCGCGCTGATTGCCTGCGGCAGTATGGTGGAAACCGCCTGCGAGGTGCGTCAGCTGCTTTTGCAGCACCAGCGAAGCTGCAGCCTCATTAACGCGCGATTTATCCGGCCGCTGGATGAAGAAATGCTTGTTGCACTGGCACAGCGGCATTCGGTATTTGCGGTGCTGGAGGATAATATTAAAACCGGGGGACTGGGAGAGCAGATTGCAGAAGCGGTTCTGCGTCTGCACCTGCCGGTATCGCTGGAACAGTTTGCGGTGCCGGACCGGTTTGTGGAGCACGGAAGTGTGACGGAATTAAAAGAAGCGCTGGGGCTGGATGCGGATAGCATCGCCCACAGACTGTTGTCGGGAGAAACAAAATGAAACAGCGACTGGATCTGCTGCTGACAGAACGGCATATGGTTCCTTCCCGGGAACAGGCAAAAAAGCTGATACAGGAAGGCGCAGTATCGGTAAACGGCCGCTGCCTGACGAAAGCCGGCGCATATGTGCCGCCAGAGGCGGAAATCGTGATCAGCGACGCCGGCCCGCGGTATGTGAGCCGCGGCGGTCTCAAGCTGGAAAAAGCCCTGCAGGTTTTTTCCATCGATTTAAATAAAAAAGTCTGTCTGGACATCGGCGCGTCTACCGGCGGATTTACCGACTGTATGCTGCAAAACGGCGCAGCCAGAGTATACGCGGTGGATGCGGGCAGCGATCAGCTGGCCCTTTCCCTCAGGGAGGACCCCAGAGTGGTCAGTATGGAGCATACCAACGTCCGCTATCTGACGCCGGCAGATTTGCCGGAACAGCCCGGCTTTGCGTCCATCGACGTTTCTTTTATTTCCCTGGATAAGGTGCTGGGGGTTACTGCAGGGCTGCTGGCAGAGGGCGCGTTTCTGGTGGCTTTGATCAAACCCCAGTTTGAAGCCGGAAAAAACAGAGTCGGCAAGAACGGCGTGGTAAAGGATGCCGGGCTGCACGCGGAGATTCTGCAGTCCGTGGTGCTGCTTGCCCACAGCTGCGGTCTGCGGGTGCTGGGGCTGGATTATTCGCCGGTCAAAGGACCCAGAGGAAACATTGAATATCTGATACATCTGCAAAAGTACGGGGCCGAAACGATGCCGGCGGCGGAGGCGCAGTTTTTGCAGGCGGACATCCGTTCGCTGGTGAAGACGGCCCATCAAAATCTGAAAGAATAAACGAGGGAACAATTTGAAACGGTTTACAGTAATTGCCAATGCTGCGAAAGATATTAATCTTACGGTAAGTACCAGAGCCATCCGGTTTCTGGAAGAACAGGGCTGTACCTGCGTCCGCATCGATCCGCAGACGGATATGGAAACCTGCAGGAAGATCATTGCCGATACGGAATGTATACTGGTTGTGGGCGGCGACGGAAGCATTATCCGGACCGTGCGGCGTTATGCGTCGCTGAAACTGCCCTTTATCGGCATCAATATGGGCAGGGTGGGATATCTGGCGGAAATCGAGCCGGAGACCCTGTATGCGGATCTGGAAGCGCTTGTGCAGGATCAGGGACAGGTGGAGCCGCGTATGCTGCTGGAAGGCAGTTTTGATTCCACGGACAGTGGTATGCATATGGCGGTGAATGACATTGTCATTTCCAGAGGCGGCAATGCCAATCTCATCAAATATACGATTTACGTCAATGGAGAAAGGCTGTATACCTATAACGGAGACGGCGTGATTCTGTCAACGCCTGCCGGGTCCACCGGCTACAGTATGGCGGCGGGGGGCCCCATTGTTTCCCCCCGGGCAAAGATGATCCTGGTCACACCGGTGTGCGCCATGACCTTAAATTCCAGAAGCGTCCTGCTTTCCGCAGAGGATGAAATCCGGATCGCCATGACGGAAGATCAGCCGGATACGGATGCAAAGGCTTCGGTCTTTTTTGACGGCCAGCCCAGGGGGTCCATGCTGCCGGGAGACAGTCTTCTGGTGAAAAAAAGCAAAAAAACCTATGATATGATTCGAATCAAAAAAGAAAGCTTTCTGGAAAAATTACGGAAAAAAATGAGTGATTAAAGCGGGAAGGTAACGGGTATGATGAAGGTAAAACGACA
>CANRGZ010000119.1 GCA_947630295.1 uncultured Lachnospiraceae bacterium | reverse complement strand
TATAACAACTCATAAATTACCAAAATATATATTACCTATTCCCTGAACAAAGGTCAAGCAAAATCAGAAAAAACTGCCGGGACTTGCCAGAATGGGAGAAATATTATATGATGTTAGAAAATTACGGCAAAGAATTTTGCATGAAGAGGTTGTGCATGAAGGATTTATTTCGTCAGGTGCCCCGCAGAAAAGGGAATCCTATTCCGAAAGAGCAGAAGCAGAACGCAATGCCCGGCAGAAGGATCCATCAATCCCGCAGATCGATGCTGTATCCGGTGCTGGGACTGGTTCTTCTTGCGCTGCTTGTCTTTGGCGCAGTACGGCTGATCTGGCATTTTTCCGGAGAAAAGTCAAATTTTGCCGTCAGCGACACCATATTAAATGTAAGAAGTGTCAATCCTGAAAAAGTGAAGCTGTACGGAGAAGAAAAGAAAAAGGTAAGCACGCCCTTTACCGTCTGCATTGACCCGGGACACGGCGGAGAGGAGCCCGGCGAAGTGTTGGAAGATGCGGAAGGCACCATTATCCGTTCGGAAAAAATGGACAATATGGAGTTGGGACAGCTGCTGGAAGAAAAATTGAAAAGCGCCGGCGTCAACGTCATTATGACCAGAACCGGCGATACAAAACACAGCAATCAGGAACGCTGTGAATTTGCCAATCAGAATGGGGCAAATCTTTTTGTGTCGCTGCACCGCAATAACGAATCTGACGATCCGGCAAAAAAGGGCGTTGAAATCTATGTGCCCTCCAAAAAGCTGGAAAACAGTGACATTTCTTTTCAGACCGGAGAATATATTCTGCAGTATCTGGATGCCATGGGCATTTCCAAAAACGGCGGGACTCATTACGGTTCCGTGACTTCGGAACAGTATGATTTTCAGCTGAACCGGGATACCAGCATGGCTTCTGTGGTGATCGAACTGGGATATATTTCCAATGAAGAGGACAACCTGTTGTTTGATATAAACAAGGAGCGGTACGCCTCTGCCATTGCTCACGGCATATTGAAACAGTATGCGCCGGATCTGGTGGAGCAAACATCCGAACCGGCAGGGCATATCCGGAAAAACAATTTGATCTTTGATTATGCTTCTTTGAGCGACGAGGATATTACCTATGCGGTGGAGCCCTCCGACAGAAGCGATTTTCAAAGTTATCTGCCGGAAATCCGCAATTTTGAGACGCAGTACGGCGGATTTGCATCTGAATTTATCATTGACAGCACTGAAAATTCGGTCTATCTGACCTTTGACGTGGGCACCGATGCGGGAAATGTGCGTGAAATTCTGGATGTTTTGGACCGGCAGGAGGTGAAAGCGGTATTCTTTGTCAATTATACCTTTGCCGTCAATCATCCGGATCTGATGCGGGAAATGATTGCCAAAGGCCATACCATCGGCAACGGTTCCCGGGATTTTCCCGTAAACGGATTTGCAGGGCTGGAGGAAGAAGAGCAGACTGCACAGATTTTTGATCTGCATGAATATGTGCTGTTCCATTATAATTACTGTATGTCGCTGTTTCGTTTCCCCAACGGGCATTTCAGCCAGAAGCTGCTGGCCATGCTGAACAATTATCAGTATATCAGCATCTTCTGGAGTTTTTCTTATAATGATTATACGGCGCTGGGATTTTCCGATGAAGAGATTCTGGATGCGATGAATGCCGCGGTTTCCAACGGCATTATTTATGATCTGCGGACCGATTCGGAAACCGATCTTTCGGTACTGAATCAGTTTATTTCGAATGTAAAACAAAAAGGCTGCCAGTTCGGGCTGCTGTATTGACAGGAGTAGATTTATGTACGAAAAGCTGGAACGCAAGTTTGGAAGATATGCGATTCGCAATTTAACAACCTATGTGATTTTTACTTATATTCTGGGATATTTGCTGGAGATGATTTCGCCCCGGCTGATCAATTATATGACCCTGGTTCCGGAATATGTCCTGCAGGGACAGGTGTGGCGCATCGTCACATGGCTGCTGATTCCGCCCACGAGTTTAAGTATATTTACGATCATCACCCTGTTCTTTTATTTCAGTATCGGCAAGGCGCTGGAAAATGCCATGGGGGATTTTGCGTACAATCTCTATATTTTCGGCGGTATTATTATCACGATTCTGACTACGTTTCTCATGTACTTTATCGCGCCGCTGTTTCATTTCCGCTATTACGGATCACCGACCACCTATTATCTGGCTATGTCGGTGTATCTTGCCTTCGCTGTGACTTATCCGGAAATGCGGGTATATCTGTTTTTCATTCTGCCGGTCAAGATCAAATGGCTGGCATGGATTTACGCGGCAATGCTGATACTGGCGTTGTACAGCGGCACGGCTTCCGTTCGGATCATGATCCTGTCTTCGCTGGCCAATTTCCTGATTTTCCTTCTGACCGGAAGGAAGACGCGGCATATACGGCCTTCGGAGATCAAACGAAAAAAACAGTTTCAGTCACAGACACGGCAGTCGCCCAATATTACCCGGCATAAATGCGCTGTCTGCGGCCGCACGGAACGGGACGGCGATCTGACCTTCCGGTTCTGTTCAAAATGCAACGGAAACTATGAATACTGCTCGGATCATATTTATACGCATACCCATGTGCAGTGATCACAGAAAAAAGGGTGAAGTGAAAAGTTAACTTCCACTTCTAAAGCCTCCGGCAAAAAAGTTGACGTTAGTGTTGCAGGAAA
>CANRGZ010000118.1 GCA_947630295.1 uncultured Lachnospiraceae bacterium | reverse complement strand
TGATCACGGGTTCGGGCAATCCGTGTGATTTTCATTTTTCCTCCGATTTCTGACCTGCCAGTCTCTGTAACGTTTCAGAACATAAGACGGCAGGTCTTTTTGTTTCTCAATACCGGTGGGCACGCAGCTGGTCACGCCGCATTTCCAGCGGACATACAGGGTGCGGTCGCAAGCCGTACCATTTTGCGGCTGCACTATATGCCGGCCGAAGGTAATGGAATCTACAAGCTGCGCCAGCCAGTAATAGTCCACCCGCGGAAGGCGCGGATGGGCGGACAAAAAGGAACGCATGTGTTCGGCTTCTGCTGCATGACCGGGGTCGGCCAGGGCCAGTTGTTCCTTCGGAAAGGTATGGTATGCGGTCAGTACCGCCTGCTCTACGAAATGGGACCGGATCAGAAAGCCGCCGCAGGATTTGGGACTGCCTTCACAGAGCCAGCCGCGGCCCGGCTGCTGTACCGGAATATGTCGCTGGCGCAGGACAGCACCGCAGTAGGGACAGCGAAGCAGCGTATCGAAAGGATATTGTACGGGATGTCCCGGGCTGTTGCCGTCGCTGCCGCCCGGACAGCGGAGCTTACGGATTTTTTCCACCAGGGCAAACTGTTCGTGACTGATCAGCGGCGTATGATGATCTGTCAGATAATAGGCCGGGACCAGCGTACAGTTGTTTTTGACTGTCCGGTGGGAGAGGTGATCTGCCGTATAAGTCTTCTGCAGCAGAATGTCGCCGGTATATTTTTCATTTCGCAGAATATGCAGCACACTGGAAGCGCTCCAGTCTTTTTTTCCGGCAGGGCTGGGAATCTGATGCTGATGCAGAAACGCAACGATTTCCGACATGCTCTGTCCCTGTTCATAGAGTAAAAAAATCTGCCGCACCGTATCCGCCTCGTCCGGTACCACGCGGTAATTGCCTTCCTCCGTCTGGGTATAACCGTAAATGCGGGTCCAGCGGTCGATGCCTTTCTGATACCTTTTTCGGATGCCCCATTTGAGATTTTCCGACAGGGACCGGCTTTCCTCCTGCGCAAACGCAGCCAGAACCGTCAGCAGCATTTCGGAAAACGGCTTGCCGGTATCGATATTTTCCTTTTCAAAAATCAGCTGTACGCTCATGCTCTGCAGTTTCCGTATGTAAGAAAGACATTCCAGCGTATTTCTGGCAAAACGGGAAATAGATTTGGTAATAATGTAATCGATTTTCCCGGCTTCGCAGTCTGCCAGCATTTGCTGAAAGCCTGTGCGGTATTTGGTATTGGTGCCGGTGACGCCTTCGTCGGCATAGATTCCCGCAAATACCCAGTCCGGATGTGCGGTGATTTTCTGAAGATATACGTTTTTCTGCAGTTCGAAGCTGCCGGCCTGGGCGTCTTTGCTGGTGGAGACCCGGCAGTAGGCGGCGACCCTTCTTTGATGCCCGGAAATATTTATCTTCGGCGCATCTGTCTGTTCGACAAGTATTTTTTCTATTTCCATGTTTCCCCTTTCTTTAAGACCCAATGAAGGCGGGAAGATCAAAGTGCCAGTCCACACGCTCTTTTTCCGTCAGCCGGATGCTGGTCTGCATGAATATTTTTTCTTCCTCAGAAAAGCGTGTGCGCTGTGAAAAAAGAAGATGCCGCCGCAGCAGTTCCTGTACCCGGTCAAATAATGGACTGCTGATCAGCGGCTCGTGATGTCCTTCGATATAAAATTGGTCTACCTGCCCTGTGTTTTTTCCGCGCCGGATGCCGCTTTCATTCACATAGGTACATTCTTTGTTGGTCAGATAATTGCCGGTGTAAACGCAATTGGTAAGCAAATGAATGACGGGATTGTGATTCCAATGTTTGCCGCTCTTTTCGTTTGCTTCTATTTGATTTAAGGCTGCGCATATTTCCCGGTAGGGCCGGCATATACCGGCCAGATAAAAGGCTGTGCGTACCCGACAGGCTTCCCTGGGCTCGATTGTCCAGACATGGGATTTTCCGCAGGAGCGATATCCATAGCTGGCAGATTCCCAGGGCTGTCCCATCTCATAATGCCGCAGTCTGCTCCACTGCAGATTCTTCCGCAGGCTGTCGCTCTCTTCCTGTGCAATGGCCGCCAGTATGCTTAGCAGCAGTTCGCTGGACCGGGTCATGGTGTCGATGCCTTCCCGCTCAAAGAAGATACCGATATGCAGCGCCTTCAGTTCGCGGATCACGGAAATGCATTCGGCCATATTGCGGGCAAAGCGGGAAATGGATTTGGTCAGGATCAGGTCAATCTTTCCGTCCCTGCAGTCCTGCAGCATTCGCTGAAAGGCAGGCCGGTTTGCGATGGACCGGCCGCTTTTTCCATGGTCGGCGTACAGACCAGCCAGCGTCATGGAAGGCTGTTCTTCAATATAGTGCAGATAATATTCCTGCTGCGTTTCAAAAGAACCGTCCTGCAGATCGCTTTGCGTGCTGACCCGGCAGTATGCGGCCGTTCGCAGGCAGGCGCTCTTTTGTTCTTTATTTTCCATTGATGATTTCTTTACAAACCGATATAATCGGCAGCTCCTTTCTGTCATGTTGTGTCAAAGCCGGGCGGGTGTTCCCATTCTAGCATACTTGTCTGAGGGATACAATACGACAGTCGGAAGATTGTATGGGGCAGATTGTGTGGAAAAAAGTACCCTTTGTTCAAAGTTGGAAAATCCGTACAATGCAGTCGGTCATGTATGTACCCGAAATTTTTTTTGAGAACAAATGAAAAATTTCGGGTATT
>CANRGZ010000117.1 GCA_947630295.1 uncultured Lachnospiraceae bacterium | reverse complement strand
ACCGACGGCAGCGCCGTGGTGACCGGCCTGCTGCTGGCCTATTGCCTGCCGGTGGCGGCGCCTTTGTGGATGGGGGCTGTGGGCGGCGCTTTTGCCATTATCGTGGTAAAGCAGCTGTTCGGCGGCCTGGGCCACAACTTTATGAATCCGGCGCTGGCGGCAAGGTGCTTCCTGCTGCTTTCCTTTCCGAAGCTGATGACGGATTATACCTATGGACTGTATGATTCGATTTCATCCGCGACGCCCCTGCAGCTGCTGAAAGAAAGCGGCGATCTGGGGGACATCAGCGTGCGGGACATGGTATTCGGCAATACCGGCGGCACCATCGGCGAGACCTGTACCATTGCCATTTTGCTGGGGGCCCTGATTCTGCTGATGTTTAATATCATCGATATCAAGATCCCTGCCATCATTCTGGCGACGTTTTCCGTGTGTATCATGCTGTTCAACTATCTGCTGGGCACTCACGATTTTAATATTTATTACCTGTCCGCACAGTTATCCGGCGGCGGCCTGATGCTGGGGGCATGGTTTATGGCAACGGACTACGTCACCCGGCCGGTGAACGCCAAAGGCCAGGTGATTTACGCCGTGCTGATCGGTCTGCTGATTGCCGTTTTCCGGTGGTTCGGCAACAACGCCGAAGGCGCATCCTTTGCCATTATTTTCGCAAATCTGCTGACACCGCTGCTGGAGCGGCTGCCGGTGAGAAAAGCGTTCGGAACAGGAGGGAAACAGGCGTGAAGGAAATCATGAAAAGCACGCTGATCCTTTTGGTCATTACACTGGTTTCCGGTTTCCTGCTGGGATTTGTCAATGACCTGACCAGGAATTCAATTGAGGAACGGAATATCGAGGCAAAGACCACGTCCCTGCAAAGCGTGGTAGGAGACGAATACCGGGTCGCACTGGATGAAGAAGTAAAAATTGATCAGCCAAAGGGATCTGAAAATATCGAAATCGAAGAGGCCTATAAGGTCTATGATGAGAGCGATCAGATAGCGGGCATGGTACTGCTTCTGTTTACCTCGGATTGCTATGGAGACGAAATGGAGCTGTCCTTAGGGATCCTGCAGTCCGACAAGAAGAAGGACGCAGCGGAGATTTCCGGCATCGACTTCTTAAGCCTGAACGAAACGCCGGGGCTTGGCATGAACGCGGATGAGGAAGATTTCAAAGAACAGTTCCGGCATCAGGACGCGGAAGAACTGCAGGTAACCAAGAATACGCCGCAGGATCAGGAAATTGAAGCCATATCCGGCGCCACCATTACCTCCAATGCGGTGACCAATGCGGTGAATGCCGGACTGGCCTTTTATAACCAAGTGAAGGAGGAACTTTAAATGAAACAGGCTCTGGAACGTTTGGTTAACGGAATATTCAAAGAAAATCCCACCTTTGTGCTGCTGCTGGGCATGTGCCCCACCCTGGCGGTCACCACCAGCGCCATCAACGGCGCGGGCATGGGTCTTGCCACCATGGCAGTGCTGGTCATGTCCAATATGCTGATTTCCATGCTGCGGAACGTGATTCCCGATAAGGTGCGGATGCCGGCTTATATTGTCATCATCGCCACCTTTGTAACCATCGTGGAATTTCTGATGAAGGCCTATGCGCCCCAGTCCTTAAACGACAGTCTGGGCATCTATATCCCGCTGATCGTGGTCAACTGCATTATCATGGGCAGAGCGGAAAGCTATGCCGGTAAAAACAAAGTGATTCCGTCGATTTTTGACGGCATCGGCATGGGTCTTGGCTTTACCCTGGCGCTGACCATCATCGGCCTGGTGCGGGAACTGCTGGGAAACGGCTCCGCCTTCGGATTCCGTTTCGCGGATCATGCAGAGATCTTCGGTATTTATGAGCCCATGAAAATCTTCGTCATGGCTCCCGGCGCTTTCTTTATCCTGGCGCTTTTAACGGGGATCCGCAACAAGCTGGGGGTCGGCAAATCCAAGGATGGAACGGCCTGTCATGACGATAGCTGTGCCGGCTGCGGCCAGTATCCTTATTGTCAGGGACACATCCGACAGGAAGCAAAGGAGGAAACGGCAGAGTGAAAACGATTTTATTGATTATCATCGGATCTGCGCTGGCCAACAACGTGGTACTGAGCCAGTTTCTGGGACTGTGTCCATTCCTCGGGGTTTCCAGAAAAATCAAAACTGCGGCGGGCATGGGCGTAGCGGTCATATTCGTCATTACGGTTTCTTCCCTTGTGACTGCGGTCATTTATAAATTTGTACTGGCCAATCCGGCAGTGCTGGGCGGCAGTCTGGTCTATCTGAATACGATCGTCTTTATTTTGATCATTGCCGCGCTGGTACAGCTGGTGGAACTGGTGCTGAAAAAGTATTCGCCGGCGCTGCATAAGGCCCTGGGGGTCTATCTGCCGCTGATTACCACAAACTGCGCGGTTCTGGGAGTGGCGCTGAACAATGTTTCGGATTATGATGTGACAAAGGCATCGTTCATCGGCTACAGCGTGCTTACCGGGTTCTGCGTGGCTGTGGGCTTTACCTTCGCGATTCTGATTCTGGCAGGCATCCGGGAAAAGACGGAAGGCAGCGACATTCCCGCACCCTTAAAGGGAATGCCCATCACCCTGATTACTGCGGGGCTGATGGCCATTGCATTTATTGGATTTCAGGGATTGATCTAATGATTACAGCGTCAAAAGCTCGAATCCATGGTATGCTTGCATACCGTTGGGTAGGATTGTGAAAGCTGCGAAGCAGCGTAACAATCCGTAATCCTTTTTGACGCCCGAATCATCTAATTTATATACTAGGAGAAGGAAAACATGGATTGGTTTTCAATATTGATTGCAACAGCTGCGGTGGGCTGTATTGGGCTTTTGATCGGCCTGCTGCTGGGTTTGGCCGCAAAAAAACTGGCGGTAAAGGAAGACCGTAAGGTAACGCAGATCCTGGAACTGCTGCCGGGGAACAACTGCGGCGGCTGCGGTTACGCGGGCTGCGCGGATCTGGCCAAGGCTATCGCCTCCGGCGCGGCTTCGGCGGCTTC
>CANRGZ010000116.1 GCA_947630295.1 uncultured Lachnospiraceae bacterium | reverse complement strand
GGAAACCGGAAATCTGTATACGGTTTCCGATACGGTGCCGGTAAACGGCGTCTATAATATCAACCGCGGTTATGCCAGATTCAATGAGGTGACGATTTTAACGAAAAATGACGACTTTTCGATTATCAGTCCCAATGACCGCTATGGCCTCATCGAATATGATCACATTGTTTTAAACGGCGATCTGGTGGAAGATGAGGAAATCGTATATCAGCAGTAGGAGAGAACCATGTCCGTTTATGAAAATTTAACGCAAATCCGAAAATCCATCGAAAACCGTGCAATGCAAAACAACAGAGCAGCGGAGGATATCTGTCTGGTTGCGGTCAGTAAAACCCATACAGCGCCTGAAGTGCGGGAAGCCTATGACTGCGGCGTGCGGGATTTCGGGGAAAACAAAGTGCAGGAAATGCTGGAAAAGCATGCGCAGCTGCCGGAGGATATCCGCTGGCATATGATCGGGCATCTGCAGCGAAACAAGGTCCGGCAGATCGTTCCCTTTGTTTCGATGATTCATTCAGTGGATTCCATTCGTCTTTGTGCAGAGATTGATAAAGAAGCTGCGAAAATTTCCCGCGTGATACCCATTCTGCTGGAAGTCAATGTCAGCGGTGAAGACACAAAGTACGGCCTCTCAAAAGAAGATCTGCCGGCCATTCTGGAGGCGGCTGCGGCATTTCCCTCCGTTCATGTGGAAGGATTGATGACGGTGGCGCCTTTTACAGAAGATATGGCGCAGATTCGCTCGGTATTTTCAGATTTAAGAGAACTATTTCTTGACATAAAGAGCCAAAAGTTAGATAATGTGGCTATGAATTATCTTTCAATGGGTATGTCGCATGACTATGAAATTGCCATTGACGAGGGAGCGACGCATGTCAGGATCGGTTCCTCCATATTCGGTATCAGAAATTATACTTAAACGATCAAAGGAGACTTACCAATGGGATTTTTAGACAACTTTTTAGATAAGATCGGACTTGCTGAGGATGAGGAATATTACGACGATGATATTTATGATGATTTCGAGGATGACCGAAGCAGCGCACCTGCAAAATCCGCACAGAAATCCAGTCCCAGATCCATCGATGCTGAAGAGAGGACTTCTGCAAACAGAGCCAGCACCGTAAAACCTGCGACCAAGGTGACGCCCATTGGCGGCCGGGCACAGAAAAGGCCGGCAAACAGCATGGAAGTCTGTGTCAAGAAACCGACGTCTGTAGAGGATTCCCGGGAAGTGACTGAAGCACTGCTGAACGGAACGGCTGTTATTTTGAATCTGGAAGGTCTGGATCTGGATGTGGCGCAGCGGATTATTGACTTCAGCAGCGGTTCCTGCTTTGCATTAAGCGGAAATCTGCAGAAGATTTCAAATTACATTTTTATCATTACGCCGCAGAACGTCGATATATTCGGTGATTTTCAGGATATTTTGAATGGAAAGATCAATGTCAATACATTAAGAGACAATCTTTGATAAAAAACTGCGTAAAAGGGAGCCCGCTGTGGATGCGCTCCCTTTTTTTGAAATAAGGAAAGGAAGTCCATGTCCGCATTTGCGAAAAAAATATATATTTTCTGCCCGCTGCTTTTGATTTTGTCGTTTCTCTTTGATCAGTTTACAAAGCATCTGGCGTCCGAAAAACTGGCGGCAAGATCTGTCAGCCTGATTCCGGGGGTTTTAAAGCTGACCTATCTGGAAAACAGAGGCGTGGGTTTCGGAATGCTGCAAAACCGTCTGTACATGATACTTGCGGTCAATGTCATTATTTTAGGACTGCTTGTTTATTTTTTCATACATTTGCCGAAAGAAAAACGGTTTTTGCCGGTTTTTCTGCTGGTGACGCTGGTGATTTCCGGCGCTTTGGGCAATCTTTCGGACCGGCTCCGTCTGGGGTATGTAGTGGATTTTATCTATATTGAACTGATTGATTTTCCTGTTTTTAATGTGGCGGATATGTATGTAAGTCTTTCAGTGGTTCTATTTGCTGTTCTGTCTTTGTTCCATTATAAAACAGAAGAATGGAACGCCATGTTTGCCCGTAAATCATCTGTGAATACAGCGCAGGAGGATGCGCCGCATGAAGATCAGATTTGAATTGGAAGAAAGCAGCCGGATCGACCAGTATCTGACAAGTGCCTGTCCGGCGTATTCCAGAAGCCTGATTCAAAAGGAAATCAAAAATGGCAATATTCTTGTAAATGGTATGGCTGTAAAGGCCAATTATCTGTTAAAAACCGGGGATGAAATTACGGTGGAAATTTCCGAACCCCGGCCGCTGGATACCGTTGTGCCGAAGGATATCGCCATTGACATTCTTTACGAAGACGACGATTTTATATTTGTGAATAAACCAAAAGGTATGGTGGTACATCCGGCCCCCGGCCATTACGATGACACGCTGGTGAACGCGCTGCTGTACCACGCAGGCGAACAGTTGTCCGGCATCAACGGAGTTTTGCGTCCCGGTATCGTCCACCGGATCGACAGAGACACCACCGGCGTACTGGTGGTCTGCAAAAACGATCAGGCCCATCAGTATATGGCGCAGCTTTTGGCAGAGCATGCGATCAAGCGGAGCTACCGTGCCATTGTATACGGGGTCATTCCGGAGGACGACGGAACCATTGATGCGCCCATCGGAAGACATCTGACCGACCGCAAAAAGATGGCGGTACATGTGCGCAACGCGAAACCGGCAGTGACGCATTATCATGTGCTGGAACGCTTTCAGAATTTTACTTATATTGAATGCCGCCTGGAAACCGGCAGAACCCACCAGATCCGCGTGCATATGGCGTCGATCCATCACCCCTTACTGGGTGACGATGTATATGGAAAAAACCAGAAAAACCGGCATTTTGAAGGCCAGACGCTGCATGCTTTTACTTTGGGTTTCAAGCATTTCCGCACAGGAGAGGAGCTTTTCATTACAGCGCCCCTGCCTGCATATTTTGAAGAGACACTGTCGCATCTGCGGCAATACAATACTATATAATTATAGGTAATTGCGAAACTCGCTAAGCTTATACGCAATCTTGAAAAAACGACGATGAATGCGTGTGATAGCATAT
>CANRGZ010000115.1 GCA_947630295.1 uncultured Lachnospiraceae bacterium | reverse complement strand
ACCTGGTTCAACCGCTTTGCGGCCCTTTATTATATGGAAGTCAACGGCTGTTTCGAAGACGGCGTGCAGCTGTTTACGGATGGGGACGGGCGATTTTCCGTCCGGATATTGGACAATGCAGGCCTGGACCGGATGCAGGGGTCGGACGCCAGGAAAACGGCCCGGTTCCGGGCGGAAGGCGACTGCGACGGATGGTACCGGTATCTGTTGGCCTGCAGATGTAATTTGCTGAAAGCGGTGCTGCCCGAAATCTTTCAGCCGGACAGCGGCTATATGCAGCTGCTGTGTCCGGCGGGACTTTTGGAATCCGGCAGCGTGCCCGAAGTAATGGTCAATCGCATCGACCGGAAAGACTGGGAAAACAATATCGAAATCATCAGCCGCCTGTATCAGTTCTACAATACGGAACCGAAGGACGCGGCTTTTGCATCGTTGAAAAAAGACCAGAAGCTGACCCGGGAACGGATTCCGGAGGCCACCCAGATGTTTACCCCGGAATGGATTTCGGGGTATATGGTGGAAAATACCCTGGGCAGGCTCTGGATGGAGAAGACGGCGGATACCGGGTTCAAAGAAGGACTGCCGTACTATATGGACGCTTTGGAAGAAGGAAGCCGGACAGCAGAAGATCACTTTGCGCCGGAGCAGATCCGGCTCATCGATCCCTGCATGGGCAGCGGACATATTCTGATATACGCCTTTGACGTGCTGATGCAGATTTACGCCCGGGCCGGAATCGGAACGAAAGCGGCGGTGCGCAGTATTCTGACAAAAAATCTCTACGGACTGGACATCGATGAACGGGCCTGCCAGCTGGCCTCCTTCAGCATCATGATGAAGGCCTGCGCCTATGATAAAAGCATTCTGACGGAGGGCATCCGGCCCGCATTCTATACGGTGACGGACAGCAGTTTTATGGACGACGATCTGCTGGAGTTTGCCGCCGGCGGCAGCGCCGCATTTCTGGAACAGCTGGATCTGCTGCGGACGGCCTTTCAGGACGCGTCGGAATTCGGCAGTATTATCCGGCTGCCGGATCTGGATCTGGCGCCTTTGATTGCCCATGTGGCGGCGCTGGATGTGGATTTTTACGAGGACATTTTTTCCATGCTCCGGTATCAGACGGTACAGAACCGGCTGCTGCCGTTTCTGTATCAGGCGCAGATCTTAAAAGACAGTTATCATGTGGTGGTGACCAATCCGCCCTACATGGCGCTGTCCAACATGGATACCCGGCTTTCGGACTTTGTCCGGCGGGAATATAAGGACAGCAAAAAGGATATGTACGCCGTCTTCATTGAAAAATGCGCCGCCCTGCTGGCGGAGGACGGTTATATGGCGCTGATCACCCAGCACAGCTGGATGTTTATCAACAGCTACCGGAATCTGCGGAAAAAACTCTATGACCATTTCCGGTTCCTGCATATGGTGCATCTGGGCACCGGCGCCTTTGAGGAAATTTCCGGGGAGGTGGTGCAGACCGTTACATGGGTCATGCGGCACAGACAGGCTTCGGAATATGCAAAGGAGACAGCGGAAGAAGCGCTGTTTGTGAAGCTGGACGACGTCAGCGGACCGAAGCAAAAGGAACAGGCCTTTCTGGAAAACAAAATCCTGTCCGGCCCAAGAGTTTACCGGGCGCGGATTTCGGACTTTCAAAAGATTCCCGGTATGCCGGTGGCTTACTGGACGGGAAAGGAATTTGCGGAAGTTTATACGCGGCTGCCGCTGGAGAGCTACGCCCACGTGACCAACGGGCTTTTTACCTGCGACAACAAGCGGTTTTTGAAATACTGGTATGAGGTAGATTATTCGAAGATCAAGTTTGACTGTGCATCGAAGGAAGACTGTATCCATTCCGGCGCCCTCTGGTTTCCTTATAATAAGGGCGGCGGCTACCGGCGCTGGTACGGCAATCAGGAGTATGTGGTTTATTTCCCGGATTTCGGCGCGGAGATTGCGGATTTCAGGCAGTTTCGGGGACAGTCCAGGTCCTTTCCGGGAGCGCAGTTTTATTTCCGGCCGTCGATTTCCTGGTCACTGGTCAGCCCCTCGGCTTTTTCGGTACGCTATTACCCCAAGGGCTTTGTCTTTGACATTGCGGGCTCCAGTGTATTTGTAAAGCAGGAAGCGGAGCTGATGCCAATGCTGGGGATCCTGGCCAGCGATACCATTCACACCATGATGAAAATCAGCAATCCCACCATTAATTTCCAGTGCGGCGACGTGCGGGCGCTGCCCTTTGAACCTTCGCTGCTGCAGAATGCAGAGCTGATCCGTCTGGCGGAGGAAAATGTGGCGCTGGCAAAGGCGGACTGGGACAGCTTTGAAACCAGCTGGAATTTCTGCCGGCATCCCCTTGCGGAAGGCCCTTCCCTGCGGGAATCCTTTGCCGCGTGGCAGAGGGAAACGAAACGCCGCTTTGACCGGATGCGGGGAAATGAAACGAAGGTCGGGCAGATCGTGGCGGAAGGGTATGGACTGCCGGCAAATCAGGATCCTTATCCGGCAGAGGCGGTGACCATGTACCGGGCAGATTTGAAAGAGGAGGCGAAAAGCTTCCTGTCCTGGGCGGCAGGCTGTATGCTGGGCCGCTACAGCGTAGACTGTGACGGGCTTGCCTGTGGAGGCGGGGACTTTGATCCCGGAAAATACCGCCGTTTTCTGCCGGAGCAGAAAGTGCTGCTGAACGGGCCTGCCCCGGGAGATATGTTTGCGCAGCTGCTGCAGCTGCTGCGCCTGCTGTACGGCGAAGCGCCTCTGCAGGACAATCTGCTGTTTCTGGCGGAAGGCGCCGGAAAAGAACCGGTGGAAGATCCGGCACAGGCAGAAACCATCCTGCGGCGGTATTTTCGCTCGCAGTTTTTGAAGGATCATAATAAACGATACAAAAATGCGCCGATTTATTATGCGGAGACGGATGCGGCGGGAGACCGGTATCTGCGTTATATCCATCAAAGATCATAAATAAATCTGAAATTTAAGTTGCCATAAAAAAATAATTCTGATATGATTATAGGCTAGAGGAGGAAGGCTTATGCGAAGCATAACTTTCAATGCCTTCCGACGACTTGGCAGGTGCGCCTCGGGCGCGCGTGCCGATACCTTATTATGCAAGGAGAGCAGTTTTATGTCTGATAAAGAAAAGTTCAATACAGATGAAATGGAAATTATCGATATAGATCTGCGGGA
>CANRGZ010000114.1 GCA_947630295.1 uncultured Lachnospiraceae bacterium | reverse complement strand
CGTCCGCCCCGTAAAAAAAGCCGTTGTCAATCCAGGGCACCGGCGTACAGGCAAAGGGATCGATTTGTTTCCATGCGTCCGGACTGATTTTCTTCCGGTTCAGCCGGAGCCCTTTTTTGACCTTGTCTTCATAGCTTTGCAGAAACGCCGGGTAGTCGTCCCCCAGCATTTGCTGCATTTCCTCTGTAAAATCCGACGGGAGCCTGATCATCTGCGTCTGATTTCCTTCCTCTTTGATGTATCTTTCTCTGTTACGGAGAGTGTAGCATACTTTTTACAATTCTGCAATTCTGGAAACCGCAACATAGATTTCCGAAATGCGGTACCAGGTTTTAAAGTCCACCTCGCCGGTCACCGGCAGGCCGAAGACCTCCTGAAACACACGTACGGCCTCCGCGGTCTTCGCTCCGTACATACCGTCCACCGCAATCTGCGGAATCTTCGGATAGGCCTGCCCGATGCGGTTCAGCTGTTCCTGTATCTGGCTGACCGATTCCCCGGAAGACCCTTCCTTCAGCAGTTCTCCCGGCCAGGAAACCGGTATGCCGGAAACAATATTCGCCTCATTGATATAGATATCGTCGCCGTAATAATAGCGCAGAATATCAATAGCGCTGTAATTCTGGTCTCCCAGTGTTTTGGAGCCCCACTGGCTCATCCAGTTGGGACAGCTGGTTTTGTTTCCGTCGCAGTACTGTGTTAAAATCGGCTGCCGGACGCCGGGACGGGACAGGTAACTGGTGAACAGTTCATCCACCACCGCCGAAATACTGTCGAAAATATTCCGGTCGGGAATCCATTTGTGGTCGTAGGCTGTAGAAGAAGTAATCGTAAAATCATACCCTTTGTTCCGGTACCACTCTGTATACACCCGGTTCAGCGTAAAGGACATGATGGCAAGCACGTTTGCCCGGATGGTTTCCACGGGCCAGGTGGCGTAGATTTCACTGGACGCCACATTTTTTATGTAGTCCTTATAGCGCACATAATAATTTTGGGCGGCGGCATCCGTCGGCGGGCCGTCATGCACTACAATATATTCGGGGATCACCACCGAAGAAAGGACGATTTCCCCCGTTTCATTGACCGGCTTGATCTCCGCCTCGGGAATTTTGGGAGGATAGGGAAAAAACAGTGTATGGGGACCGATATCCGTAACAATTTCCGCTGCATTTTCCGTTTCCGGCACCAGACGGATTTCCAGCAGCGCCATCTGTCCCGGCAAAATCTGTATATTGCTGACGGCCTCCGGCGCGAAATTCCGGGCACTGACCTGAACGGTATACTCCCCATAGGGCTGCAGACTGTTCGGCTCCAGACTATAAGCCAGCGGCGGTGTATCCAGCGTCACCGGCCCGGCCATACCCGAAGCATCGCTGGTCAGTGTGTAAAGCACTTCCTCCTGCCCGCTGCGGGATATCTGTATCCGCGCATCTCTCACCGGCAGAAATCCCGCCGCCGTCACCAGACGGATGGAAAGACTTCCCTGTGCGCTTTCCTCTGCTTGTATCGATAAGACCTTATCATTCATAACATGATTCCAGACGTTTTTTACTAAGATATGACGGGTTGCGCCGTTTCTTTCCTTTAACTTGAAAAGCTTTCCAGCAGAGCGTAAAGTTCTTCGCTGTTTTTCACATAAATGCCTTCTCGCAGATCATCCCGGCTGGATGCGTCAATTTCCGCCGTCAGAATCCCCGTATTGTGGTACAGCGTATTCTCCGGATAGCTGTAAACTACAATATAGCCGTTTTCCTCTTTTACCAGATATTGTCCCGCTTCCGCCGCCGTGTCCATATTTTTGCGAATGGTCAGGTTGTCCGCGCTGAAATAAATCAGCTGATAATTCTTCAGTCCTTCCGCTTTTTCCGCATCGCTGATGGAACGGTTCATGGCAAGGATTACGTCCTCCACTTCTTCTCTGGTCTTGCCTTCCAGAGACGCGGCATCGGAAAACTCCGTTTCATACACATGGTTCGTATGGACGTCATAGACTTCCAGAATGATTTCGGTATTCTCCGTGATCCGGTCGACCTTGTCTGCGGACACCTCAAAGTCCTCTCTTTCATTGAACCGCACCGCGATTTCCGTGTTGTACGCCCGGATATAGGTATAGGCAAAGGCAGACATAATCAACAGCAGCGCCAGAATAATACAATAAAACTTTTTGTTCGTCATTGTCGCTCTCCATAAGAAAAGGTACGCATCTCCCGGTATTTCCGGGATATCCGTACCTTTAGGATGGACAATTGCCGTGAATTTATACTACATCAGATGCAGTTTATTGAGAATCCGGTAAATCTTCCCGCCCATGGGCAGCGACATCAGTTCTTCCTTTCCGATGCCCTTCAGCAGAATCAGCGCAAATCCGTAAATCAGGACGCCGGCGAGGATCGAAAGCAGGCAGGCAATGGTATTGCCCGCAGGCGCCGACAGTATGTGATACAGCAGATACACCGCGCCGCCCATAATGGCAGAGGCCAAAAACGGCACCAGGAAGGTCTTGTAATATTCCTGTTTGTACCCGGCATATTTTTTCAGCGCCATGGCGTTGAGCACGCACATCAGCAGCGCGAAAAACAGATTGGCGAAGACCACCGCGAAAACCTTTTCATGAAAGAAATCCAGCATCAGATAAAAGACGCCGATGTGGGCGATCAGCGAAATCACCGCGTGGATCACCGGCACCTTCATCCGGTCGATGCCCTGCAGAATGCCGTTGGTCAGGGTGGACAGGCTGAAAGCCACGATGGCCACCGAACCGTAGGTCAGAGTGGAAACCGTCACCGGATCCGTATCATTCCACAGCAGTTTTAACACCGGCCCGCCCAGTACGGTAAATCCGGCAAAGCAGGGAATCGATACAATCATCGTAAACCGGATGGCCTGATTGATCTTCCGGTTGATCTCCTGTTTTTCCTTCCGGTTCACCGACGCCGTCAGGCTGGGAATGATGGAAGAAGCCATGGCGGAAGCAAGGGCAATAGGCACCTGGGTCAGCAGCTTGTATTTGCCGCTGTAAATGCCCCAGAGGGCGTCATACTGCTTTTCGCTGTAGCCCAGCTGAAACAGGCTGTTGTTGAAAATGGCCTGATCCAGCAGATCGCTGATATTGTAAACCGCCGTGCTTAAGATCACCGGAGCGATGGTCAGAAGCAGCAGCCGGTATGTATCCTTCATGCTGTCTTTCACCGGCGCTTCTTCCGCCGCGATCTGCGCTT
>CANRGZ010000113.1 GCA_947630295.1 uncultured Lachnospiraceae bacterium | reverse complement strand
TATCCGTGTGGACGGCGGTCCCACCAGAAATGCATATCTGATGCAGTTCCAGAGCGATCAGCTGCAGATTCCCGTACAGGTGCCGGATGCGGAGGAATTTTCCGCCATGGGACCGGCATTTGCGGCGGGCATTGCCTTAGGCTTTTATGATAAGGAAACTATTTTTTCCTGCGTTTCCCGGAAGGCGTATACGCCAAAGACGGCAGCACCGGAGGTAGAGCGGCTCTATCAGGGCTGGCGGCAGGCGGTGGCCAAAGTATTGACAAAATAAAATATGTGCAGTGAAACCGGAGACCCAAAGTCTCCGGTTTTTTTGAAATTCCTGAAAAAATTTGAAAAAATCGGTTGACAGTTCCGAAAGGAAGTGCTATCTTATCTTCAAGTGTTAGCACTAAAGCATATTGAGTGCTAACAAACGCGAAGGAGGCAGGAAATGGCAGAGATTTTAAGTGATCGAAAGCACAAAATATTAAAGGCCATTATCCAGAATTATCTGGATACCGGCGAACCTGTCGGCTCGCGGACCATTTCCAAAGACACGGACTTGAATTTAAGTTCTGCCACGATTCGAAATGAAATGGCAGATCTGGAGGAAATGGGATACATCATTCAGCCCCATACTTCGGCGGGACGGATCCCCACGGATAAGGGTTACCGGTTTTACGTTGATGAGCTGATTGAAGGCCGGGAAGAAGAGATCGGCGGTCCGGCGGAGATCGTGATACAGAAGCAGGATAAAATCGACCGGATGCTGAAGCAGGTGGCAAAGGTGCTGGCCAATAATACCAACTATGCCGCCATGATTTCTTCGCCGGTGTTTCACCGGAGCAAGATCAAGTTTATTCAGCTTTCCCAGGTGGACAAATTTCAGGTCATGGCCATTGTGGTGGTGGAAGGCAATATTATTAAGAACAAAGTCATTTCCACGGATGAAGAAGTGGACGGCGAAACACTGCTGAAGTTAAATGTTCTGCTGAATACCAATCTGAACGGCCTGACACTGGATGAAATCAGTCTCGGTACCATTGCCCAGATGAAGGCCCAGGCCGGCGAGTATGCGCTCCTGGTGGACGACGTCATTGAAGCAGTGGTCAACGCGGTACAGGAAGATGAGGAATACGAGATTTACACTTCCGGCGCCACCAACATTTTCCGTTATCCGGAGCTGAGCGATCAGAAGAACGCCACGGCGCTGATATCTACTTTCGAAGAAAAAAACCAGCTGCGTTCCATCGTTTCCAGATCCATGGAGAATGACAGCGAGAAAAACGGCATTCAGGTGTATATCGGCGATGAATCGCCGTTTCAGAATATGAAGGACTGCAGCGTGGTTACCGCGACCTATGATCTGGGAAATGATATGAAAGGTACGGTGGGCATCATCGGTCCGAAGCGTATGGATTATGAAAATGTCATGAAAACCATGAGCAAGCTCTTAAAGCAGCTGGAACAGATAGCAAAAAAGGATCGATGAAGGGTTCGATCAGGAAGGGAGACCGTAAGTTTTGGAAGATAAAGAAAAAGATCTGACAGAAGAAACAACGAAGCAGGAAGCTGCGCAGCCGGAAAACACGACGCAGCCGGAAACGGACAGCGCGGCAGAAACGTGCGAAGAAACGGCAGCACCGGAGACGGAGGAAGCTGCAGCAGAGCGGAAGGAAGAAACTGCAGCGGAAGGCAAGAAAGAAAGCCCCCGGTCGGAAAAAAAGAAGAAAAAAGATAAATGGCAGGAACAGATCGAGGAGCTGAACGATAAACTGTTAAGGAACCGGGCGGAATTTGATAATTACCGGAAACGTACGGAAAAAGAAAAGCAGCAGATGTACGAGATCGGCGCCGGCAATGTGATCGAAAAGATCCTGCCCACCATCGACAATTTCGAGCGCGGACTGGCAGCCATTCCGGAGGACGAGGCCTTAAAGTCCTTCAAAGACGGCATCGATATGATTTACCGTCAGTTTATGGAAACGCTGGATGCGCTGGGCGTCAAACCCATTGAAGCGGCGGGACAGCCCTTTGATCCGGAACTGCACAACGCGGTCATGCATGTGGAGGACGAATCACTGGGAGAAAACGTAGTCGCGGAAGAATTTCAAAAAGGCTATACATACCATGACAAGGTATTGCGGCATAGTATGGTAAAAGTGGCAAATTAATAAATTGAAAAGGATATCAAACAGAAAGAATTCAATCAGGAGGAAAAAACAATGAGTAAAATTATCGGTATCGACCTTGGAACAACCAATTCCTGCGTGGCAGTAATGGAGGGCGGACAGCCCACTGTCATCGCAAATACAGAAGGCGTGCGCACCACACCTTCCATCGTTGCATTTACGAAAACCGGCGAACGCCTGGTGGGTGATCCGGCGAAGCGCCAGGCCGTAACCAATGCGGAGAAAACCATTTCTTCCATCAAACGGAAAATGGGTACCAGCGAAAAAGTATCCATCGACGGCAAGAATTATTCGCCCCAGGAAATCTCGGCGATGATCCTGCAGAAGCTGAAATCCGATGCGGAAAGCTATCTGGGCGAAAAGGTAACGGAAGCCGTCATTACGGTTCCGGCATATTTCAACGATGCGCAGCGCCAGGCTACCAAGGACGCAGGCAAGATCGCCGGTCTGGAAGTAAAGCGTATCATCAACGAGCCCACGGCGGCAGCGCTGGCATACGGACTGGACAATGAAAAAGAACAGAAGATCATGGTATACGATCTGGGCGGCGGTACTTTCGACGTTTCCATCATCGAAATCGGTGACGGCGTCATCGAAGTACTGGCTACAGCCGGAAACAACCGTCTGGGCGGCGACGACTTCGACCAGAAGATTACTGATTATATGCTTTCGGAATTCAAACGGACCGAAGGCGTGGATCTTTCTAATGACAAGATGGCGCTGCAGCGTCTGAAAGAAGCTGCGGAAAAAGCAAAGAAGGAGCTTTCCACCGCCACAACCACCAACATCAATCTGCCCTTCATCACAGCCACCAACGAAGGACCGAAGCATTTTGATATGAACTTAAGCAGGGCGAAGTTCAACGAACTGACCCATGATCTGGTGGAAATGACAGCGCAGCCGGTCAACGACGCTTTAAGAGACGCGGGTATTTCTCCGTCCGAACTGGGCAAGGTACTGCTGGTAGGCGGTTCCACACGTATTCCGGCGGTACAGGATAAAGTAAAACAGCTCACCGGAAAAGAGCCGAGCAAATCCTTAAATCCGG
>CANRGZ010000112.1 GCA_947630295.1 uncultured Lachnospiraceae bacterium | reverse complement strand
CTGGAGCTGGGCACGGCGGGCATCCTGCTGGTGGGCCTGGTCTTCGGACATTTCGGCGTGGAAATCCCGTCGCTGGTGCGGGAATTTGGCCTGATCTGCTTTGTGACGGCGGTGGGCTTTATCGCCGGGCCGAATTTTTTTCGGAATTTTAAACAAAATGCAAAATCCTATATCTTATTGGGTATTCTGATTATTATATCCGGCGCGCTGGTGTGCGCGCTGGTGATCAAGGTCTTCAAAATCCCCACGGATCTCAGCGTGGGCATGATGGCGGGGGCCCTGACCAGTACTCCGGGCCTGGCGGCGGCACTGGAATCCACCGGGTCCGAAGCGGCCTCCGTCGGGTACGGCATCGCCTATCCCTTCGGGGTCATCGGCGTGGTGCTGTTTGTACAGCTGATCCCCAAGATCTTAAAAACCGATATGCGCAAAGAACGGGAAAGCTTTGAAGCGGCGACGCTGGTGCAGGCAAAAGAGTTTCACAAGAACAAGAAAGAAAAGCTGTTTTATGCGGACAGCATGGGATTTTTCCCCTTCTCCCTGGCCATCGTGCTGGGCATTATTCTGGCGAAAATCGAAATCAGGCTGCCGGGCGGCGGCGTATTTGCACTGGGCACCTCCGGCGGGCCTTTGATTGCAGGCCTGATCCTGGGGCACTTCGGGCATTTCGGAAAGCTCAGCGTCAAGGTGGAAAAGCATGTCTTAGAATGTCTGCGGGAATTTGGACTGGCGCTGTTTCTGCTGGGAGCGGGCACCCAGGCCGGCGCCGGATTTATTGATATTCTGAAGGAACACGGCGTGCTACTGTTTGTCTACGGCGCGCTGATGACCCTGATTCCCATGCTGTTGGGTTATGTATTTGCGGCGAAGGTGCTGAAACTGAGACTGTTCAATACCCTGGGATCCATTTGCGGCGGTATGACCAGTACGCCGGCTTTGGGAACCCTGATTCGTGTTACGGAAACCGACGATGTGGCCTCCGCCTACGCGGCAACCTACCCCATTGCGCTGGTGATGGTGGTGCTTTGCTGCCAGATGATCGGACTGTTTTTGTAATGATGTCTTTGGACACCGGCAGCAAATGAAAAGAGAATTACGGAAAGGATAAACGGATGACATTAAAAGATCTGGAAATCGGCGCATCTGCCGTCATTGATACGGTGGGCGGAGAAGGAGAGCTGCGGCAGCATTTTCTGGACATGGGCATTATTCCCGGTGCGGAGGTGACGCTGGAAAAGTATGCTCCCATGGGAGACCCTATGGAGCTTCGGATCCACGGATATCTGCTGACTCTGCGGCTGGCGGATGCGGCGCAGATTGCGGTACACCCCATCGAGACCGCGGCGCAGCCCGCGCAGAACAGCAAACAGAGAAAACAGGCACGGCCGCATCCGGGACTGGGAGAAGGCGGAAAATACCATGTGAAGGCGGATGAAAATCCTCTGCCGGAAAATACGGTGCTGACCTTTGCGCTGGCGGGCAATCAGAACTGCGGTAAGACCACCCTGTTTAATCAGCTCACCGGCGCCAACCAGCATGTGGGCAATTTCCCCGGTGTAACGGTGGACCAGAAAAGCGGCATGATCAAAGGCGATCCCCATACCCAGGTGACGGATTTGCCGGGGATTTATTCCCTGTCGCCGTATACCAGCGAGGAAATCGTTTCCAGACAGTTTATTCTCAATGAAAAACCCAAAGGAATTATTAATATTGCGGACGCCACCAATATCGAGCGCAACCTGTACCTGACCATGCAGCTGATGGAGCTGGATGTGCCCATGGTGCTGGCCCTGAATATGATGGACGAACTGCGGGGCAACGGCGGCGCGGTGTATATCAACGCCATGGAGGAAATGCTGGGCATCCCGGTGATTCCCATTTCCGCGGCAAAAAACGAGGGGGTAGACGAACTGGTGCGCCACGCGGTGCATGTAGCGAAATATCAGGAGCGGCCGGGACGGCTGGATTTCTGCGATGAGGCAGACCACAACGGCGCAGTGCACCGCTGCCTCCACGGCATCATGCATCTGATCGAGGATCATGCCGAAAAAGCGGGGATCCCGGTACGGTTTGCCGCCACCAAGCTGGCGGAGGGGGATATGCGGATGTTGCAGAAACTGCAGCTGGAACCCAATGAAGAGGAAATGATCGAGCATATCATCTGCCAGATGGAAGAGGAACGGGGCATGGACCGGGCCGCGGCCATCGCGGATATGCGGTTTTCCTTTATCCGCAAGCTGGTGGACGCCTGCGTGGTGAAGCCGAGAATCAGCAAGGAGCAGGAACGCAGCAACAGGATCGACCGGATCCTGACGGGAAAATATACGGCGATCCCCTGTTTTATCGGGATCATGGCGCTGATCTTTTTCCTGACCTTCAACGTGATCGGATTGTGGCTGCAGGAACTGCTGGAAAAAGGGATCGACGCGCTGACGGTGCTGACGGAACAGGGACTGGAAGCCATCCATGTGAATCAGGTGATCCGTTCGCTGGTGATCGACGGTATTTTCGGCGGCGTGGGCAGCGTACTGAGCTTTCTGCCGATCATTGTGACCCTGTTTTTCTTCCTGTCGCTGCTGGAAGATACCGGATACATGGCCCGGGTGGCCTTTGTCATGGACAAGCTGCTGCGAAAAATCGGTCTCTCCGGCCGCAGCATCGTGCCGATGCTGATCGGCTTCGGCTGTTCGGTGCCGGGGGTCATGGCCAGCCGGACGCTGCCTTCGGAGCGGGACCGCAAAATGACGGTCATGCTGATTCCGTTTATGAGCTGTACCGCCAAGCTGCCGGTCTATGCGTTTTTTACCAGTGCATTTTTCCCCCATTACGGCGGACTTGTAATGGTGCTGCTGTATTTTATCGGCATTGCGGTGGGCATTTTAACGGCGCTGGTGTCCAAAAATACGGTATTCAAAGGAGAGGCGGTGCCCTTTGTCATGGAACTGCCCAATTACCGTATGCCCGGGGTAAAAAATGTGGCGCGTCTGCTGTGGGATAAGGCAAAGGATTTCCTGCAGCGCGCTTTTACGATTATCTTTATCGCTTCTATTGTGATCTGGTTTTTGCAGACTTTCGATCTGCGGCTGAATATTGTAGCGGATTCCAAAGACAGCATTCTGGCCATGGCGGCCGGCGTCATCGCGCCGATTTTTGCGCCGCTGGGCTTCGGCGACTGGCGGATTTCCACCGCGCTGATTTCCGGATTTATTGCCAAGGAAAGCGTGGTTGCCACCCTTTCGGTGTTGTTTGGCTCCGTGGGAAGCCTGGGGGCGGTTTTGGGCTCCGGCAGCGTGATGGCGCTGCTGGTATTCTGCCTGCTGTATACCCCCTGTGTGGCGGCCATTGCCTCTGTCCGGCGGGAGCTGGGCGGAAAATGGGCAGTCGGCATCGTGTGTCTGCAGTGCGGCATCGCCTGGATCTGCGCCCTGCTGGTGCGTCTGTTCTGTATGCTGCTGGGCGCCTGATTTTCTATGGGTACCGCAGTTAAAAAAGCCGTTAAAATGCCGAAGGAAAGGGCAGAACTGCGCAAAAACAGGGCAGGATTTCATATTGCTTTCCGAAAATGAATAGGATATAATTCACATGTAAAACCAGTCGGATCCATTGGCATCCGGCAAAGCAGCGAACAATCGACAGGAGAAAAGGACGGTAAGGGGCATGGAGAAAAAAGAACTGCTTTACGAAGGAAAGGCAAAAAAAGTATACAGCA
>CANRGZ010000111.1 GCA_947630295.1 uncultured Lachnospiraceae bacterium | reverse complement strand
GGCTCCGTGGAAGCGGTCAAGAGCAGTCTGATCAAGCTTTCCAATGATGAAGTGGTAGTGAAAGTCATTCACAGCGCGGCCGGCGCCATCAATGAATCCGACGTGATTCTGGCCTCCGCTTCCAATGCAATTATCATCGGATTTAACAGCAAGCCGGATGCCATGGCCAAAGCCACGGCGGAGCGTGAAGGCGTGGATGTACGGCTGTACAGAGTGATTTACGATGCCATCGCCGATGTGGAAGCCGCCATGAAGGGGATGCTGGACCCGGTTTACGAAGAGCAGGTCATCGGACATGGCGAGTGCCGTCAGACCTTCAAGGCCAGCGGCGTAGGTACCATTGCGGGCTCCTATGTGCTGGACGGCATATTTACGAGAGACTGCAAGATCCGTGTCACAAGAGAAGGAGCGCAGATCTTTGACGGTCCGCTGACCTCCCTCAAGCGCTTTAAGGATGACGTCAGAGAAGTGAAGTCAGGCTTCGAATGCGGTCTGGTATTCGAAAACTTCAATGATGTCAAAGAAGGCGATCAATTTGAGGCTTACAAAATGGTAGAGGTACCCAGATAGGCAGAGATAAGCTGTCGGAAATGGAGTCAAATTGAAAAAAAACAGCATTAAATATATGCGGATCAACGGTGAAATACAAAAAGTTCTGGCGGACATTATCCGGGGCGGGCTGAAAGACCCAAGGGTGTCCGCCCTTACTTCCGTTACAGACGCAGAAGTAACTACAGATTTGAAGCAGTGCAAGGTGTATATCAGCGCTTACGGGGATGAAAAAGCGAAAAGCGATACCATGGCCGGACTGCAGAGCGCGGAGGGTTATCTGCGCCGGCAGCTGGCAAAAACCCTCAATCTGCGCAATACGCCGGAGCTGATCTTTGTACCGGATCACTCCCTTGATTACGGTATGAAAATGAATAAACTGATTGATGAAGTCATGGCATACGGGGAAGAACATGAAGAATCTGAAAGCAGTGATTGAAGCAGCGTCTTCCATTGCCCTGGGCGGACACGTGCGCCCGGACGGCGACTGTATCGGCGCGCTTACGGCGGTGAAAGAATATATCCGGGTCAATTATCCGGGAAAGACCATAGACTGTTTTGTGGAAAATGTACCGGCGGCCCTTACTTTTCTGGCGGAAGAAGATTTTCTTTGCAGAAAACATGAGGGAAATTATGACCTGTTTATTGCACTGGACTGCGCGGACAGTAAGCGGCTGGGTCCGGCGGAATCCGTGTTTGACGCGGCGGCGGCAAGAGTCTGTATTGATCATCATATTTCCAATCCGGGATATGCGCAGATCAATATCATTGACGGTGCCATCAGCTCCACCTGTGAACTGCTCTGTACCCTGATGGATTTCGAAAAAATGAACCAGAAAACCGCCATCAGCCTGTACACAGGCATCATTCACGATACCGGCGTGCTGCAGTATTCCAATACGAAACCTCAGACCTTAAAAATCGCTGCGGCCCTTCTGGAATTTGATATTCCTTTTTCGGACATTATCGAAAAAAGCTTTTACAGCAAAACCTATGTGCAGAACCTTCTGTTAGGGCTGTCCCTTTCCAAAAGCAGGCTGGTGCTGGAAAATAACTGCATCATTTCCATGGTATCAATGGAGGAACAGGCAGCCATCGGCGCAGCGGACGAGGATTTCGAAGGCATTGTGAGCCAGCTGCGGCTGACGGAGGAATGTCAGATGGCAGTGCTGATGCATGAGAGCAAAGCAGGCGAATGGCGCGTCAGTATGCGTTCGAAGGGAAAGATCGACCTGATTCCCATTGCGGCGGCCAACGGCGGCGGCGGGCACAGGGTGGCAGCCGGCTGCACGATGTACGGAACGGCTGCGGTTGTTTATGAAAAGCTTTTAAAGGACATAGAAGAGAATCTTACATGATGTATCATGGTATTATCAATGTATATAAAGAAGCCGGCTGCACATCCTTTGATGTGATTGCAAGGCTTCGTACAATTTTAGGACAGCGAAAAATCGGACATACGGGAACGCTGGACCCCGGCGCGAAAGGGGTGCTGCCGGTGTGCCTGGGCATAGCCACCAAAACCTGTGATTTTCTGGTGGATCACACCAAAACCTATCGGGCGGTACTGCTTTTGGGCGTTACCACCGATACGGAGGATATCTTCGGCGAGGTGCTGTGCAGACAGGAGGTACAGGCAACGGAAGCGGAAGTGGAACGTGCCGTGCTTTCCTTCATCGGAACCTATGAACAGCTGCCGCCCATGTATTCTGCGATTAAAGTCAACGGACAAAAGCTCTGTGACGTGGCCAGAAGCGGCAGGCAGGTGGAACGAAAGAAAAGAGCCGTGGAGATTCTGGATATCCGGATTGAAAAAATATCGCTGCCGGAGGTTACCATAAAAGTCCGCTGCGGCAGAGGCACATATATCCGTTCTTTGTGCCGGGACATCGGCGAAAAGCTGGGCTGCGGCGGCTGTATGAAGGAACTGGAACGTACGGCAGTGGGTATGTTTGAAAAGAAGGATGCTCTGCGGCTGGACCAGATCAGGACCCTGCACCGCATCGGCACGCTGCAGCAGTATCTGGTAAAAACAGACGCGTTGTTTTCGTCATACCGGCAGTTACAGGTGCTGCCGGAAGGCGATCGCTGTCTGTATAACGGAAATCCGGTGCCCTGGAGCGCTGTGCCGCAAGCGTTGAAAACAAATGCACAGCCCCGGGAAATTTTCCGGATGTATTTCAGCGATACGGGTTTTGCGGGCCTGTACCGGACGGATCGGAAACAATTGCGGCTTTTTCCTGAAAAAATGTTTCTGGAAACCCTTGCCCCCGTTTACCGTTCTGTGGCGGTGGGCAAGTTTGACGGCTGTCATAAGGGCCACCGGGCATTATTTCAGAAACTGCAGGAGGTTTCCGAAGATACCGGAACCGAAAGTATGCTTCTGGTGATTGACGCGGGCGGGACCCATATTCTGTCGGAAGAGGAACGGTTTCTCTGCGCCTCGGAATACGGGATCCGCCATATCGAGACCATTCCGATGGATCCGGCGTTTATGCGTATGACGCCGGAGGATTTTGTCAAAGATATTATTGCAGGGCGGTTTCATACCCGGCATCTGGTGGTGGGCAGTGATTTTCGATTTGGCCGGGAACGCAGCGGCGACGTGGCGTTCTTACGGGAAGCCGGCGCAAGATATGATTTTACGTCTTATGTGGTAGAGGAACAGCAGCTGGACGGACGAAAGATCAGCAGCAGCTGGATCCGGGAAGAACTGCGGGAAGGCCATCTGGACAAAGCAAAACAGCTGCTGGGCAGCGATTATAAGATCAGCGGATTTGTGATTCACGGCAACCGGATCGGACATCGTCTGCAGATCCCCACGATCAATCTGTCCTGTGCCGGAAAGACCCGGATTCCTTTCGGGGTTTATGTGATTACGGCAGCAACGGAAACAGGGCGGTTTGCAGGCATTGCCAATTATGGTGTAAAGCCTACGGTTTCCGGCGGGGAAGACATTCTGCTGGAAGCCAATCTGTTTGACTGCCATGAGAACCTCTACGGCCGGTTTGTGGAAGTGACGCTGCTTTCCTTTGTGCGTCCGGAACAAAAGTTTGCATCCCTGGATGCGCTGGCTGCGCAGATTCGCGCAGACATTGCCTGTGCAAAAGAATCTTTGAAATGTACATTAGTCAATGATGTGACACCAACTTTTTCATAAAAAAAGACAGTGTGCTATAATGAATGCTAATCGGT
>CANRGZ010000110.1 GCA_947630295.1 uncultured Lachnospiraceae bacterium | reverse complement strand
TGGCCTAGTGGCTCAGTTGGTTAGAGCGCCGCCCTGTCACGGCGGAGGTCGTGGGTTCGAGTCCCATCTGGGTCGTTATTTGTACTAAGGAGGGACCCGTTTACGGGAGGATTCCTTAGTGCCTACGCAGACGCCACCGAACGAAGTTCGGTTTTCATGCGGCTGCTACCAATGTACTAAGGAGGGACCCGCTTGCGGGAGACTTCCTTAGTGATTTTTACGGGATCTTAGCTCAGCTGGGAGAGCATCTGCCCTACAAGCAGAGGGTCATAGGTTCGAGCCCTATAGGTCCCACTTTTGCCGATGTGGCTCAATTGGCAGAGCAGCTGATTTGTAATCAGCAGGTTATCGGTTCGAGTCCGATCATCGGCTCTCTGCTATGTCATATAAGGATGGGTTCCCGAGTGGCCAAAGGGGGCAGACTGTAAATCTGTTGGCAACGCCTTCGAAGGTTCGAATCCTTCCCCATCCATTTTTAAATAGGTAATAATAATGACGCGGGGTGGAGCAGTCTGGAAGCTCGTTGGGCTCATAACCCAAAGGTCGTAGGTTCAAATCCTACCCCCGCTACTATAAAAAATTTGCCCAGATAGCTCAGTTGGTAGAGCAGAGGACTGAAAATCCTCGTGTCACTGGTTCGATTCCGGTTCTGGGCATTATTTGTACTAAGGAGGGACCCGTTTACGGGAGGATTCCTTAGTGCCTGCGCAGACGCCATCGAACGAAGTTCGATTTTCACGCGTCTGCTACCAATGTACTAAGGAGGGACCCGCTTGCGGGATCCCTTTTTATTTTTTTGGCTGATCCGTGGCGGGTCAGCTATATTTTTTGTGTTGTTTGGTTGAAAACCGAAGCAAATTATTATAGAATACAAGCAATAAGTTTTGTATAGACTATTATCATCTGGATAAGAATGGGATGCATATATGGAAAACGAAAATAAAGAAACAATGAAACAGCAGGATGCAGAGTTTGACCTGGACTTTGATCTGGATGAAGATATCGGAGATATTGAAAGCCTGTTAAAGGAAATCGAAGGGCTGGAAGATACGCCGTTTGCAGAAACACCGCGTGCAGCCAGCGAAACCAGGTCACTGGTGGAACCGGACCCGGACGAGGCGGTTTCGGGACCTTTTCCGAAAGCATCGGCACCGGAAACGCAGGACAGACAAACCGTTCCGGAGACCAGAGACAGACGCCCCGCGCCGGAAAAACAAAAAAAAGGATTTTTTGCGGGTTTGTTTGAATGGGTGCGGATCATCGTATTTGCAGTGGTGATTGCGCTGCTGATCAATCATTTTCTGATTGCCAATGCGCTGATTCCTTCCGGATCTATGGAAACGACGATCATGACGGGAGATCGTATCATCGGATTGCGTACAAGCTATTGGTTTTCGGAGCCTGAACGGGGGGATATTGTCATTTTCAAATATCCGGACGATGAAAGCAAGCTGTTTATTAAGCGGGTGATCGGCCTGCCCGGAGATAAAGTGGAGATTGTTGAGGGTAAGGTTTACATAAATGATTCCACGGAGCCGCTGGAGGAACCATATCTGACGGTGGAACCAAAGGGCAGTTTCGGACCCTATGAGGTGCCGGAGGGTTCGTATTTTATGCTGGGAGACAATCGAAATGTCTCCAAGGATTCCCGATACTGGGACAATACCTTTGTCAAAGAAGAAAAGATTATTGCAAAGGCTTTTTTCCGGTATTATCCTTCGTTTCAGTTGATTAAGTAAGCTAAGGAGTTGGAATGGCGGCATGGGAAAGATATTTTACCTGTTCGGGAAAAGTGCCTGCGGAAAGGATTCGCTGTATCAGGAGCTGATTGCGGATCCACAGCTGCAGCTGCAGCCGCTGATTCTTTATACCACCCGTCCCATGCGGGAAGGAGAGACGGACGGCGCCAATTATCATTTTACGGATGAAGCGGCGTACCTGCGGTTTGCGCAGGACGGCAAAATTATTGAGCATCGGGTATATGAGACGGTTTACGGGCCGTGGCATTATTTTCTGGCAGATGACGGTGCGGTGGATATTGGGCGCTTTGATTATCTGGCGATGGGGACGCTGGAGTCGTACTGCAGCGTACGGGATTATTATGGACAAGCCCGGGTGGTTCCGCTGTACATTTATGTGGAGGACGGAGAACGGCTGATCCGGTCCATCAAACGGCAGCGGCAGGAAACCTCGCCTGCCTATGAGGAAATCTGCCGGCGGTTTCTTGCAGACAGCCGGGATTTTGCAAAGGACAAGCTGGATGCGCTGCATCTGGAACGCAGCTTTGAAAATCAGGAGTTTTCGGCCTGTCTGCGCGCGGTGAAAGAAGAAATATTAAAACACAGAGATATAAGGGAGTCAAAATGACCGGTTGGGACAAAATCAAAGGACATGCAAATATAAAAAAATATCTGACGGAAGCACTGGAACATCAGGACGTATTTCACGCCTGTCTGATCAGCGGCGCGGATGGCAGCGGGAAAAGAACCATTGCAGATACATTTGCGGCGGCGCTGCTGTGCGAAAATCAGACGGACAGGCCCTGTATGGTCTGTGATTCCTGCAAAAAGGCGCTGGCAGGCTGCCATCCGGACATTCTCTATATTACACATGAAAAACCGGGCAGCATTTCCGTGGATGAAATCCGCAGCCAGCTGGTGGTGCCCATGTCGGTGCGCCCGTATTACGGGAGCCATAAAGTATTCATTATGGAAGACGCCCATCTGATGACACCCCAGGCACAGAATGCCCTGCTGAAGACGCTGGAGGAACCGCCGGCCTATGGGGTGATCCTGCTGCTGACGGAAAATGAAAGCGGCATTCTGGATACGGTATTATCCCGTATGGTGCGGCTGCGCTGCGGAGAGGTGCCCAAGGACGTTATCCGGCAGTTTTTGATCGAAGAATATCAGGTATCGGATTACAAGGCCGATATCTGCGCCGTATTCGCCCAGGGCAATATCGGAAAAGCCATTGAAATGGCCAATATGGAGGAGTTTTATACAACGCGGGATGCGGCCATCACGCTGGCTAAGGTGATCCCTTCCACAGACGTGTTTGACGTGATTGCGCGGATCAAGGAAATCGCGGGTTATAAGGATAAAATAGAAAAATATCTGGAATTTCTGTTTGTCTGGTATCATGACGTGCTGATGTTCAAGGCGACGGCAAACCCGGATTACTGCCTGTTTCGGGATGCGATTTCCGATATACGCAGCCAGGCGCAAATGTCGTCTTACCGGGGACTGGAGCAGATTTTAAGCGCAGTCACCAACGCCGGACTGCGGCTGAAAGCGAATGTAAAATTTGATCTGGTCATGGAGTTGCTGCTTCTGACAATAAAGGAGAGTTATTTATGATAAAGGTTGTCGGTGTAAAATTCAAAAGAGCCGGAAAGGTATATTATTTTGACCCGAAAGATCTGAAAATGGAACGGGATATGGGGGTTATCGTAGAAACCGCAAACGGCATTGAATATGGAACGGTAGTGCTGCCGGAGCTGATGGTCAAAGAGGAAGACGTCGTCAGCCCGCTGAAGGAAATTGTGCGGATCGCCACGGAGGACGATGAAAGAAAAGTCCGGGAAAATCGTGAAAAAGAGGCCGATGCCATGCGCATCTGCCAGGAGAAAATCAACAAGCACAATCCGGAAATGAAGCTGGTCAGTGCGGAGTATGCCTTTGACGGCAGCAAGGTATTGTTTAATTTTACGGCGGACGGCAGAGTGGATTTCAGAGAACTGGTCAAGGATCTGGCGTCTGTATTTAAGACCCGTATTGAACTGCGGCAGATCGGCGTTCGGGATGAGACGAAGATCTGCGGCGGCATGGGCATCTGCGGCCGGGAACTGTGCTGCAGCAGCTATCTGTCCGATTTTGCGTCGGTGTCCATTAAGATGGCAAAGGAACAGGGATTATCCCTGAATCCCACCAAAATCTCCGGGCTGTGCGGACGGCTGATGTGCTGTCTGAAAAACGAGCAGGAGACCTATGAGGACCTGAACAGCAAAC
>CANRGZ010000109.1 GCA_947630295.1 uncultured Lachnospiraceae bacterium | reverse complement strand
TTAATAAATTCTTCTGCTTTTAAAGATTTCGGATCATATACTGCCACAACTTTTCTCCTCTTTTTCTTTTATTTTCTTATGTCTCCGCGGTCCGTTACGATTTTGTATCCGATGGCGGAAATCCGTGCTTCCAGACAGCCGCGGCACTCCGCCGCCTCCTCGCCGGTACAGATTTTGTTGTCATACAGATCATATTTTTTCCGCACGGTTCGCGGGGACAGATTGGGCATCAGTACATTTGCACCTGCCAGAATGCCTTTTTCTCTGCCTTTCGGGTCGATGGTGCCTAAAGCCGTGGTGGACGGCAGCAGCACCGGCGGATAAATCAGCCGCAGAATCGACAACAGGTAACAGGTCAGCTCCACCGTGCCTGCCGCTTCATTGGCGAAAGGCGTTTCATGGTGCGGGATGAAGGGCCCGATGCCGCACATGTCCGGCCGGAAGCTTTCCACGAATTTCAGGTCTTCGGCCAGGGTATGGGGCGTCTGTCCCGGCGACCCTACCATAAATCCGCAGCCGGTCTGATAACCGATCTGCCGGAGGGCCTGCAGACATTCCATCCGGTGCTGAAAAGACATTTCTTTCGGATGCAGCGCTTCATAGTGGGCCCGATCCGCGGTTTCATGCCGCAAAAGATACCGGTCCGCGCCTGCCTGATACAGCTTCTTGTAACTTGCAAAACTGCGCTCCCCGATGGACAGCGTCACCGCACAGTCCGGGTGCGCCTCTTTGATCCGGCGTATGAGGGCGCACAGCCGCTCGTCCGAATATGCGCCGTCCTCCCCGCTCTGCAGCACAAAGGTGCGAAATCCCAGTTCATATCCTTCCTCACAGCAGGATAGGATTTCTTCCTCCTGCAGCCGGTAGCGCTCAGCCGATGTGTTGCTTCTGCGGATGCCGCAGTACAGGCAGTCGTTTCTGCAGTAGTTGCTGAATTCAATCAGCCCCCGTACAAAAACCTGGTTTCCGTAAATTTCTTTCCGAACCCTCACTGCTTCTTCGGCCAGATACGCCGCCGTTTCCGGCGTCCGGTATCGAATCAGGGCTTCATATTCCGCAAGGGAAAGGGCATGGGTCTCTTTCAGCTGTTTTGCCAGCGGCATCACCGCTTCATGCATGGGTAATGACATTGGAATAAGCCGCCTTTGCGCTGACGCCCTGCAGATTTCCGATTTTACCCGACAGCGCCGAGATCACATCCTGGGGCGCGTCCACCACCACGCTGATGACGTTGATGTTTTTCTTGCGGTAGGGCAGACCCATTCGCCCGATGATATATGCACTGTAATCATGGAGCAAACCGTTCAATGCTTCCACCGCATCCGGATTTTCCACGATAATGCCGATGACGGCGACTCTTGTTTCCATTCGAAGCACCTCTCTTTTTATTATAATAGCATTTGAAATTTTCGAAAAAACGAAAACCCCCGGCTGACACTGCAGTCGGGGGCTTACCTACGAATTTTAAGCACCTTTCCTTCGGATCGCAAGTCTCCTTGTGTCAGGTTTTCTTTATTATAATCAACTGTCTGCCGCGTGTCAACTAAGGCAGCAATTATTTACGCATTTTTCCTGTGGTCTTTCCAACCGGTATCGGAACAGTTTTTGCTTGACATCATACGAATAAAGTGTAAAAGTAGGAATAAATGTAAGTTTCTGTTCTGTATCTCCGGATTTTCCGGCGAAATGGAGTTTACCATGAAAAAATCGAAAGAAACAAATCTCCGCCTTTCGGCGGAGGATGCACATTATGAAAAAACAGCCGTCAAGGTATCCCTTGTCAGCATCATCGGCAACGCCGCCTTGTCTGTATTTAAAGCCTTTGCCGGTATTTTCGCACATTCCGGCGCCATGATCAGTGATGCGGTACATTCCGCTTCCGATGTGGTCAGCAGCATCATTGTGATCATCGGCGTCAAACTGTCCGCGAAAGCCTCCGACAAGGACCATCCTTACGGACATGAACGCTTTGAATGCGTCGCCGCCATTGTGCTGTCTGTGCTTCTGCTGGTCAGCGGCCTGTTCATCGGCGACACTGCCCTGGAAAAAATCAGCGGAAACAGCCGGCAGCATATCGTTATTCCCGGCGTACTGGCGCTGGTGGCCGCTCTGATCTCCATTGTCTGCAAAGAAGCCATGTACTGGTATACCCGGTTTTACGCAAAGCGACTGGATTCCGGCGCGCTGATGGCCGACGCCTGGCATCACCGCAGCGACGCCCTGTCTTCCGTAGGCGCGCTGGTGGGCGTCGCAGGCGCCCGGATGGGATATCCGATGCTGGATACCATCGCCACGCTGATCATCTGCCTGTTCATTTTCAAGGCAGCCTATGATATTTTCCGGGACGCCATTTCCCAGATGGTGGATCACGCCTGCAGTGAAGAAATGGAAGCCGCCATCTGTCAGTGCGCGGCGGAACAGGCGGACGTCATCCGTGTGGATCTGATCCATACCCGGGTCTTCGGCAACAAAATTTACGTAGATATCGAAATCAGCGCCGACGGCAGCATGCCCTTACGGGAAAGCCACGCCATCGCGGAGCGGGTCCATGACGCCATTGAAAAACGGTTTATGAAGGTCAAGCATATCATGGTGCATGTCAATCCTGCCGATTCTGATAATCCTTAAAGCACTTCTCCCCTGCCGGCGTCTGCGGCGGGGGCTTTTTTTATCAGATCCCGAATCACTTCTCCTGCAAGAACCAGTCCCGCAGCAGAAGGGACAAAAGCGATGCTTCCCTTACAGTAAAACCGTTTTTGCCCAATGCGGCAATCATCCAATCATAATTCCTGCAACCGACAGTAGATTTCTGCACGATTCAGATGTATACTATTAAGATGATATTGTATCAAATAATCGCGTGACTGTTTTTTATACATTGCAGAGGGAGGATGCGCATGGATCAGAAAAAGCCGACGAATGGTATTATTCGAAACATAAAAAAAAGAGGCATGCCTCTGGTTCTGATCTGCCTGATGTTTTTTCAGCTGGCCGGCTGCGGCTCTGATACAAACCCGGATACAGCAAAGAAAACTGAGGACGACGCCGGAACGCGAGTTCCGGTGACTATGCTGTATACCAACGATCTGCCCAATTTTGAAGCACTGGTGGAGGAAACCTATCCTGAGATCGACCTGCAGATCGAGCACAACGCCATGGCCACCATTGACGGCGAAAGCGAGCGCCGCCTGCGCACCGGCCACGGATCCGATATTATTACCACAACTATGCCTACCGGAGATGTGGGCAACTATGCGCTGGATCTGAGCGCCCAGGAATTTGCCTCTGCCTATCAGGCAGGCATTTCCCAGAGCCTGCTCATTGACGGCAAGACCCTGTTCCTGCCCCTTCCCGGTCAGTATTACGGCTATATTTACAATGCTACGCTGGCGGCGCAGGCAGGAATTACCAGGGCGCCGGACAGCACCGGCGCGCTGCTGTCCATGATGGACGCCGCGGCCACGCAGCATCTGGGGATGAGCGACGACGGCGTCATGTTCGCCATAGCGTCCAACGATATGACCACCGTATCTTCTTATTTTATTGGCGCCCAGGTTCCTGACTTTTTAGGCCGCGCCTCGGGAGTCATCTGGCGGGATCGCCTGACCCGGCGGGAAGACAGCTTTTCCGATGGTATGAAACAATGTCTCAACCTGTCTTCCGCTATGGTGGAAAAAGGATACCTTGATCCGGCGCACCTGGACAATAACCGGGGCAATATGACGCCGGTGCAGGAACGGATGCAAAACGGGACCCTGCTGCTTACTTACAGCTCGGTTCAGTTTTTAGACACTTTAAACGCCGGCAGCGACCAATATGAATTCGCCATGTTCCCTTTCTTAAGCGAAGAATCAAATCATTCCTGGACCATTGCCGCCCCAACTGCTTTTCTCGGCCTGAATGCCGCGCTGGCAAAGCCCGGTAAGGAAGATATTTTAAACGCCGCCCGGCAGGTTCTGTCCCTGCTTTCCACCCCGGCGGGGCAGGCCGCTTTTATCCGGGACATCGGGGCGTCCCAATCCTATCTGGCCGCAAATGTTCCCGTTCTCAGCGAGATTCCGGAGGGGCTGTCCGACTGCGTATCCAACGGCTACGTA
>CANRGZ010000108.1 GCA_947630295.1 uncultured Lachnospiraceae bacterium | reverse complement strand
TATAGAACAGGCGATGCTGGCCGGACTTTTGCATGACTGCGCGAAGTGTATTCCTGCCGACAAGAAGATAAAGCTGTCTGGCGCTCATCCGCAAAACGGCCTTTGAAAATCTGGACCGCGCCGTGGCGCTGGTCATGCACGACACCTTACAGTACCTGCAGAGCTTTGGCGGTGAGATTGATCCCGTGACACAAATCGCATACGATTATTATAAAGAATACTTATGAGGGAGGTATTTCCAATGACAAGCAAAGGCAAAGCAAAAATCATTTATCACGCACTGGATGACAAAATGGCAGTGGACATCAAGATCATTGATATTTCAAAGATCTCCATCCTGGCCGATTATTTTATCATTGCAGGCGGCAAAAACAAAAATCATATTCAGTCTCTCTGTGATTTTGTTTCGGAAGACCTGGCAAAAGAAGGAGAGCATCCCCGTCAGATTGAAGGGTACAGCTCAGCCAGCTGGATTTTAATGGACTACGGTGACGTCATTGTACACATCTTTTCCGAAGAAGACCGGCTGTTCTATGACATTGAAAAAATCTGGAGCGACGGACTGAACATTGAACCGGGCAATCTGGATGAAGAATAAAATCGTATATGATAAATGCCGGCAGATTTTGCTCTGCCGGCATTTTTGTCTTTTCTGAATTATCGTAAAAATCGAAATACACCGATCAGCCGGCCGGATATTTCCACGTCTTTGACCAGAATCGGTTCCATGGTATCGTTTTCCGGTTGCAGACGGATGTGATCCGTTTCTTTGTAGAAGGTTTTCACCGTGGCGCCGTCGTCGATCAGGGCAACGACAATTTCTCCGTTCTCCGCGGTCTGTACACGCTCCACAAGAATATAATCCCCGTCAAAAATACCGGCGTTGATCATACTGTCACCCTTGACCCGCAGGATAAACACGTCATTTTTTGGCAGATGCTCCTCCGGAATCGGAAAACTGCCAACGATATTCTGCTGGGCGAGAATGGGCATGCCGGCTGCAACGCGTCCAACCACCGGTACAAAAGCGGTGCGGGTGTCCGCATCGGAAGGAAAATCGATTTTTTCTTCATCCAACAGCTCGATGGCTCTGGATTTGGTCTGATCTTTCCGGATAAAGCCCAGTTTTTCCAGATTTTTCAGATGCAGGTGTACCGTAGAGGTGGAGCGTATCCCGGTAGCGGCACAGATGTCCCGGACGGAAGGGGCGTAACCCTTTTCCTGTACGAAGTGCCGGATCGTATCCAGAATTTTTTTCTGATTTCCGCTTAAATTCGTATCTGTATTCATCATTTGATCCCCTTGGTCGCTTTTTTGAAAATTACTGTAATTGATTATACCATTGCATATTCCAAAAAGCAAGAACAGATGTTCTTGTGCACAAAAGGAACCACAGGATCAGTCCTTTTCCCAGCCCTTGATTTTTCCGTTTAAGATGGCCGTAAACATCCGGGATCTGACCCCAGGGGCATTTTTGTCTATTTCCCGAATCAGGTCTTTTACATATTCCCGGCGGGATATACCGTCATTGGGGCACAATTTGGGCATCACCGGCAGCTGATATTTGTTTTTAAAGCCGATGATATCCGCTTCCGGCACATAAATCAGGGGCCGTATGGCCGTAATCTGCATCCGGTCAAGCAGGGTAACCGGCGAAAAGCAGTGGACCCGCCCTTCGAAAATCAGCGACATCAGCAGGGTTTCAATGGCATCGTCCATATGATGGCCGTAAGCCACTTTGTTGCAGCCCATTCCCTGTACGAAGGTATTAAAAGCCCCTTTGCGCATTTTTGTACACAGGGAGCAGGGATTTTCCTCCCGGCGGGCATGAAATACAATGTCATAAATCTCGGTTTTATGCACGTAATAGCTGACGCCCAAAGATGCGCAAAGTTGTTCGATTTCCGTCGGATCAAAGCCGGGAAAGCCCAGATCCACGCTGACCGCCGCCAGTTCAAAGGAAGACGGATAGAATCTGCGCAGATGGGCAAGGGCATAAAGCAGCGCCAGAGAATCCTTGCCGCCGGAAATTCCTACGGCAATTTTGTCGCCCTCCGCAATCATATGATAATCGTCCACGGCCCGGCGGACATAGCTTAAAAGTTTTTGTAATTTCATTTGGATATTCCTCTTGTATGATCGTTCCATCTATTCTAAAATAACGAAGAAAAAAACGCAAGGAAAGAAGAGAGCAGAGGATGAAATTTGTCATACAGAGAGTCAATTACGCCGAAGTGCACATCGACGGCGCGCTGTATTCAAAAATCGGAAAAGGGCTGCTGGTATTTGCAGGCTTCGGAAATGAAGATACGGAGGAGGAAGTTGCAAAAATCACGGATAAAATCATCAATTTGCGCATTTTTGAAGATGAAAACGGCAAAACGAACCTGAGCCTAAACGACGTAGGCGGCAGCCTGATGATTGTTTCACAGTTTACCTTATATGCAAATTGTAAAAAAGGAAACCGGCCGTCATTTATCGAAGCAGGTAAACCGGAATACGCCAATCAGTTATACGAATTTATGATTCATTATGCGGAAGAAAAAAATATTCCAGTGGCCCATGGAAGCTTTGGCGCGGATATGAAAATCACGCTGGAAAATGACGGACCATTTACGATTCTTTTGTAAAATAAGGCTGGACAAAAGGGTGAGAGTGTGCTATGATTTCATATAGATGATGTCGCAAAATCATAATTTTACGACACGAATGCTGTGTTTTTTATAGAGGAGTGGTTATCATGGCTGTCAGTCAAAATTATAAAGAACAAAACGATCTGGAAAACATTCGGAAAATGCGGAAAATCATCCGTGAACTTCCGGGATTCTGCAAATCCTATTTTCTTTCCATGGAAACTACGAAATCCACACGGACCCGTTTGTCCTATGCATATGATTTACGCGTTTTTTTTCATTTTATCAAAGAAAACAATCCTGTGTTTGCCGAAACGGAAATTTCCGCATTTTCGTTGGATGTTTTGGATCAGCTGACGCCCATGGATATTGAAGAATATCTTTCTTATCTGCAATCTTATGAAAATAACGATCTGCAGCGTGTCAACAAGGATTCCGGGATTTTACGTAAACTGGCCGCATTGCGTTCCATGTATAATTATTTCTATAAAAAAGAAATGATCCATTCCAATCCGGCCATGCAGATTGAAAATCCGAAGCGCCACAGCAAAAACATCATCCGGCTGGATCCCGACGAGGTGGCTGAAATGCTGGATATGGTTGAATCCGGCGAAAAACTCACCGAAGCCCAGCTGCGTTCTCATAAAAAAACCAGACTGCGCGACGTGGCGATCATTACCCTTCTGCTGGGAACAGGTGTTCGAGTGTCGGAGTGTGTCGGTTTGAATCTGGACGACGTGGATTTCAAAAACAATTCCATTAAAATCATTCGAAAAGGCGGCAATGAGGATATCGTCTATTTCGGCGATGAGGTGGCGGACGCGCTGATCGATTATCTCAACAACGACAGGAACCATCTGGAACCGGAACCCGGGTCGGAAACGGCTTTGTTTATTTCCCTGAAAAATCAGCGGATCACCGTGCGCAGCGTGGAACGGCTGGTCAAAAAATATGCCCAGAACGTAACGACGTTGAAGAAAATCACGCCCCATAAGCTGCGCAGCACCTATGGCACCAATCTTTACCGGGAAACCGGCGATATTTATCTGGTGGCGGACGTTCTGGGCCACAAAGATGTCAATACCACGAAAAAACATTATGCCGCGATACAGGAAGACCGTAAACGCCATGCAGCCAATGTGGTGCATTTGCGGCAGTAAATACAACCCTGTCATAAAAAGAAAAATTCCGGCAGACATCTCTTCTGCCGGAATTTTTTTTATCTGTAGTTTAATGCGTTTTTGATGACCTGTACCGTACCGTCGATACCGAACTTCGAACTGTCGATACAAAGATCATAGCTTTTGGCATTGCCCCATTTCTGAGACGTATAATAATTATAATAAGAACTGCGTTCCCGATCCTTTTTGACGATCAGGTCCATGGCCTTCTTTTCCGTCAAATTGTACTGCTCCATCAGACGTTTGACTTTAAACGCTTTGTTTGCGGTAATGAATACGTTCAAAACGTGATCCTGCTGTGCCAGTACGTAGTCTGCGCAGCGTCCCACAAAAATGCAGGAACCCTGTTCCGCCAGTTTTTTGATGGTATTGTACTGGGTCAGAAAAACCTTCTGATCAATGGGCATTTCCGCATAAGGGGATCCGCCGAAGCCTGCATTGTGGGGCTCCATCACCAGCGAATACAGAAAACTGGATCGTTTTTTCTCGTCATGGTGTTCCAGCACCTCTTCACACAAACCGCTTTCCTTAGCCGTATGCTCCAGCAGTTTTCTGTCATAACATTCTATATTGAGTTCCCGGGCAAGCCGTTCCCCGATTTCACGGCCGCCGCTGCCGACTTCACGGCCGATGGTAATGATATGGTTTGACATCATCGATTCCTCCTCTATAAATAATTATATTAGGCGTTTGCGAAACGCCGCAAGCCGTATATTTACGGCATTTTTTTGTTATTAAAATCAAATAACTCCTCACCG
>CANRGZ010000107.1 GCA_947630295.1 uncultured Lachnospiraceae bacterium | reverse complement strand
GTGGAAACCGAACTTTTCAATATGGAAGTGCGGGAAATCCCGTCTACCGTGATCGGCGAAATCGTTATGAATAAATTAAAAGATCTGGAGGCAGTGGCTTACGTGCGCTTTGCCTCGGTTTACAGAGAATTTAAAGACGTCAATACTTTTATGGAAGAACTGAAAAAACTGCTGAAATAAACAAAGGAAGAAAAGATTATGGCGACATTACTGGAACAGTGGCGGGAAGCCGCATACGCACAGGATCAGAACACAAAAGAAGCAAAAAGATTCTGGAAGGATTATTTTGCAAAGGAAAAGGAAATCTACCGGCAGCTGCTGGCGCAGCCGGATACACCGGTCAAGGGCAGCGTCAAAGCCCTGGCGGCGCAGTTTGATATCGATGTGATGACCATGACGGGGTTTCTGGACGGCATCAACGACAGCCTGAAAAAAGAAAACAACGTCGAAAAGATGACGGAAAAAACAATGGTCAGCTTAGACTATGATCCGGAAAAGCTGTACTGGCATATGGTGGAGGCAAAGGCCGACTGGCTGTATGAGCTTCCGGAATGGGACGCGCTGCTTTCCGAGGAGAAACGCCGGGAGCTTTACATGGACCAGAAGCATTCCGGAACGGTCCGGAAGGAAGCGAAAGTCGGAAGAAACGATCCCTGTCCCTGCGGCAGCGGTTTGAAATATAAGAAATGTTGCGGGAAGTAGGAAGGCTTATGCGAAGCATAACTTTCAATGCCTTCCTACGACTTGGCAGGTGCGCCCAAGTGGGCGCGCGTGCCGTTACCTTAATGAGATAACAGGGAGGAAGCTGGTATGGGCAAATATTTCGGAACAGACGGCGTCAGAGGCGAGGCAAATGTGACGCTGAACGCCTCAACGGCATTTCAGGTCGGTAAATTTCTGGGCTGGTATTACGGAAACGGAAAATCATGCAGAATCGTCATCGGCAAGGACACGAGACGCAGCAGTTATATGTTTGAGCAGGCCTTGGCGGCAGGACTGGTATCTACCGGTGCGGACGCCTATTTTCTGCATGTAACCACGACGCCGTCGGTTTCTTATGCGGTGCGCACGGAAGATTTCGCCTGTGGCATTATGATTTCCGCAAGCCACAATCCGTATTACGACAATGGCATCAAGCTTTTGAACGGCTATGGAGAGAAGCTGGAAGAAAGCGTGATTGAAAAAATAGAGCAGTATATTGACGGGCAGTTTGAAATCCCCTTTGCCAAACGGGAACGCATCGGCAAGGTCGTGGATTTCAGCGCCGGCCGGAACCGGTATATCGGACATCTCATTTCCATACCCACCAAATCCTTTAAAGGCGTGCGCGTGGGTTTGGACTGCGCCAACGGAAGCGCGTCTTCCATTGCAAAAAACGTGTTTGATACCCTGGGTGCGAAAACCTATGTGATTAACGATGCGCCGGACGGCACCAATATCAACAGCAACTGTGGTTCCACGCATATTGAGGGACTTTGCCAGCTGGTCAGAAATGAAGGGCTGGATATCGGTTTCGCTTATGACGGGGACGCCGACCGCTGTCTCTGCGTGGACAGTCATGGGGAAGTGATTTCCGGCGACGGCATTCTCTATGCCGCCGGGAAATATTTAAAGAGCAAAGGCAGACTGCAGAATGACACGGTGGTGACCACGGTAATGTCCAATTACGGACTGTACAAGGCCTTTGACGAGGCAGGCATCCGCTATGAGACCACGCCGGTGGGCGATAAGTACGTTTACGAGTGTATTCAGAAAAACAATTACAGTCTGGGCGGCGAACAGTCCGGACATATCATTTTCAGCAGATTCGCCAATACCGGCGACGGCATTCTGACCTCGCTGATGGTCATGGACATGGTCATTGCTTCGAAAAAACGCATCGAAGATATGGTCAAGGGATTTACCGTATATCCGCAGGTACTGAAAAATGTCACGGTCGGCGACAAGACGGCGGCGATGGAAGACCCCGATGTGAAAGCCGCAATTGAAAAAGAAGCGAAGCGGCTGGGAGACGACGGCAGGATCCTGGTACGGGCCAGCGGAACGGAGCCTCTGGTTCGCGTCATGGTTGAAGCCGGAACGGAAGAAATCTGCGAAAACAGTGTGGATGAAGTCATCTTTGTCCTCCGTAAAAAAGGACACATTACGGTTTAAAACGGCGGACGCGCGCGTGCCGCTACATATTATATGGAGGAAGGCAAATGAAATGCCTGATACTGGCCGGAGGCAGCGGCGACAGTCTCTGGCCCTTGTCCAGAAAGAATTACCCCAAACAATTTATGGATATTCATCAGAATCGTTCCTCACTGCAGGAGACTGTAGTGAGGAATCTTCCCTTTTGCGATGAATTTCTGATTTCCACCAGCCTGTCCTATCATTTTATTGTAGACGGGCAGATGAAGGCGTTTCAGGGACTGACCTACCGCTGTTTTCTGGAAGATCGTCCCGCGGGTACCGCGGCGGCGGTGGCGCTTGCCTGTATGCTGTCCAATCCGACAGAGCTGATTCTTGCGGTATCCGCCGATATCCTGGCGGGGGACAAGCATTATCAGGAAGCGGTGCTGAAGGCAAAAGAGGCGGCCAAGCAGGGCAATATCGTGGTATTTGCGGCGCCTGCGCTGCAGGATGTTTCGGAGGTAAGCTATATGACCTGCAGCGGAGAGGATGTTACCGGTTTTTTTGTCCGGCCGGATCGGGAAACGGCAAAACGGCTGATCGAAGAAAACGCCCTGGTTCATACCGGCATGACCCTGTTTTGCGCAGGAGATATGCTGCGCGCCTTTCAGATGCAGCAGCCCGGACTGTATGCGGCCTGCGAAGAAATTGTCAAAAATACGAAACGGGGTCTGGATACGATTCAGTTTTCCGCGGCGCTGCTGGAAGCGCTTCCCCAGCTGTCTCTGGAAGAAGCGGTACTGCGGCGGCATAACGGACTGAAAGCAGTCAACGCCGCATTTTTCTGGAAGAGCATTGACCGCTTTGAGGATATCGTTTTTGAAAAGCATCCGGTGATTTTAAGGGACTGTGAAAACGTCAGCATTGTCAATGCGGCGGACCGGCACCTGGTGGTGGCAGACGGCGTAAAAGATCTGACCATTGTACATACACAGGACGTGACCCTGATCGGGAAACCGCAGGAGACGGACCGGATCCGCACGCTGGCTGCGGATTACGGCGCAAAATATCCATCCTATTTCAACGATCATAAGGTGCTTTATTATCCTTACGGTACCCAGGAAGTGCTGGTGGAGGATACCGGCTATGTGGTGAAAAAAAGCGTGATCTATCCGGGACATACCATTGCCGAACACCGGCATACCGATCGGCGGGAACACTGGGTGATTACCGAGGGAGAGGCGCTTCTGACGGTAGACGGCGCATCTTTCTCCAGGAAAGCGGGGGAAAGCGCCGATATCGGCGACGGCATTTTCCATAAAATAGAAAATACCGGCGAAGTGCCTGTGACCATCATCCGCACCATTACCGGAAAGATTGAAAAAGACCGGAAGGAATTGTCGTTGCGGCAGAGTACCTCCGGACATATGCGGTTCCCCAATATCGTAAAGCTGTCGCCGGCATTTCAGGATTATATCTGGGGCGGCAGCCGGATTCGGACGGAGTTCCAGAAAAAAACCGACCTGGAACGAATTGCGGAAAGCTGGGAACTGTCCGCCCATGAAGACGGCCAGTCGGTGATTGCGGAAGGCAGATACAAGGGAATGCGGTTCGGAAATTATCTGGAACGCATCGGAAGAGAAAGCTGGGGCTGGAAGGCGGCGCAGATGCCGCGTTTCCCGCTGCTGATCAAATTTCTGGATGCCGCGGCGCCGTTGTCTTTGCAGGTACATCCGGACGATGAGTATGCATTGTCCAATGAAGGCGAATACGGAAAATATGAAATGTGGTACATTCTGGAGGCAAAGGAAGGCGCGAAGATCTACCACGGATTTTCCCGTCCCGTCGGAAAGGAGGAAATCCGGGAGCGTATCCGAAGCGGCAGCATTCTGGAAATTTTGAATGAAGTGCCGGTAAAAAGCGGAGACACAGTATGGATCGAGCCCGGCTGCGTGCACGCACTGGGAGACGGCGTACTGCTGTGTGAAATTCAGCAAAACTCCAACAGCACCTACCGGCTGTACGATTACGGAAGACCGGACAGCTTCCTGCACAAGCGCCCGCTGCATATCGAAAAAGCGCTGGATGTGATCGGCTGCGCCGGTGGAAATTTTGAAACCAGTGCAGACAGGGAATGTAAGGCCTATGACGGATATCAGGTGCAGAAGCTGGGCAGCTGCAAATATTTTGTCAGCAGCCTGTACGAAACCTGGGACCGGGCGGTGATCGATGTGGACGAGGCCTCCTTTGTTTCCGTACTGTTTATTGAAGGAGAAGGCACGATCAGCGACGGGACCACGAAGCTGACGTTTCAGAAGGGCAGCAGCTTTTTCCTGAAAGCGGGAAAATACAGCGTGACGATTCAGGGAAAGAGCAAATGCCTGGTGACACACGTTTAAACAGAAAAGTATCGAAATCCGAGGATTTCGGTACTTTTTTTCTTGACAGGACAGGGAGCGTTGTGTTATAAATAATTCAACATATGAATAAATGTTCATATATTGAAACGGAGGTGGATTCTTTTGCAGGAACATATGGCGGA
>CANRGZ010000106.1 GCA_947630295.1 uncultured Lachnospiraceae bacterium | reverse complement strand
GCGCTGTGAATGACTTTCACTACCACTTCATCATTGGAAAGCTTGATCAGACTGCTCTTGACCGCTTCCACGGAGCCCTGCACATCTGCCTTGACAATCAGATTCAGTTCCTTGACATTGCCTGCCTTGATTTCCGAGAACAGGTCTTCCAGCGACATGCTGGACTTCGTGTCTTCCAGCAGTTTCTCCTTGTTCTGGGCGATAAAGGTTTCCGCAAAATGTTTGGCTTCCTTATCGGTGGCGGGATTCACAAAAACGTCGCCTGCCTGGGGCACGTCGTTGAATCCAAGGATTTCCACCGGGGTAGAAGGACCTACCTGTTTGACCTGCTGGCCCTTGTCGTTTAACATTGCCCGGACTCTGCCGTAACAGGAGCCGGCCGCTATGAAATCCCCTACATGCAGCGTACCCTTCTGCACCAGAATGGTAGCCACGGGGCCTTTTCCCTTATCCAGTTTTGCTTCGATCACAATACCACGGGCACGGCGGTTGGGATTGGCTTTCAGCTCCAGAATATCAGCGCTTAACAGAACCATTTCCAGCAGATTATCGATACCTTCCCGGGTTTTTGCGGATACCGGCACAACAATGGTGGATCCGCCGTATTCTTCCGGTACCAGATCATATTCCGTCAGCTGCTGCATGACGCGGGCAACGTTGGCGTCCGGTTTGTCGATTTTATTGATGGCGACAATGATTTCCACTTCTGCCGCTTTCGCATGATTGATGGCCTCAATAGTCTGCGGCATAATACCGTCATCCGCAGATACCACCAGAATCGCGATATCCGTGGCATTGGCGCCCCGCATACGCATAGCGGTAAACGCCTCGTGTCCCGGCGTATCCAAAAACGTGATATCCCGTCCATTGCATTCGACCACATAAGCGCCGATGGCCTGGGTGATGCCGCCTGCCTCTTTGTCGGTCACTCTTGTATGTCTGATGGCGTCAAGCAATGAGGTTTTTCCATGATCGACATGCCCCATGACGCAGACGACCGGCGCGCGTTTTTCCAGCGTTGCCGGATCTTCCTCTTCTTCTTTCAGAAGTTCCGCAATGACATCTACCTTGACTTCCGGTTCCGCGATGCAGTTGAACTCCAGCGCGATTTCCTCCGCCGTATCGTAATCGATCTCCGCATTGACCGTCACCATGGTACCCTGCAGGAACAGCTTTTTAACAATCACTGCAGGCTGGATCTTCATTTTTTCCGCCAGTTCGCGGATCGTCAGTTTTTCCGGCAGGATAATGGATTTGATCACTTCCTCTTCCGGCTCTTTCTTTACCGGTTTCGCAACAGGCGCTTTGATCTGGTTTTTATTGTTTCTGACCTTGCTGCCCTGATGTTCAAAGCGGTCATGATCCTTCTTTACCCGGTCTTTGTCTTTATCCTTTCGCTGATTGCTCCGCTCATTTTTCTGCTGCTGCATTGCAAAATCAGAAGAAATCCGATCTTTCTTTCTGTCCTGATCCCTGCCGCCGGAAAAGCGGCCCTGCTTCTGCTCATTTCGCGGATCTCTTCTTGTATTATCATGAAATGCGCCTCTTGGCCTGTCTTTATACTGGCCGTCTCTTGCCGGACGATTATTTGCATCTTTCCGTGCAAAGGAAGCATCCCTGTCTTTTCTGGCGCCCTCCGGCCGCCCGCCGCGCTGCCCGTCATTTCTGACCGGCCGCTGGCCATCGCCTCTGCCGCTGCGGCCTGCATCGTTTCGCGCCGGTCTCTGGGCGCGCGGGCGTTCTGCTGCTTCCACATCCGCCTGCCTGGCCGCGGTCTTTCTGTTTTCATTCGATGCCGCACCCGTTTCCTGCGTTTTTTCCGGCGCTGCGTCCGTTTCCGGTTTCTGCGCATTCTTTACAGGGGCCTCCGTGGCGGCTGCCGGCTGGGTTTTCGATGCGGCATCCTTGTCCTTTGACTGCTCTTCCGGCGCATCTGCCTTCAGCCGCTGGGCGATCTTCGCCAGCGTTGCTTCTCTGGCAAGCGCAGCCTGACGCTCCGCTTCCAGACGCTGTTCTTCCTGTTTTTTGCGCTTATATTCTTCCTCCGCCTTTTGCTCCGCGGCTTTCTTTTTCAGACGTTCATCCGGGCCGCCGCTCATTCTGGAATTGTGCGGATTGAATACCTGAATGATATTTTTACGCTTTTTCTCAGGAGGCCTCCGCTTTCTGGCCAGAATATGCTTTACACGGGCAACCTCCTCTTCGGAAAGCATGCTCGCATGCGTTTTGTCCGTAATTTTCATTTTATTCAGGAGCTCAATTAATTCCGCGCTCGTTTTATTTATTTCCTTCGCCAACTCGTGTACTCTCATTTTAGGCATGCTTTTTTCCTCCTGTTTTCTCTTCTTTCCCGTCCAGATACTCCATCATGGCATTGCTCAATCCAAAATCGGTACAAGCCATACATGCCCGCATCTCTTTTCCGATACAGTGTCCCAGGCTTTCTTTTGTATGAGAACAATAAAAAGGTACTTGATAATATGCGCACATGTCCGAAAAATGCTTTCTGGTATTTTCCGAAGCGTCCTCCGCACACAGAACCAGATATGCCTTTCCGGACTTCACGGCTTTTTCGGTACAAAATTCCCCGCTTTCCACTTTTGCGGCTTTTGCCGCAATGGACAGCAGACCGTCCATTCTATTGTTTTTCATTCATATTCTCCACTTGACATTTTAATTGCTCAATCTCTTCTTCCGACATATTGATCTGAAAAGCCCGGTTCAGCGCGCCGCTTTTCACGGCTTTTTCCAGACAGCGCAAATCCCTGCACAGATAGGCGCCTCTGCCGTTTTTTCTGCCGCTTTCATCTGCCAGCACTTCCCCCTCCGGCGTGCGTACCATTCGTATCAGATTTTTCTTCTCTTTTCTTTCCCTGCAGCCGATACATTGCCGCATCGGAATTTTTTTTATTTTCTGCAACGTATCCGCCTCCCTGTCAAACGTTTATTCCGTCATTGTTTCTGCAAATTCTTCATCCGATGGCTCTTCAATTTCATTTTCCGCATCCTCATCGAAATCAAAATCTTCGTCAAAGAATTCATCGTCATCGTAGTATTCGTCGTCGTCATAATATTCGTCTTCGTAATCATCATACCAGTCTTCGGCTTCTCTGGCCTGTGATTCACTCTTGATATCGATTTTGAATCCGGTCAGTCTGGCTGCCAGTCTCGCATTCTGGCCTTCCTTTCCGATGGCAAGAGAAAGCTGGTAATCCGGAACTACGACCTTGGCTGTTTTTTCATCCGGATCCGCCATAACCGATACAACTTTGGCGGGACTCAGCGCGTTTTCAATCAGAATCGCCGGATTGTCCGACCAGTTGATAATATCGATCTTTTCTCCGTTCAATTCCGATACCACCGCATTGACGCGGCTGCCGTTGATGCCGACGCAGGCGCCCACCGGATCCACATCCGGATCGTTGGAACGTACTGCCATCTTAGTTCTGGAACCGGCTTCTCTGGAAATACTGACAATTTCCACGATGCCTTCCCGGGCCTCGGTAACTTCCGCTTCAAACAGCTTTTTCACCAGTTCCGGATGGGTTCTGGAAACCATAACTCTGGGGCCTTTGGTCGTATCCTTCACTTCAAGCACATAGAGTTTGATCCTGTCGTTGGGATGCAGCACTTCATTTCTGACCTGCTCTTTTTCCACCAGCAGCGCATCCAGTTTTCCGATATTGATCGTATAGTTTTTGCCGTTCTGCCGCTGTACCACACCGGTAATGACGGTCTTTTCCTTATCAAAATACTGATTGAACAGGGATTTTCTTTCTTCTTCTCTGATCTTCTGCAAAATCACGTTTTTCGCATTCATCGTAGCGATTCTGCCGAACTGCTTTGACTGTACTTCCACCTGCACCACATCGCCAGGCGCATACCGGCTGTCTTTGTTCTGCGCCGCTTCCAGGCTGATTTCACAGACCGGATCGGTCACTTCTTCCACGACGGTCTTTTCCATAATCACTTTAAAATCGCCGGTATCTCTGTTGATTGTTACTTTTACATTATCCGCTTTTCCGAAATGATTCCTGCAGGCTGTGATCAGGCTGTTTTCGATGGCCTCCAGCAGCGTATCTTTGCTGATGTCTTTTTCTTTTTCCAGAACATCCAAAGCTTCAATCAGTTCCTTATTCATTTTCTCCTATCCTCCAAAAATTTAAAAATCCAGTGCCAGCCGCACCAACGCCGTCTCTGTTCTTTTAAAACTGAGCGATCTTCCGTCCTCCGTCATGATCGTAATCAGTCCGTTTTCATATGCAGTCAAGATTCCCGTATATTCTTTTTTGCCGTCAAACGGCGCAAATAATCTGACTTCAATTTCTTTCCCGGTTTCCCGCTGAAAATCCTTCTCTTTTTTCAAAGGTCTTCCAAGCCCCGGCGATGAAACCTCCAGTATGTAAGAATCTTCTATAAAATCCTTTTCATCCAGCAGATCGCTGAAACTTCTGCTGACGGTCTCACAGTCGTCAATGGTAATCCCGCCCGGCTTATCGATATACGCCCGCAGATAATATGCGCCGGCCTCTTTGATATATTCCATATCCACAAGTTCAAACCCATGCGCTTCCACGACAGGCATAATCAGCGTTTCCGCCTGCTGTTCAATGGTTTCTTTTCTGGTCATTTTACGCCTCCGTACAACAAACGAGAGTGGGAACAAACCCACTCTCATCATTAGACATCTTAAACTGAACATACTTTAGCATGATTTCCACATACTGTCAAGTAATTATTTTTACTGCGCAGCTGTATCTTTGATACGGTACTGATTCAGCGGCAGCGGCATCTTATCAAGTTCGGAAACGATAAAATCCCCTGAGTTCCGAAGTTTAATATAAGCAAATTATCCGCAAGCCCTTGTGGTTAGCGGAAATTTTTTGTCAACATTTTG
>CANRGZ010000105.1 GCA_947630295.1 uncultured Lachnospiraceae bacterium | reverse complement strand
ACATAATCTCTGCCCGCAGCCTCAAAAATAGTCAGAATCCGGCATTCGATTTCCGATTCGTCTTCCAGTATCAGCGTAATGAAATGCTCTTCCATTCGTAAATCCTTTCGTCTATGCAAATGATTATGGACAGTATAGCATTGTCTCCGTATCAGGTCAACAACAAGATTACTGATAATAATCAAACTCCAGTTCGTACATTCTGACGGTATCGCCTTCCTGAATTCCGGCGTCGGTCAAGGCGTCTAAGATACCCCGCTCCTTCAGAAAGTTCTGGAAGAACATAAATCCTTTCTCGGAATCGATATTGGTATAGCCCAGCATTTTTTCGATCATGACCCCTTCCACCACAAAGGCGCCGTCGTCTGCCCGGCTGACCGTAAAGCCGCCGTCCTCTCCTTCCTCCGCCGCTTCGGGGAAATATTCCGGCGCATAGACAACGGGCTGGCTGCCGTACGCTTTTAATATCTCCGTCACCCCATGCAGCAGCTCCGGAATGCCTTTGCCTGTGACACAGGAAATGGGATAGACGGGAATGCCTGCCGGTGCAAAGGTTTTTTTCAGCCGGTCAAGCACCTCAGAGTCGGAAAGGGCGTCGATCTTGTTTGCCGCAATGACCTGCCGCTTTTCCGCCAGCGTTTCGCTGAATTTCCGCAGCTCCGCATTGATGGTATATACGTCTTCCACCGGATCTCTGCCTTCAAAGGCCGCCGCATCCACCACATGGATCAGCACCCGGGTCCGTTCCGTATGCCGCAGAAACTGATGTCCCAGCCCTGCGCCTTCACTGGCGCCTTCTATGATGCCCGGCAGGTCCGCGATGCAGAAACCCTCGCCGTCCCCCATATCCACCATGCCCAGATTGGGCTGCAGGGTGGTAAAGGGATAATCCGCGATTTTCGGGCGGGCATTGGACACCCGGGAAATCAGCGTGGATTTTCCGACACTGGGATAACCGATCAGACCCACGTCCGCAATGACCTTCAGTTCCAGATCCACGGTCAGTTCCTTCGCCGGCTGCCCCGGTTTGGAATAACGGGGCGCCTGCATGGTAGAGGTGGCATAATGCTGATTGCCGAGACCGCCCCGGCCGCCGCTAAGGATCGTATACTGTTCATTGTCTCCGGACATATCCACGATGACCTTGCCGCTGTTGTGCTCCTTCACCACGGTGCCATAAGGCACCTTCAGAACAATGGATTCTCCGGATTTTCCGTGGCAGTTTTTCTTTCCGCCTTCCTCGCCGTCTCCGGCAGCATAAACCCGCATAAAACGGTAGTCCGCCAAAGTATTCATCCCTTTGTCCACCTGCAGGATCACGTCGCCGCCATTGCCGCCGTCGCCGCCGTCCGGGCCGCCGTTGGGCACATATTTTTCTCTTCTGAAGCTGACGTGTCCGTTGCCGCCTTTGCCCGAGCGCAGCCGGATCGTCACGATATCCTTAAAAGCCAAGTTCCTCGCCTCCTTATAAAAGCGTTGAAAAAAGGCTTCAAATCTCTGCATTTGAAGCCTGAAAAAACATCTGGATCCTTATGCTTCCGGATAAACGGAAACCTGTTTTTTATCTCTGCCCTTTCTTTCAAACCGGACAACGCCGTCTGCCGTTGCAAACAATGTATCGTCGCCGCCGATCCCCACGTTGGTTCCGGGGTGGATCTTGGTTCCGCGCTGGCGGTAAAGAATATTTCCGGCTTTTACAAACTGTCCGTCGGCTCTCTTTGCGCCCAGTCTCTTGGACTCGGAATCTCTGCCGTTCTTGGTAGAGCCAACGCCCTTTTTATGCGCGAAAAGCTGCAAATTCATATTCAACATGGTTCAAACCTCCTTATTTCTGAATTTAATACGGTTCTTATAATTTTCTGCGATCATTTCTATTCCCAGCAACATGGACTCCATCAGGATCTCCGCCTCGGAAGAAGGTTCCTCCTGCAGCCGTAAAGATACGGAGCCGGTCTCTTCATCGGTGCTGCTTTCGAAAGAAACGCCCAGCAGCATCTCCATGGAATTGATGCAGGTCAGCACCAGCGCCGAAACGCCTGCGCAGACAATATCTTTGCCGTATTCATCATAACCTGCGTGTCCCTCACATTCAAATCCGCAAATGTTGCCGGACACGTCGTTCAGCATGGTCAGGATGATCATCGTCTTATCCCTGAATCGAATCGATTCTTACTTTCGTATAAGCCTGTCTGTGGCCGCTCTTTTTGTGATAGCCGGTCTTTCTCTTATACTTGTAGACAATCACCTTGGGGCCTTTTCCCTGTTCCATAACCGTAGCAGAAACGGCAGCTCCCTCTACTTTGGGGCTTCCTACCTGAAGCGTATCGTTCATAACGGCAAGTACGTTGTCAAACGTCACGCTCTCTCCTTCGGCTGCATTCAGCTTTTCCACCTTGATGACATCTCCTTCGGAAACCTTATACTGTTTTCCTCCGGTCGCGATAATCGCGTACATACGGGCACCTCCCTGTATTCATTACTCGCCGGCTTCGGTGCGGCTGCATTTTCGTAAAAATGCCGGCCTCTTATAACCTCGCCGTGCGGCATACTCAATAAAATTAACACATTATTCCCGCTCCGTCAAGAGCTGTTTCAGGGGTTTTGTCAGTTTTTTCCGGGTCATTTCCAGCAGTCCCAGCTTTGTAATATCCACGATAATGGGCGGGTTGACGATTTTGCTGGTTTCCCTGGCAAAGGTTTCCAGCACCGCTTTTTCGTCCGCCGCTGCCTTCATATTAATGAGATCCACCAGAATCATGCCGCTGGTATTGCGCAGCTGCAGCTGTCTTGCAATCTCCGCGGCCGCCTCCATGTTTAATTTCAGAAAGGTCTTTTCCCGGTCTTTTCCCCGGTCAAATCCGCCGGTATTGATATCCACGGCAGTCAGCGCCTCGGTATCCTGCCAGATCAGATATCCGCCGGATTTTAAATACACCTTTTCGGAAAGGGCGTCTTTGATTTCCTTTTCCAGACGGTACAGCTTAAACAGCGGCAGCAGCGGATCGTCATACAGCCGCAGACAATCCGGCCGCAGCGGAAAATACCGTTTCCTGTCGTCGTAAATCTCCCGGATATCCGTAACCGCTTCCGTATACAGTGTATCGTAAATATCATTGATCGCCGCCTGCAGACCGTTGTCCGCCTGATACATGCAGGTTTTTGGCGGCCGGTAGGGGGCGTTTCGGATCACCGTATCCAGTTTTTCCGCCAGCGCTTCCGCCTCCGCGCGGATTTGCTCCGGCTGCGGGCAGCTTCCGGCGTTGGTCCGGACAGTCACCTGCCAAGGAAAGGGTTTTTCTCCCATGACCCGGGCGATGGCCGCCTTTTCCTCCGGCTTTAATTTCGCCGAATAGCGCACCTCCCCGGGGGTTGAAAATACCACTGCGTACTTTCCGGTAATGGACAGTTCCGTCCTGACCATGGGCTTTTTGGCTTTGGTGGCTTCCTTATCCACCTGTACCAGCAAAGCATCTCCCGGCCGCAGGGGGCCGTCATGGGGCGGAATCACAAAGGCTTTCGCGGCGTCCTCCAGATTCAGGAAATACAGGTCTTCTTCCCCGATATCCACAAAGGCCGCGCTGATATTTTTCACCAGCCCATGGACCCGGGCAAGGTAAATATTGCCCCGCCTGCTCTTCGTATGCTCCTGAACGGGAAACAGCTGCATGAGCCGGTGGTTCTGATACAGGGCGGCAAAAATGAATCCTGGATAGGCCGGCAGTCTGGTAATCACAAGTTTTCCGTCCATGATTTACGCCCCGCCGGTGGCTTCCCCTAAAGGGACAAACCCGCCGTCTTCTTTTTTTGCATAAATTTCGGTCCGGCGGTACAGGAAGTCTTCCCCGCCGCAATCAAGGCCTAAAGCTTTCGTCAGGGCCTCCATCATTTCCGCCGGTTTCAGATTGGCGGCGCTGCCGGAAGCCAGCCTCGTAACAATCCGGTTTTCTTCCGGCTGAAATACATAAATCATGGGCAGGATATCTATGGTACGCTCCGCTTTTTTCGTCTTTTTGGAAATCAGAAGCGAATGCAGCGCCGTCCATCCGGCAAATACGGAATAATCAAAATCCGGCCGATCCGCCGTAATCACATAATCGCAGGCAGCCACCAAAGACATGGCGTTCTTAGCCCTATCTGCCAGATATACGGCGTCTTTGACTGCCAGGCCTTCCGGCATCTGGGCGTTCAGGTCTGCAATCACCCGGTCCGTTTCCACAGGCTCCGTCAGTTCCAGATCAAAATATTCGGCGTCGGAGCAAAGGCCGATGCCTAAGGGCGCCGCGAAGCTGAGAATCTGATGAGGATGAAAGCCCGCGGAATACGCCACTGGCAGTTTTGCCCGGACGATGGCCTTCTGAAAACAGCGCATCAGATCCAGATGCCCTACATACTGCATCAGGCCTTCTTTTGCAAATTTAATCCGCAGTTTCAACGCAGACACCTCCTTTGAAGCTGAAAGCGCCGCAGCCCGCACAGGCTTTCCTGCAGTGGGCCGTGACCTTTCCCTGTTTTGCTTTTTCATTTTCCCGGATCAGAAAGGCCTTGGAAACGCCGATATCAATGAAATCCCAGGGCAGGATTTCCTCATACGAACGTTCCCTGTGCACATAAAAGTCCGGGTCTACGCCGCATTCCGCGAAGGCCTGCTCCCAATATTCCGGGATAAAATATTCGCTCCAGGCGTCAAATTTCGCGCCTTTGCGGTACGCGCGTTCAATCACGGCGGACAGTCTCCGGTCTCCCCGGGCAAAAATGCCCTCCAGCACCGACAGGTCCGCCTCATGCCAGTTGTATTTTAAACTCTTGCGGTTTTTCTGCTCCAGAAAGGTCTGATGGACGATGCCCGCTTTTTCCAGAAAAGATTCCTTCCTGTCCATTTTCGCCCACTGGAAGGGCGTAAAGGGTTTCGGTACGAAAAAG
>CANRGZ010000104.1 GCA_947630295.1 uncultured Lachnospiraceae bacterium | reverse complement strand
TAACAGCTTAAGCAACAAGATGGGTAATTCCTTACTGGCTGTAAGGGGTATTAACCATAAATATATTGTAGTAAGGAAAGGAGAGGGTTATTTGGCGTCAGCAAAAAGAAAAAACGGCCTTAAATTCATTCGTTTTATGCCGGTACTGATCGTAATAGCGGCTCTCTTTTTCGTTGTTTTGTTTAAAGGACTGGAACTTCGTCAGAAAAACATCGCCTACGCTGCCCGGGCCGACGCCCTTGAAGCGGAGCTGGCGGCGGAAGATGCCAGGGCGCAGGAAATTGAGGACTACAGGGCTTATGTCAATACGGACGAGTACAAGCGGGAAATTTTAAGAGAAAAGTTCAACTACGCCGATAAAAACGAGATTGTATTCCGGTTCAATCAAAAATAATACAGAAAGCTGCAGGGACGGATCTAAAGGATCCGTCCTTTTTGTATGGGCAGATCCGCATCAGGAAATATTTTTTTCATTCGTATCTGCTTTGACAAATTTCCCATACACGCCTTGCTATACTGCCAGTAGTTACCAAATAAGGAGTGTTGTATATGAACTGGACGCGCATCAGAGCGCTGCTGATCCATCTGCTTGCCGCCGTATGCGGATACATACCGTTTTTTGGCCTGCACCCTTTTTCCGTGGCCTATCTGGCGGCGGCCATGATGGAAACGCCGTATCGTTTTTCCCTGCTGCCGCCGGCGCTGTTGGGGCTGCTTGCCGGCGCTTCCGATGCACAGCTGCTGCGATACGGAATTGTCATGCTTTTTTTGCTGATCGCCAACTGGATCCTGGAATCAAAATATAAAATCCAAGTAAAGTGGTGCACCTGTCTGCTGGCCGGGGCATCCGTTTTTATTGCCGGCCTTTGCAGCCGGGGCATTTTTGTGCTTTCTCTGGCGGAAGGCGTACTGGTATCCGCCCTGTCCGTGATTTTTACCTTTCTGCCGTTTCAGATAGAATTAAAATCCTTTGCAGACCCGGCCAGTATGCCGCAGGACGCCGGAAAGGCCAGGCTGTGCGAATCCGCAGAGGTGTTTTCCCGGCTTTCCAAATGTTTTTCGGAGCTGCCGTACCAGAAAAGCCGGTTCAGCAAGGATGATCTGGAGCGAATGAGCGGCAATCTCTACCATGATTTCTGCATCCGCTGCAGTAAGGCGGAAGAATGCTGGAAAAAGAATTATCTGGACACGGCGGCCACCTGTGAAACGCTGTTTGGCTACATGGAACAGGGCAATTCTCTGACCACCTCCATGGTAAAAGGGCGTCTGCGCTCCCAGTGCATCAAACTCTACGGCTTTTTAAACGCCATGACCGACGTCTTTGATCAGGCCAGGATCCATCTGTTCTGGTACAACCGCCTGATCGAACACAGAGAGGCGGTGGCCAATCAGCTGGACGAAATGGCCAACATGATGACGGTGGTGGCGGAGGAGGTATATGAAAGCGATCACGTAGACGCCGCCTTTGAGGACAAGCTGCGAAAAGCATTGCGGGAAATGCATGTGCGGCTGGAAAAGGTTTCGGTCCTCTATTCCAAAAAGGGCAGATATGAGGTTTTTTTGAATCTGGCCGTCCATGGCGTCCGCTACGTGCAGACCAAAGAAATCGCAAAGGCATTAAGCCGCCTGCTGGGGGTGAAAATGACGCCGGCGCAGTATGCAAAAACCATCTGCACCGATACGCCTGCCAGCGTACTTTTTATCGAAGAGCCGCAGTATGCGGTGATCTGCAAGTCCGCCCGGGTGATCAAGCCGGGACAGTCGGTATCGGGGGATAATTATATGTTTCTGGAAACAGACGAAGGACAGGCCTTCATCTGCCTTTCCGACGGCATGGGCAGCGGCGTTTCGGCCAGCCATGAAAGCGAGACGGTGATCGATCTGATGGAACGGTTTATCGAAGCGGGCTTCAGCAAGGAAACGGCGGTGAAAATGATCAATTCCACCATGGTGCTGACGGACGGCGAACCCGCCTGCTCCACCGTCGATATCTGCTCTATCGACCTGTATGACGGAAAATGTGACTTCATCAAGCTGGGGGCTGCCGCATCATTTTTGAAACGGGAACATACGGTGGAACGGATCACGGCTTCCTCCATTCCGGCCGGCGTGCTGCAAAGTCCGGAATATGAAACCACGGATATGACCGTAACGGACGGCGATTTTATTATCATGGTGAGCGACGGCCTGACAGATCTGGGATACAGTACGGATGCGCTGGAGAACCTGATCAGAATACAGGATTCCCCCAATCCCATGGAAATCGCAAACAATATTCTGGCAGGGGCTTTAAAAAACTGCGGATACAATCCCCAGGATGATATGACCGTACTGGTGCTGGGAATCTGGAAAAAATAAAAACTGGGACTTTTATTTTACGACAGGATTTGTTATGATACCAAAGATAAAGGACACAGGAAGAAATCAATGGAAAAAAAAGTGATGGCATATATTGAAAAAAATCATATGCTGCAAAAAGGAGACAAGGTACTGGTGGGCGTATCGGGCGGAGCAGATTCGGTATGCCTGCTTTTTATGCTGCATAACTTCAGAAAAAAATATGAGATTTCGCTGTGCGCAGTACACATCAACCACGGTATCCGGGGCGCGGAAGCGGACGGGGACGAAGCATTTGTCCGGCAGCTCTGCAAAGATCTGCAGGTTCCCTGTGAGACGTACCGTTACGATGTGCCGGCGCTGGCTGCACAAAAAGGTATTTCTGCGGAGGAAATGGGAAGACTGGTAAGATATGAGGTTTTTCATCAGGCGAAGCAGAAATTTAACGCCACCAAAGTCGCTACGGCCCATCATATGGACGACAACGCGGAAACCATGCTGTTTCATCTGTTCCGCGGCACCGGTATCCGGGGACTGGCGGGGATCCCGCCGGTGCGCAATGAGGTGATCCGTCCGCTGATGTGTTTAAGCCGTGCGGAAATTGAGGCCTATCTGGCTGCAAAACAGCTGGACTACCGTACGGATGCCACCAATCTGTGCGATGATTATACGAGAAATAAAATCCGGCACAATATTCTGCCCTATGCCCGGGAACACATCGTCCGTTCCCCGGCCAGGCATATGGCGGATACGGCGGTGCAGCTGCGGTATGCGGACGATTATCTGACGCAGCAGGCGGAACGGGCAGCCAGAGCCATTTCCTCCGGAGAGGAGGAATATGTGCTGATCGACAAAAAACAGTTTGCCGCGCAGCATCCCGCATTGAAAGGCTATATCGTTGCCGGACTGTGGAACACGCTGCCCCATACACAGCAGCCCCTGCGGCGCCGGCATCTGGACAAAATCGCGTCCTTAGCGGAGGAACCTGCGGGAAAGCGCATCGATCTGCCCGGCGGATACCGGGCGGTGTCCGGTTATGACAATGTTCTGATCTATGACGTAAACGCCTATCCCGGCCATCCGAACGTAGCGGTGCCGGTGAAGATTCCGGGAAGCGTTACCTTCCGGAATCATACTTTTTCATTCCGGAAAGAAAAATATACCGGGGAACTGAAAAAAATTTCAAAAGCAACCTATACGAAATGTCTGGATTATGATAAAATAAATAGTCATCCGGTTTTGCGGACACGGATGAAAAATGACTATATTATCATCAATGCCGGAAATGAAAAACAGAGCCTGAACCGGTATTTTATCAATCAGAAGGTTCCCGCCCAGATGCGGGACAATATACCGCTGCTGGCGGACGGCAACAAGATCATCTGGGTCGTGGGGTTTCGGATCTCCGAGGATGTGAAGATCACGGCGCAGACCCAAACCATGCTGATCGCCGCGCGGGAAATGACAGAATAAGGAAACAAGAAAATAAGGAACCAAGGAAAAAGGAGTTAGCATGGACGACAGGATCTCGGTTCTGATACCGGAAGAAGAAATCAATGCGAAGCTGGACGAGCTGGCTGCGCGGCTCAATGAGGATTACAAGGGCAAACATCTGCATGTCATCGGTATTCTGAAGGGCAGCGTTTATTTTGTCTGTGAACTGACAAAACGGCTGACCATGCCGGTGATTCTGGATTTTATGACGGTTTCCAGCTACGGAGACGGCATGAAGACCAGCGGTTATATTACGGTCAAAAAGGACACGGATATCCCCATCGAGGGCAAGCACGTCCTGATCGTGGAGGATATTATCGACAGCGGCGTGACCATGAGCCGCCTGCTGCCGCTTCTGAAAGAGCGGAATCCGAAAAGCATCCGTCTGGCGTCGCTTTTGAGCAAGCCGTCCCGGCGTATGGCAGAGGTGGATATTGATTACCTCGGGTATACGATCGAAGACAAATTTGTGGTGGGCTTCGGGCTGGACTACGCCCAGGAATACCGGAATCTGCCCTTTATTGGAGTATATGAAGAAGCAAAATAACGTAAACTGTGGAGGATCTGAAGTTTGAACGACAGAAAAAACAAGGTATTTAATTCTAATTTTTTCATTCTGATTGCATTTATTGTCATATTCTTCGGCATCATTCTGGCGACCCATGTGATGAACCGGGCAGATTACGATGTCAGCGATTTTGAACAGGATCTGAAGGCCGGCGATGTGAAGCAGGTGGAAATCCATGAATATGAGCAGACCCCTGCCGGATATTACAGGGTCATCATGAAAGACGGAACCACGAAAAAACTCAACGTCGTCAACGTGGAAACTTCCATTGACCTGCTGGAAAAGTATAAGGTGGACTATATTGTCCGTTCGCTGGAAAAGGAAAGTATACTGGTCACCACGGTGATTCCCTGCCTGCTGATTTTCGCGGTGGGCGTATTCTTCTTTATGATGATGAGCGGACAGGGCATGGGCGGCTCCGGCGGAAAGATGATGAATTTCGGCAAGAGCAAGGCCAGAAAACTGGAACCGGGCACCGGAAAGATCACCTTTGCCCAGGTGGCGGGCTGCCATGAAGAAAAAGAGGAGCTGCGGGAAATCGTGGATTTCCTGAAGGA
>CANRGZ010000103.1 GCA_947630295.1 uncultured Lachnospiraceae bacterium | reverse complement strand
GGGGTCCATTTCCACCAGATCGATGCGCTCCACCCGGTCATAGCGGGTCAGCTCACTGACCACGCCGCCGTCGCCGGCGCCGATGACCAGAATGTCCCGGATGCCCTGATGTACCGACATGGGCACATGGGTAATCATTTCATCATAGATAAACTCGTCCCGCTCCGTGAGCATGACGTTGCCGTCCAGGGTCAGTACCCGCCCGAACTCGGGGGTTTCAAAAATATCGATATGCTGATAATCGCTCTGTTTCGAATAAAGATGCCGGGTGACCCGGATGCTGTGTTTCACATCCGGCGTATGAAATTCACTGAACCACATTTCCATAGCAGGTTCCTCCCATCAGATAAAGTGATTACGGATTGTTACGCTGCTTCGCAGCTCTCATACTACGCCAGTACATTGATATGCTTCAGCTCCGGATCTTCCGACCCGGTCATGCTGCAGCCCTTTTCCCGGGCGTAGCGGATGTGCTCGAGAATTTCGGCGGTGATCCGTTCTCCGGGGGCCAGAAGCGGAATGCCCGGAGGATAGCACATGACAAATTCACTGCATACCCGGCCTTCGCTTTCTTCCAGCGGCAGGCTGGTCTTTTCGGCGTAAAAGGCATCCTGGGGGCTCATGACCACCACAGGATCGATGTATTCCTGGCTCAGCAGGCCGGTGCCGTCCTTCTGGTAGCGTCTGCGGATCTCCGCCAGGGCGCTGACCAGGCGTTCCACCTCCTGAATCCGGTCGCCGATGGAAAGATAGGCCAGAATATTGCCGATATCGCCGAATTCAATCTGTATATCATATTCGTCTCTTAAATAATCATACACCTCGATACCGGCCAGGCCGATATCCAGCGTGTGTACGCTCAGTTTTGTGGTATCAAAATCAAAAATCGAATTGCCGTTGATCAGCTCCCGGCCAAAGGCGTAGTAGCCGCCCACCGCGTTGATTTCCTGCCGGGCGTATTCCGCCATATCGGCTACCTGATGAAAGACGTCCCGTCCCCGCAGCGCCAGGTTGCGGCGGCTGATATCGAGACTGGACATCAGCAGATAGCTGCCGGAGGTGGTCTGGGTCAGGTTAATGATCTGCCGCACATAACCGGCCTGTACGCCGGGACCGGTGAGCAGAAGACTGGACTGGGTCAGGCTGCCGCCGCTTTTGTGCATGGACACGCAGGCCATATCCGCGCCTGCAGCCATAGCGGCCGCCGGCAGTCCGCCGCCGAAATAAAAATGGGTGCCGTGGGCCTCATCCGCCAGACAAAGCATCCCCGCATCATGGGCCATCCGGACAATGGCCCGCAGATCGCTGCAGATGCCGTAATAGGTGGGATTGTTCACCAGCACGGCCACCGCGTTTGGGTGTTCGGCAATGGCTTTCGCCACCTGTTCCCGTTTCATGCCCAGGGAAATGCCCAGCCGGTGATCCACTTCCGGGTTTACATAAACCGGAACGGCGCCGCAGAGCACCAGGGCGTTGATCACGCTTTTATGCACGTTGCGGGGCAGAATGATTTCATCCCCCCGTTTGCAGACGGAAAGGATCATGCTCTGGACCGAGCTGGTGGTGCCGCCCACCATCAGAAAGGCATGGGCCGCGCCAAAGGCGTCGGCAGCCAGTTCCTCCGCTTCACGGATGACGGAAACGGGGTGGCACAGATTGTCCAGCGGCCGCATACTGTTGACGTCCACGCCCACGCAGCGCTGCCCCAGAAATGCGGTCAGCTCCGGATTGCCGCGGCCCCGTTTGTGCCCCGGCACGTCGAAGGGAACCACGCGCATTTTCCGGAAGGTTTCCAGCGCCTCGTAAATCGGCGCACGGTTTTGATTCAGACGGGTTCGGTTGACTATCAATTTGGTTTCTCCCTTGTACTAAGGTAACGGCACGCGCGCCTTAGGGCGCCCCTGCCAAGTCGTCGGAAGGCATTTCAGGTTTGCTTCGCAAAGCCTTCCTCCTATTGGTTCTTTATTTGGCATTGGCGGCGGCATTGGCTTTCGTTTCAAAATCTGCCGCCGCATCGGCAATATTTTTTCCGCTGCCGATGTCCTTTAACATGTTCCACCAGGCAGTGCGGGCGTTGGCCCAGCCCGGCGTCACCTGATAATAATCGCCCATATACTGCCGGAAGGTAAAATACTCGGTCATCAAATCGTCATTTTCATAAATATTGGGCACGTCCCGTACCGGCCAGAAGGAAGAGGACAGCACCGCCTGGGTGTACTGATTGTCATTTTCCGTCATAAAGCGGATAAAGGTTTTCGCCGCTTCCAGCCGCTGCTCGTCCTGATGATCAAAAATGCCGAAGCCCCAGATCCCGCCCTGCAGATTGCAATTGCCGTCGTCGGTAGGGAAGGCCATGGGGAAAATATCAAAATCCAGATCGGGATTGCTCATGGTATGGGTGACCTCGCTGGCCACGTTCCAGCAGAAGCTCACCGCCAGTTCTCCCTGACAGAACAGATTCTGTTCATCCGTTCCCGTCATGTCCGGTGCAAAGGTGATGCCCTCCAGCGAAGACAGCAGTTCCAGCGCCCGGATGTTTTCCGGACTGTTGAAAGTATAGCGGGTATGGGCCGGATCCGTAAAGCTGCCGCTGTAAAGATTGGTAATCAGCGCCCGTGTCCCCTGATCGCCGCCCTGTCCGCCGCAGTAAATGGCGCCGATATGTTCCACGCCGTAAGCCTTCAGCGCTTTCATGGCGGCGATAAAACCGTCGGTGGTCCAGGTATGGGTCGCTTCGTCAATATACTGCCATGCCCCGGCCGCCTCGAACAGATCCCGGTTGACGGCCATGCAGTGGGTGGTCATACAGAGGGGATAAAGATAGTGGGCGCCGTCATTGCTGCAGCAGGCGGAAGCCACGGAAGGATAGATTTCCCCCGCAGCGCCGCTTCCCCAGAGATCGCTTAAATCTGCCATCAGGCCTCGGGCGCCCCAGTTGGCAGCCAGCCGTTCCGGCCCCTCAAACACCAGATCGGGGGCGTTATTCTGTTCGATGGCCGCTTCGATTTCCTGATCACCGGTGGTATAGTCCAGCAGATGCACGGAAACCCGGATTTCGGGATGGACTTTGTGAAAGGCGCTGATCTGGGCGGACACGGTACTGGCAGAAGCCCAGCCGCCCACGGGATAAGTCCACAGGCTCAGTTCAACGGGATCTGGCTTTTCCGTTGCCCCGGTATCTGCGTCTTTTTTTGTTTTCGGCGCGCTGCAGCCGGTCAGCACCAGAAGCAGCGCCAGCATGAGAATCAGTATTCGTTTCATTTTTCCTCCGTCAGATCATGCAATATATGCGGAAACTGTCAGTGTCGGATAAAGGAAACCAGCAGGTCAGCCAGTTCATCCATATCAATAGGTTTGGCCGTATGGCCGTTCATACCGCTGTCAAGACAGCGCTGAATATCCTCTGAAAACGCGTCCGCGCTCATGGCAATGATGGGAATGGTCTTTGCGTCCGGATGGGCCAGGGCGCGGATGGCCCTTGCCGCTTCATAGCCGTTCATCACAGGCATGCGCAGATCCATCAGAATCGCGTCATAATACCCGGCCGGCGCATGGCGGAACAGATCCACGCAGATCTGTCCGTTTTCCGCCCGCTCCAGCGTCAGATGCAGTTCGGAGAGCAGTTCCTCCGCAATCTCCCAGTTGAGGTCGTTGTCCTCCGCCAGCAGGATGCGGCAGCCGCGCAGATCCGGCGTTTCCGGCGCTTCCTCTGCGGTCAGGGTTTCCTGCGCGCCGCAGAAGCGGTTCAGATTGTAATATAAAGTGGAACGGAACAACGGTTTGGAAATCATGCCGTTGATACCGGCCTGTTTTGCTTCGGTTTCGATTTGGAACCAGTCGGCGGAGGAAATCAGCAGAATCACCGGGTCTTCGCCGCAGATTTCCCGGATCTTACGGGCAGCGGCAATGCCGTCTGTATCCGGCAGCTTCCAGTCCAGCAAAATCACAGGGTAATCCGTCCCCGCCTGATGGCGCTTCCGGATCTGTTCTACTGCGGCCTCCCCGCTCTGCACCCATGTGGGACGGCAGCCCAGGGAGGTCAATGTGGCCGCGGCGCTTTCGCAAAGCAGGGCGTCGTCGTCCACCAGCAGCACTTCCCAGTCCGGCAGCCGCATTTCCGCCTCCGATACCGGCGCCTTTTCCAGATCGAGAATCACATGAAACTCCGTGCCTTCTTTTGGCTTGCTTTTCACGGTGATGGCGCCGCCCATGGCGTCGATAATATATTTTGTAATGGTAAGGCCCAGCCCTGCGCCCTCTGTTTTCTGGACGCGGGAGCTGTCCTCTCTTGCAAAGGATTCAAAGATATGCGCCTGAAATTCTTCGGACATGCCGATACCGGAATCCCGGACCCGCAGATGGAGCTGCACAAACTCCGTGCCCTTTGGCGAGGCTTCTTCATTGATCATGACACAGATGCTGCCGTGTTCGGGCGTAAACTTAATGGCATTGCCCAGGAGATTCAGCATAATCTGATTGAAGCGGATGCTGTCGCAGTACACCTGCTCCGTAAACATGTCGGAAACGTAAACGTCGAAACGCTGCCCTCTGGCGTTGATCTGGGACTGGACAATATGTACGATCCCCTGCATGGCCTCCTGAATCGACATTTCTTCCATATGCAGCGTCAGCTTGCCGCTTTCGATTTTGGACATATCCAGAATATCGTTGATGAGCCCCAGCAGGTGCCGGCTGGAAAGATCGATCTTGTTCAGACAGTTTCTGACCTGCTGCACATTGTCCAGATTCTTTTGCGCAATGGCCGTCATGCCCACGATACCGTTCATGGGGGTGCGGATATCGTGGCTCATATTGGACAGGAATTCGCTTTTGGCCCGGTTGGCATGCTCGGCGGCCATGCGGGCTTCATTCAGATCTTTCATCTGCCTGCGGGTCAGGATAATGTACCAGGTAAATACCGCTAGCAGCGCCGCCAGAATCAAAACGCAGCTGAGAACCGCCGACCAGCCCCAGGCGGTGCTCAGAGAAGTGACCGACTGATCCAGCTGTCCATAGGACATGAGC
>CANRGZ010000102.1 GCA_947630295.1 uncultured Lachnospiraceae bacterium | reverse complement strand
CGCGGCTTCGGCGGCTTCCTGTCCGGTGGGCGGCGAGGCGGTTTCCACCCAGATCGGCGAACTGCTGGGAGAAACGGCTGCTTTTGAAAAGCGAACGGCCTTTGTAGCCTGCAGCGGCAGCTGTGAGATCGTTGAAAAGAAATACGATTATTATGGAGAAAAATCCTGCGAGCTGATGGACTATGTCCCCGGAAAAGGGGAAAAGCGCTGTCAAAGCGCTTGCTTAGGCTACGGCTCCTGTGTTAAAGTATGTACATACGATGCGATATCGGTCCGGGACGGCGTGGCCGTGGTGAATCCGGAAAAGTGCAGCGCCTGCGGAAAGTGCGTGCAGGCCTGTCCGAAACACCTGATCCGGCTGGTGCCTGTGAAACAGAAGGTGGTGCTGGCCTGTTCTTCCCACGATATCGGCAAAAATGTCATGAGTGCCTGTGAAAAGGGCTGTATCGGCTGTAAGAAGTGCGAAAGAAGCTGCCCGAAAAAGGCAATCGTTGTAAAAAATAATCTTCCGGAGATTGACGAATCGCTTTGCGTCGGCTGCGGTATCTGCGTCAGAGACTGCCCGCGGGGCGTACTTTTGCGCAGGCAGTAAAACCGGGGAAAGAAAGGAAAGGGGTTATACCAATGTACGATGTAAAAAAATCTTATGAGGCGGCAAAGGCGTTTTATGCGCAGTACGGAATCGATACGGACGCGGTGATCAAAGCGGCGGACGCGGTTCCCATTTCCATGCACTGCTGGCAGGGCGATGATGTGGAAGGCTGTGAAGTCAAAGAAGAAAAAAGTTTAAGCGGCGGCATTCAGACCACCGGCAACTATCCGGGGAAAGCCCGCAATGCCGATGAACTGCGCAGTGATATCGAAACTGCCATGCGCTTCATTCCGGGTACTTTAAAGCTCAACCTGCATGCCAGCTATGCGGAGAGCGATACATTTGTAGACAGAAATGAAATCGAGCCGAAGCATTTTGAAAAATGGGCGGACTGGGCCGTGGAAAAAGGCATCGGCCTGGACTTCAATCCTACCTATTTTTCTCATCCCAAGAGCGAGCACGGCACGCTTTCCAGCGCAGACGAGGAAATCCGCAATTTCTGGATCGAGCACGGCATCCGCTGCCGCAGAATCGGACAGTATTTCTATGAAAGAACCGGTATGCCCTGCGTAATCAATCACTGGACCTCCGACGGCGCGAAGGAAGTGCCTGTGGACACGCTGGCTCCCAGAATCCGGCTGAAAGAAAGCTATGACCGGGTATTTGAAGCCACCAAGGATGTGAAGGGCGTCATCGACGGCATTGAATCCAAAGTGTTTGGCATCGGTGTGGAAAGCTACACCACCGGTTCCCATGAATTCTGCATGGGGTATGTGATGAAGGCCAACAAGGATCATATCATTATGACGCTGGATACGGGACATTATCATCCCACCGAAGTGGTAAGCGCGAAGCTTTCCTCCATCTTCACTTTCAGCAAAAATGTGCTGCTGCACGTTTCCCGTCCGGTACGCTGGGATTCCGATCATGTAGTCAGCTTCGACGATGAGACGAGAGCAATCATGAATGAACTGGTACGCATGGATAAACTGAAAGATACCTTCATTGCCACGGATTTCTTCGATGCTTCCATCAACAGAATCGCTGCCTGGACCATCGGCCTTCGGAATACGAGAAAAGCGATTCTGGCCGCCATGCTGCAGCCGGTAGCGCAGATGAAGCAGCTGGAAAAAGACGGCGACGTTACCGGTACGCTGGCATTTGCGGAAGAGTTCAAGGCAGCGCCGGTGAGCCTGGTGTGGGATTACTACTGCGAGACCACGGGCAAGGGCAAAGGCCTGGAATGGCTGGACGACGTCAGGGCCTATGAAAAAGACGTGCTTTCGAAACGGTAAAATATGGATTATCAAAATGTAAGAACAAGACCGCTGATGGTTAAACCATCAGCGGCCTTTTGTATTCATTCATGGGGGGACAGCCGTATTTGGCGCAGACAAGGGCTTCATAGAGATGGGCCGCGTCCAGATCTTTCCGCAGTCGTTCTGCGGCGGCAGGTTCAAGGGCAGGCATCTGGGCGGACAGCCTGGTAATCAGCGGAATCCGCGCCTGCTTCGAAAGCAGGGAAAGCAGCGCCTTGTCTTTACAGCCCAGCACCCGCCCGTAAGAGGCACGGTCGTCGATGCGGCTGCCGTCGGAAAATTTTTCCCGGTGGATTTCCAATAATATATGGGTCAGCATCCGTTTGATACGGGAGAGGGTATAGTCTTTGGAACTTAGATGTGCCAGTAAATCCCCATAACTCCTGACATCAAAACAGCAGTTTTTGATCCGGTTGGCCAGAAACGGATTGCAGTCTCCATAGCAGGAAAGGCTTTCAGCATCCTGCTGCAAAAGTTTGGGCAGCAGCAGTGAAAATACATCTTCTTCAAAGAGAAATCCCCGCTGCTTTTCATAGGATTTTAAGATTTCAAAGGCAGCCGCGGGGACAGCTTCTGCCACATCCTGCCCCTGCCGCAGTGCCTTTCGAAGGGCGGAAGCGGAGGAAAAATCTCCATGCAGCTGCGGGTCATGGTGTGCAGTGCCAACTCTCGGAATGGCAACGGGTTGGATCTCACTGCCGTTTGCCTGCAGCGCTTTCAGATATTCGATAGCCAGAATGTTGTTGGGGCTGTTTAAAAGCATGTCGCTGACATTGGGAAGTCTGCGCCTTATGGCGGCGGCTCTGGCCGCCGGATAGGAAAGCCCTGCAGCGCAGGCTGCTTTGATTTCCTGTGCAAAATCTGCCGGGGTATCCAGCAGCAGAGCGGCGATTTCTTCCAGCAGTTCCAAGTTTGCGGTTTCACAACCAAAAACCAGACTGTCTACGGCGCCCAGGGCATGGATCAAAGATATGGCGCCCCCTGCAAAACCTTCGGCACTGGCCGTGGCGGACAGCACAGGCAGCTCTATCACCAGATCCGCGCCGTTTTGCAGCGCCATCTGGGTTCGGGCATATTTATCCAGCAGCGCCGGTTCCCCCCGCTGCACGAAATCCCCGCTCATCACAACAAGGCAGGCGTCTGCGCCTGCCTGTTTCGCCTGCTCTATGAGATAGCGATGGCCGTTATGAAAGGGATTAAATTCTGCGATGATGGCTGAAATATGCATGGGATGCTCCCGGTTCATCTGAAAATGGATGAATAAAGTATATCATTTCTGTCCGGGTTTGCAAGGGTTCTAAGATTTGAAAAGCTGTAATTACAGCTTTTTTTCAATTTCCAGAATAATCGTACTCATATTGGTGTCCAAAGCAAGCGCAATCTGATAGAAGGTTTCCAGTGTGGGCTTTCGTTCTCCTCGTTCAATCGCGCTTAAATGGGTTCTGCCGATATTGGCAAATCCGCTTAAAACTTCCTGACTAACGCCTTTTTTTCTCCGAAAATCAGCGATTACGTCTCCGACGATTCTGGCATCTAGGGTTGGATTGTTCATCACAGGGCTCCTTTAGACTGGTTTATGCATATACTTTGAGTTTATGCTGAAATGACAGCGACAATGAACACATATGTTGACATTTTGACTACATATGTGTTCATTGTGAGATGAAAGAAAGAATCGGGGAACGGCGAAGATACCGTAAATTGCGGAGACATCTGACAGGTTACGGTTTCTGAAACAGCAGCCGGAAAAAATTGAAGGATGTGCGGTCACCGAAATAGGATATAATGCGCTGCCTGAAGAAATGACCAGTTTAACGATACCGGCAACTGTTACGAAAATATCGAATGAAGATGGTGCTTGGGGGATAACGAATCCATTTCTATATTATAGTGATTTTGCAGAATGTATAGTGGATCCTGCAAATCCGTATTATACGTCCAGAGATGGTGTTTTATTTAATAAGGATATGACAGAGATACTTTGCTGTCCGCCTGCCAAGCAGGGCGCCTATACGATTCCGGATGGCGTGAAATATGTGGGAGGTTTTTTCCGCTTTAATTTGACAGATATTGTGGTTCCGGATAGTGTCATAAGTTTGGGAGGTTTTGGTTACAGTACTTCATTGAAACATATTTCACTGGGGGCAGGGATCACTGGAGACGACTATGCTTTTGGCGGATGCACAAGTCTGGTGGCGATTGATATTTCGGAAGATAATCCGAATTTTACATCGGCGGATGGCATTGTATACAACAAAGATAAGACAAAAATGCTGTATTGCCCCAGAGGAAAAGAAGGTATATGCCAGGTGCCGGAGGGTGTACAGCAAATTGGTGATGAGGCATTTACCGCATGTACAAAACTGGAAAGAATTGATATTCCAAAAACCGTTACTGCTATAGGAAGCGACTACAGTGTTCAAGAAGAAAGGGTGTGTGATGTATTCAGGATAGGGAAAGGACCTGAATATGAACACTGCTGCAAAAGTTTGACGGCCATTGAGGTGGATCCGGAAAATCCGGTTTATTCTTCCAAAGACGGCGCTTTATTCAATAAAGATCAAAGTACTTTATTGCTGTATCCGGGAAATAATGCAAAGAGATATACCATTCCGGATACCGTGACAAGGATTGCAGAAGGAGCCTTTTATTGTATTGACCAGTTGACAATTATCATTCCGAAAAAAGTTACGCGTCTGGACGGGATGATTTGGAATAGTTATTACTATCACTATGAAGAATATAATCCAATGATTTACTGCTACGCCAATTCTGCGGCGGAGCAATATGCGATAGAAGAAGAGATCCCCTATCGACTGATTGTGGAAGAGGACAGCTTGCAGAGGTTTTGATCCCTGCAAGTGTAACTTCCATTGCCGAGGATGCGTTTGATGGCTGTCCGCAGCTGGTGATTCGCTGCAGTGCCTCGTCCGTTGCCTACGCTTTTGCCCAGGCTCATGGCATTGCAGTGGAATTGTTGGAGGAAGCGCCGGATATTACCTATGGCGATCTGGATGGAGACGGCAGCGTAGGTGCGGCAGATGCGCTGAACATCCTGCAGTTTGCCGCGAAGCTGGCCATACCTACAGACACGCAGAAGCTTTGCGCGGACGTGGACGGAAACGGCAGCGTAGATGCGAAAGACGCATTGTATGTGCTGCAAAAAGCGGCAAAATTCATTGATGTATTTCCGGTGGAAGAATAAGAATCACCGATTCTGAGACAAAGCAAAAAACGAAAAATTATATCATTTTTCAGAACTATGGCAGGATCTTTTGATTCTGCCATAGCTTTATAGAATGGAGTATTTTTTACGCCGGACAATGCGCAGAAAGGGATTGAAAACCTACCCGTATTTGTGCTATCATATTCTGTAGTTTCAAAACGTTTTTCCAAAAAATGACAATAAAAAAGGAGTACAGCTATGGGATTTATTGATGTAATCAAACAA
>CANRGZ010000101.1 GCA_947630295.1 uncultured Lachnospiraceae bacterium | reverse complement strand
CCACATATTTCAGGCAGGCCGCTTTCCCGACGGCACAAAGCAGAACCGCCATGGCGGCGTCATTTGCCAGCAGGGGTAAATACAGCAGTATCACAGCCGACGCCAAACTGCCGGTATACAGCGCGCCTCGTGAAAGGGGCAGCCCATGCATGAAACCGGTCTCTTTTTTGCGGAATTTATAGGAAAATACGCACATGGCCACAGCCAACGCCTGCAGAAAGATCAGGCCCAGAGAAGACGGGCTTTGCCCGTTCACCAGCAGATTTTGAATTAGCCCATCCGTAAACTCCCTGTCTGTCACGAATCCGTTGCTTATCAGCCGAATCAGCGGATACATGCCATGCAGGAAAAACAGAAAGAGATTCACCGCCCCCATGGGGATATACCGGCGTATCTGATTTTTTATAAGTGTCAATTGAAACATTACAATGCCTTCCTTTCTTCTTTTCTCCCCCGTACTTGATCAGCCGCCGTCAGATACGTCCTCTTCCGGCAGCCAGTGGCCCGGATATTCCAGCGCCTGCAGGGCCTGAATGAGATGGACGCATTTGGTATTCAGCAGATTCATCCAGACTTCCTTTCCATCCCGCATAACGACAGTCAGGTGTAAATCCAGCTGAGGTTCTTCCTGCCCCGGAAATTCGTTGGAAAAATCACGTATGGCTTCTTCCTTCAGGCCGTCCGTTTCCCGAATATCTTTTAACAAAGCCGTAAACAGTTTCCGGGCGTTCTCGTCCATATAGGTCTTTACATCCAAATGCGACTGGTTCTCTTCCGCATGCTCTCTCTCCACCGTAATGCTGCTGACGCTGGCATAATTGCAGTGTTCGCCAAACCAATTGGCGACCATAAATTCCGGATCCGTCACCAGATCTATCCACGCCTGTTTCAGGGCAGAATCCGGCTCCGGAGTATCGATCAAATACGCTCGCTGGAAATTCTTCCCGTTTTTCAGGTGATAACTGATTCTGACATGCTGAAAAAACGCTGAAGATCCATAGATGTAAGAACCGTTTCTGCGCCTGGACAGGATATCCAGGTTCCGTATAACTTCGGCGTGGAGCCGGTGCATTTTCTGTATCACATCCGGATCATGGGACAGACCGGTTTCTTCAGGAATGAAGCTGTCATCCACCAGAGCGACGCTTTGAATTTCCGATCTGTCCGGAATCCGCTTTTCAAATCCAAAGGGATCCGTTTCCAACAGCACCACAAACAGGGCCAGAACACTGATATAGGGAAGCAGACGTTTCCACACGTCTTTAAAGATGCGAAACCGTTTCTGTGCCGCCATTTCAAAGCCGATAAACCAAAGGCCCCCGCCTGCAAGGAAGGGAATCAGGTAATTCAAAAAGAGAGAATCCTTCTGACGAAAATTCCACAGATACGGCGCAATCAATATCATCACATACGCAGCCATGGTGGCAGAGACATACTGCACCATATATCTTCCCGGCTTCCATAAAAACCCCTGTCCTGCCTGTTCGTTTTTAAACTTACGGTACACCAGCCATGCCGGGATAAACAGCAGGAGGGCCGCAGCGGTATAAATCAGCACCGGGACCACATATGCTGACGGATCATAGGCGTTTTCCAGCGTATTACTTTGCAGTCCGACCGTATACAGCTTGGCCACAGGCGACAGCCAGCGAAGCAGCCCCAAAGATACTCTCTCCGGCACAAGGCCAAAGAGAAACGCAGACGCCATCTCCCGGATCATTCTTTCGAATAATGCCCCGACCCCGTTCAGAAACACAAACAGAAATGGGATCACAAAGGGATTGGCGCTCAGCGTGCAGCAGAACACGGCAATGGACAATCCCAGCAGCGCAAATACCAGGCACAGCACCAGATCCAGCGCCAGATATCTGCCGGCTTGCGCCAGCGTATACTCCCGGCTCAGAAAGCCCAGTTCCACCATGGCGGACACCGGCAGCGGCGCCGCCGTAATCACGAATGCGGAAATGGTCTGGGTCACAAAAATACTTTTCCGGCCGATGGGCAGCGCCTGCATCTGATCGGACGCGGTTTTCTGAAATCGAAAGGAAAACAGGCACATGGCCGCTGCCAGCGCCATGAGAAACAGCGGAACCAGCATCATCACCGGATAGGCCGCATACAGCGGCGCCGACCGGATTTCCTGCAAATACATAGGTGTATTTATATATTCAAAGATTCTGTTCATATTGAGCAGAATGAGAATGCCGCCATTGATCAGCATCAGCGGAAAATACCGGCGCATATTGTGCCGGAACAAGGCGGCATGAAACCATTTGCCTTTACGCGCCTTATCCATGGATTTTTTCCTCCAGTTCATAAATAAACAGTTCTTCCAGGTTCATCTGCAGCGGATTGACAAATTCCGGTTTGTACAGCCGGACCATGTCCATTGCTTCCTCACAGGGAGCGGACACAATCAGCGTAAACAGCCGTCCTTCTTTTTCACAGTTTTTAATTTCCAGCTCCTTCATTTCCGGCAGCTGTTCATCCGCAAAGGATACCTGCAGCTTGCAGGTGTTTTGCTGCAGGTCTTCCAGAGAATCTTCCAGTACGATTTTCCCCTGCCGCATGATGCCCACATGGTCGCAGACGTCTTCCAGTTCCCGCAGATTGTGGGAGGATACCAGCACTGTCATCTGCCGGTCCATGACTTCCGCCAGCACGCTGCCCCACACTTTTTTCCGGATCAGCGGATCCAGTCCGTCCACCGGTTCATCCAGCAGCAGGAGCTTCGGACAGCAGCTGATGGCCATCCAGAAAGCCACCTGTTTCTGCATGCCCTTGGACATGCGGCGAATGGGCTTTTTCAATGGAATCTCACTGAAAATTTCCTGCAGCTGCTGAAATTTTTCATCTGAAAAATCAGGATACACGCCCTTATAAAATTTTTGAAGTTCCCTGACTGTGGCTTTGGGGTAGAAATACAGCTCATCCGGGATATATGCAATGTGCCGCTTGACGGGTACGTTTTCCCAGATATCTTCTCCCATGACCTTCACCTGCCCGGCGTCCTGTTTTATGACCCCGGCCAGGTGCCGGATCAGCGTGGTCTTTCCGGCGCCGTTTAAGCCCACAAGGCCGTATACCGTACCCACCTTCACATGCATACAGGTCTCATCCAGTGCGGTAAACTCATCATATTTTTTGATCAGATTGCTTACTTCTATCATAACTTGCTCCTCTCTTTGCTCAATGGATTTTAACGAAAACTACCTTCTGTCAGATACTCTTTCTCTACTCCTCAACAGCGTGCAGTGTGGGAACGATGGTTACTCCGTATTTTTTCAGTTCATCTTCAAATTCTGACTGGATTAATGCAAATACACTTTCTTCATTCGCAGCCGTGACCTGCACTTCCAATTTCTTACAGTTTTCGTGATAATTGCACTCTATACTCTTGCCATACTTATAATGTGCTTCTGCGTGTTCTGTTCCAAAGGTCACGATCTCGGGGATGATTCTTTTATAAATATAATTGAGCGGCATCTCTCCTTCTGCAAACTCTAATGCATCTGCATATTTCCCTGAAATCTTTTGATAATGTGCAATGGCTTCTTTATCATCGACATCCACTGTCAGGATCACACATTTTATTTCGTTTTCTCTGTAGTCAACATACATCTCACAAAAGTCATCCGGATAGACCGGGCCTTCTGCATTATCGGAAAAACTTTCCTGGATCAGTTCAAACGCTGCTTCTGCCGGAATTTCTTTCTCTGCTTTTTCAGGTAATTCCATCCCCTCGTAATAGCGGATTGCCATATGTACATTTTCCGGATCGTAAATTTCCTTTATGTTAATATGTTCGCCATTCGGATATGCGTTTTGAATTGCTTTTATGATCGTTTCACGATCCTCAATGAGTTCCCCGTCGGTGGAGAAACGCTGCGCGGACAAGTCAATGACCTGATCCTCTGTCAGCAAAAAAATCCCCTCCGTCCCGTAAGAAATGACATAACCTGTCCCGTTTTCCGTTGGCAGATTGGAACATAGATTTGTCAATTGCGGACAAGAATCATACCCTGCACTATATACAGGATGAACGTGATGTTCTTCGTTTTCTTCCAACACACTAACCCACTGTACCGTTTTCCCATTGCTAATAATTGGATAACTATATTCCATTCCTTCTACTTCACAGTCCTTTGCAATATAAAATACAGTCAACGGATTCCCCAAATAAAAGACCTGTCCTTCCGTCACTTTTGGAAGCGTATTCGTAATGATATCTTCTTTGACCGCTTCTACCAGATCAGCATCATTCAGCTGATTAAAATAGGCAGCGAATGCATTCTTGGCCTCTGTATGCGCGCTTTCAGGAACATTTGAGAAAGAGAATCCATATAATAAGAAATCAGGAAAGGATGCATTTTGATTATCTTCTCCTATTTCTGAAATCAAATCTTCTGTTTGCGCTGCATCTTTGATCATGCTGCTTTTTCCACCCAACCATCTACCTGACAGAAAAAATGTACATACCAACAGGACGAGACATATGGCAAAAATTATGATGATTGACAACTTTTTTGTTCCTGTATTCATCTTACATTTCCCGGAACAGATTCCATCCTGTTCAAATTCTGAATATCCAGATTATATGTACCGGCAATTGTATCCAGTTTTTCAATCACCTCTGTGATCGGTAATATTTCCATTGCATGAACAATCATCTCAACACTGTCTCTGTCCGGATCCTGCTCAAGACAATCCATCATGGATAAATAAGACCGACTGATGCAGGCCGTTTTTGTCAGTTCACTTAAATCCGAGTGCATTACGATTGTTAACGTGTCCATACCCGGTAAACTTGCCAGATTTGACCCTACCGTTTCTTTTATTTCTGCCGAACAGTCCGGATTGTTCAGCATATCCTCACATTCTTTTAAAAACAAACTCCTGTCTGCTGTTTTTGCATTAACGGCTTTCATTGTAATATACAGTGAAGTTGATACGATATCTTCCTTCTGATCCATATAATGATTCAGCCTGTCAGCAGCAAATGCAATCGCATCCTCCTGATCGATCTCATAGAGTTTCAAAAGAGCATCGCTTACGATTGATGCTTCTTCATCTGTCAGCAATCTCTCGATCAATTCCCTGCCGTTTGCTGTTTCTGCGGTAATGCACTTAATCAGTTTGCTTCTTATTGCTGTGTCAAACTGCTTATTTGTTGTGAATGCGGAAATCGCTTCTTTCTCTGATTCAGATAAACTGTCCCATTTTTCCCGTATACACTCAATGAAAATTTCTCTTTCCATTTGCGGTATACTGTCATTTAACAGGACTTTTTTTAACTTTTCCGCCCCCGCGGTAACTACGTAATCATTCACCACATTTAAAGCCTTTTCTACTACAATATATTTATGGTTAATACCCCTTACAGCCAGTAAGGAATTACCCATCTTGTTGCTTAAGCTG
>CANRGZ010000100.1 GCA_947630295.1 uncultured Lachnospiraceae bacterium | reverse complement strand
ATATGCTATCACACGCATTCATCGTCGTTTTTTCAAGATTGCGTATAAGCTTAGCGAGTTTCGCAATTACCTATATAAATATTTTCTGATATGCAGACGGTCCAGAGCCAGGCCGCAGAGGATAAATAAAATGCTGCTGAATACGGACTGCGTGATATATCCGGGAATACCGGCAAGGGGCGCCGTAAAATTTCCGGTAATCAGCGATTCATAGAGATAATATCCGCCGATGCACAGGCCAGAGGCCGGAAGCAGCGCAATCAGGTTCCGGAAAGAGAGGATTTTCTCTTTTCCGGCGTGAAAGAACAAAACGGCAATGGCCTTGATCACCATAGAGGCAGGCGCCCAGATGGCAAATCCGGTGAGACAGTCAGCCAGCACCGCACCGGCAGCGCCGGCGAATACCGCGTAGGGGACAGGCAGCAGACAGGCGGCCAGATAAATCAATCCGTCTCCTACATGGGTATAACCCGTATGGCTGGGAATATGCAGATAGGCGGTAAAAACAAAGATCAAGACCGTAAATACGCCGGTCAGGCACATGCGTCTGATTTTTTGACTATTCATGCAGATCAAACCCTCTTTCTATTTCTGTGAGACATTCTTCAAAACAAAGCCCGTCGGTTTTCGGAAGGTCCAGTTCCAGTGCCCGGCGAAGCACTCTTGCAATAAATGCGGAAGCATGGCGTACCGAAGTGATCAGATCCAGACCGTTGACGGTATCTGCGGCAATGATGGAAGAGAAGACATCACCGGTACCGGAGCGGCAGGGTCCTACTTTATGTTCCATTACAGAAACCGCAGGCTTGCCCGCTTCAAAAACAAAATTTTCCAGATCATGGCCCCGGGAAAGCCCGGAAATGACGATTTTCCGCGGTCCCATGGCATGGAGTTTTTTGCAGATTTCTTCCAGCTGCGCCGCGTCCGCGTCGGGACAATAGGCCGTGTCACTTAAAATGCATGCCTCGGTCAGATTGGGCGTCAGAATATCGGCATAGGGCACCAGTTCCTTCATCTGCTCCGCCAGCGCCGAAGCGTAGGACGGATAGAGCTTTCCGTAATCTCCCATAACCGGATCCACCAAAATGATGGTCTGTTCCGTACGGAATCGTTCGAAAAACGCTTTTACCATCTGAATCTGTGCGGCAGAGCCTAAAAATCCGCTTAAAATACCATGGAAACGCAGGTCAAGCTTTTCCCATTCGTCCATATAGGCGCGCATATGTTCGGTAAAATCCGTCCGGTAGAAGCTGTCAAATCCGGTATGATTGGAAAAAATTGCGGTGGGCAGGGGACAGCACTGGATTTTCAGTGCGGAAATCACCGGCAGCGACGCGGCGATGGAACATCGGCCGAACCCGCAGAAATCATTGATCACAGCGATTTTTTTCTGATGATTGTGGGACATGTCTTGTCACCTTTCATTCGTTTTCCGACAGTATAATGGAAAGATGACCTTAATGAAATAGTCAGAATAATAGAATTTTATATGGTCAGATTGGAGGGCAAAAAAATGCAGGCAAATCAGGCTGCCTGCATTTTCTGGTTTTGATGGTGTTTCATCAGCAGATATTTGACCAGCACAGTTACCCCGCAGAGGATGACGCTGATATAAAACGAAAGAGAACGGCTGATAAGTTCCAGATGTACAGCCGAAGCGTAGGACATGATCTTACCGAACCCGTCCAGCATAATGTAATCGGACACGCCCATGGCGCCGGGAATGGGAATGGGATTGGATCCCACAATGGTACAGGTCTGTATCGAAAAGATCTGAAATGCCATGGAAAATTGTCCGCCGCCGGATAAAAATACAAATACGGAAACCAGTATGACCGAGGTACGCTGGGCGATGTTGAGCAGAAATGCGGTAAAAAGCGCTTTTTTCCGCTGCAGGATCATTTCGGAATATTCCCTGTACTCATCTATATATCGATCCAGCTTCTCCTGTTTTTTGGCTTCATGCCGCATCAGATGGATCCGGCACAGGAAATGCAGCAGCGTGCGGCAGATGCGGTGCAGCAGATCGCAGTTGATCAGCAGCATCATAAAGAAAGCAGCCAGCACCACCTGGATCAGGGATCCGATCAGTACCAGGATTTTGGAAACGATCCCCAGAGCGGCAAATATTGCGGGATGGGCGATAATCACAACTAAGCCGATCAGCAGAATCGAAAAGGTATACAGGGTCAGATTCAGCAGCAGGGAAATGGCCGTTACACTGGCGGGCAGGCCATCCTTGATCATAAAATAGGCACAGGCCGGCTGTCCGCCGGTGGCAGACGGCGTAATGGCCGAAAAGTAAATATTGGACGCGGCATAGGAAAGCCAGCGCCTTGTCCTGACCTTACAGCCGAATGCTCGCAAAATCACAGCCAGGGCCGCGCCTTCAAAGAATATAAATCCAAAGGCACAGAGGGCTGCCAGCAAAAGCAGCGGCAGAGAGGCATTCGACAGATACGCCCGAAATGACGCCATGGTAAAATCCTTGCTGTGCGACATGACGGTATAGATGGTCAATGTGGCAATCAAAAGAAACAGCAGCATCCATAGGCATTTCTTTTTGTCAAAAAGTCGGTTGGAGCCGGAGCTTGTCACATCCATAAATATTCCTCACTGTTTTCATACTGCGTCCGGTTAAAACGGACTGGCAGGATTGTTTTTAATGTACCGCCACACCTCGCGAAGAGGTTTTGCCTTCCGGCTTGATATCGCCGGATTTGGTCAGGGCAATGCGCGTCAGTGTCGGGCCCAGAAGTTCATAAATCAGTACGCCGAAGAGAACAATATTCCGGATAATAATTCCTTCGTCACCCAGCTGCGTGGCGGTTAAGGACATGCCCAGCGCCACACCGGCCTGGGGAAAGAGGGTAACACCCAGATATTTCTTAATGGTCGCGTCACATTTCATAATCACGGATCCGATAAAGGCGCCCAGATATTTTCCGGAGGCCCGGACAATAATGTAGATCAGGCCGATAAAGATAATATATACATTTTTAAACACGGAAAAATCCAGTTCCGCGCCGCTTAAAACAAAGAACAAAATAAACAGGGGCGCCGTCCAGCGGTCGCACCGGGCCATAAGTTCCTCGCTGAAATCACAGAGATTGCAGAACAGCGTGCCCAGCATCATGCAGACCAGCAGCGAAGAAAAGCCGATGGTCACGGGGCCGATCTGAAAACTGCAAAGGGAAATGGCCACCGTCAGAGCCACAAATCCGATGGACAGGGAAAGACGTTTGCTTCTTGAATGGAAAAACCGTTCAAAGTACGTCAGAAGGACGCCCATGAATGCACCGAAGGCAAGGGAAACCACGATTTCAATCAGCGGATTGACAATGATGGAAATGACGTCCACATGCCCGCTTTTCAGCGCTCTTGCAATTCCGAAGGAAACAGCAAAGATAATCAGTCCGAAGGCATCATCCAGCGCTACAATGGGCAAAAGCAGCGCGGTCACTTTTCCCTTTGCCTTATACTGACGAACAACCATCAGCGTGGCAGCCGGCGCGGTGGCGGCGGCAATGGCCCCGAGGGTAATGGCAGCGGCGACGGAAAGTCCGTCGAAAAAGAACAGGGAAATCAAAACCATTACGATATCAACCAATATGGAAGCGGTAAAGGCCTCGAAAATACCGATAATCACTGCTTTCTTTCCGGTATGTTTCAGGTCGTTCAGCCGGAATTCATTGCCGATGGAAAATGCAATGAAACCAAGGGCAGCATTACAGATCACACTGTAGGATTTCACGTCTTCCAGCGATATAAAGCCCAGTCCCCGGACGCCGAGGCGTCCCAGCAAAAAGGGGCCGATCAGGATACCGGAAACCAGATAACCGGTTACCGCGGGACATTTCAGGACTTTTGCAAGACGGGACATAAACAGTCCGGCCAGCAGCGCAATCGAGATGCTCAGTAAAGTTTCCATAGGAATATCATGCCTTCTTTTCTTTTGAAACATTAAAGCGCCCGCAGAGTATCCGCGGACGCTATGTAGAGTAGCACCATATTCGATTTTCGTCAAGTCTCAACGCATCAGGATGGGCAGGGTTTTTTCCTTTAATTTCCGCAGTGCGTAGAGAATGGCGTCTTCATTTCCGAACCCGCCGGCTTTCGTAATGACCTTCAGTCCATCCAGGGTTCCGCCGTTGATGCGCATAATGGGAATCCCGTTGCTGACTTCACCTAAGATATCGGAGCCTTCCGCCTTCGTACGGTTTAAGAATCCGATGGCGGTATCTCCGCCGGAAAGGAAAAGTCCGGAGACCTGGGTTCTGGCCAGCACCTTTTCCATCAGTTCACTCATGATTTCCTGTGTCAGCTCAGACAGTCTGTTCTGATCATATCCGTATGCCTGGGCTTGTGCCACGGAAAGGGCCAGATCATTCCGGTCATAGGTTGCAGAAGAGATCAGCAACGTGTCAAATCCTTTCCGGATATAAGCCACCGCAGTATCCGCATAGGCATCGTCTCTTTTCTGCAGCAATGTATGGATCGGCACCTTCACAACCTTGACGCCGTTTGCCTCCGCAAATTTCACCTGTGCCGCCGTGGTCTGGCTGAGGCTGGTAATCAGTCCCACGCCGGGATATTCCGCCGAAATATGATTCAGAAGGGCATTGCAGATCCCCGCAGAACCGATCCAGAGAACCTTTTTCCGGCCTGTTTTCTGTACAGCGGAAATTATCCGCTGAAAGTCCTTTTCTGCCGTGCAGTCAAAGGAAACCAGCCGGTCGGTAATCTCCGGACCCGCATACAAAGCGGCGGCGTTGATATGGGTGCAGACAGGATATACTTCCTGCATCAGTTCCGGCAGGGAATCCGTCTCAAGGGGTTTGCTGGGATCATGGGCGAACTCGGTTTCCATCAGCGGCGTCTTGTGCAGATAATGGGTTCCCTTACGGGTAAACCGGCCGATGGAAGGAAAGGCCGGTGCAAAGACCAGCTGATCCGGAGAAAATGCCTGATCCACGGCTCTGACCTCATAGGGGATATTGCCCCGCAGGGTGGAATCCACCTTTTTGACCACATAATCAAAGCGTTCAAAGGGAATGGAAGCCAGCAACGTGTTTAATTTGCTTTCGGCTTCCTCCGCCGGAATGTTCCTTGACTCCGTATCCAGCACAAAGGAGTCCGGGGACTGGTCGATCCGCGCCGGATCAAAGACCACATGTGTCCGGATGCCGTAACGTGCCAGCTGTACGCCGGAATCGTTGGCGCCTGTAAAATCATCTGCTATAATTAAAAATCGTTTCATGGTTTTGTCCTATCTGTTTTCTGCAAGTTTTACCGCGTATTCAATAGCGTTGATCAGACTGAGCTGATTGGCTTCCCCGGTGCCGGCCTGATCAAAAGCGGTTCCGTGATCCACGGAGGTACGGATGATCGGAAGTCCCAGCGTAATATTCACGCCGGAAACCGCATCCCATTTGCCGGCTTCCTGATTGTATACAAAGCCGCAGACCTTCAGCGGGATATGTCCCTGATCATGGTACATGGCCACTACAATGTCATACCAGCCGCCTTTTGCCTTGGAAAAAATCGTATCGGGCGGAATGGGGCCGTCTGCGTGAATACCTTCCGCAATGGCGGCTTCTACGGCCGGGCGGATTTCCAGCGCCTCTTCATTGC
>CANRGZ010000099.1 GCA_947630295.1 uncultured Lachnospiraceae bacterium | reverse complement strand
CCATCTTATTCTCTCCGCCACAGCCTGTCCTTCCTTCGCCAGCGCAATACTTAATGTCCCTAAGGCCGCCGCCCGCTGCCGGGCCGCAAAGGGCTGGGCAAAAGTATACGCAACGGTAAGGCCCGCTTTCAGCTGTTCCTGACACACGGGTACGCCGTCTCCGGTAAAGAGTACCCGCTCCTTTTGCCGGTTCAGCCGCGCAATCAGTTCCTCCGCAGACAGCGCCGTCTGGGGCAGGATGGTGGCCAGTTTTCCGTCTTTGCAGTGATACAGCCCCGTATAGACCTGATTTCTTCTGGCGTCCATCATCGGGCAGATCAGAGCATCCGTATCTCCCATCTGAAACGCCAGTGCGTCCACCGTGGGTACCCCGATCACCGGAATTCCCAGCGCCATGGCCAGTCCCTTCGCCGTGGACACGCCGATACGCAGTCCCGTAAAGGAACCCGGGCCTTTTGCCACCGCCACCGCATCCAGCGTATGCAAGTCCAGTTCCAGCAGCCGGCACATGGAATCCACCAGCGGCAGCAACGTCTGAGAATGGGTCTTTTTATCATTCAGTGTATATTCTGCCAGCACCTTATCGTCTTCCACAATCGCCGCCCCTGCAACGAGTCCGGAAGAATCCATTGCCAATACTCTCATTTCAATCCTCCATGGTAATCTTTCTGTATGCAGCGTCCTTTGCAAAATCCTTTTCGATCCGAATCCAGACCGTATGGGGCGGGAACAGCTCTTCCGCCCGTTCCGGCCATTCTACCAGGCAAACCCCGCCGCCGTAGAAAAACTCCTCATATCCGATTTCATCCAGTTCATCCGGATCCGCGATCCGGTACAAGTCAAAATGATACAGGGGCAGTCTGCCCTGTGCATAGCAGATCACAAAGGTAAAGGTAGGGGACGCCACCGGGCCTTCTATGCCCAGTCCCGCCGCAAAGCCTCTGGCAAACACCGTCTTGCCCACACCCAGATCGCCTTGCAGCGCTATAATATTCCCGGGTTTTGCCTGCTGTGCCAGCTCCTTTCCAATCCTGTAAGTTTCCTCCTCGGAAAAGCTTTCCCATACTTTCATATTTCCCTCTCTGTAATATGTATCTAAAAGAGGTTCTGTCAGACAGAACCTCTATATCAGACTTTGTGTAATTCGTCGGACAGATCCGGCCTGTCCTCTATTTTCGCATTTTATGTAAATTTAAGGTATCGGCACGCGCGCCACGGGCGCACCTGCCAAGTCGTCGGAAGGCATTTAAGATTATGCTTCGCATAAGCCTTCCTCCTCATTGTGCCACCGTATCCGCAGGCGCAGGCGGTTCTGTTGCCGGAGTTTCCGGCGGCGCAGGCGGCTGCGTCGGTGCAGGCTCCTGTGCAGGTATCGGCGTTTCGACCACCTCTACCGGAACCGGCGTTTCATTGGGTGCCTCCGTCGGTACTGCCGTGGGATACCCTTCAGGCCACGGCGTTTCGTGCACAGGCACAACCTCCACCGGTTCCGTCTCCGTTTTATAAATCAGAATCGGCGTTCCCGCCACAATATTGTCATATATAACCTTTGTCGGTCCGATGGGCATATTGAGGCATCCGTGAGAGCCGTTATAATAATAGATCGTTCCGCCGAATTTTCCCCGCCAGGTGGCGTCATGCATCCCGCAGCCATCATAAAACGGCATCCAGTAATTCACTTTTGTTTCCCAGTTGATGCCCCGCAGAACCGCCGGGCTCTTCCGGTATTTGATCGAATAGATTCCGGTGGGCGTGGATCTGGCCTTGCTGACCGTACCGCTGACAAAATCGCACTCCTGCACCAGCTCGCCCTCTTTATAATAATACAGATGCTGCTTCGTCAGATTGACTTCCACATAGGTGTTGCCCCAGTCCGTTGCACCAAAAGCATTGGCCGTCTGCGCCCACTCCGGTTCCACGGTCTGGCTGCCGCCGGCCCGGATGGCATCGGCAATTTTGGCCGCCGTGGCGTCCACGTCCAATTTCCAGCCGTAATCGCCCTTTTCAACCGTAACGTCGAAGTCCCAGGAGGTATGCAGCGTCCGGTCTTTGTCGTAAGTATTATATTTTTCCGCAAGAGAGGCCGCATATGCCGTAACCTGTCCGGCGTCCACCACAATACTGCCCTCTGCATCCGATGAAATCCAGGGATAGATCTCACTGATACTCAGTACTTCTTTGTTTTCTCCGAACGGCAGTTCCAGATGGATGTCCGTATGTGCATTGATCAGCGCAAGATTTTTTTTCAGGTTCTCATCATCTGCCTGTACTGTCTGCTTCTGATAACAACCCTCTTTCTGCAGATCCAGGGACGGTTTCAGACTTTCCACTGCCTCTTCGATCTTCTGCATCAGCACATCCTGCAGAATCACGCTGCCGGGATCTCCTGCATCGATATAGTAAGTTTTCTTCTGTTCGTTATATGCGATATGCGCATCCACCGGCGCCGTCATTCCGGCGGGATCGCTGACCTGCAGTGCCTGCACTGCCTCCGCCAGCTTTTCTGCATCATACTGCACGTCAGCCTGCAGATGATAATCCGAATGCTTAAACATAACCGCGAACCACAACCCGGATTTCTGCTGCTTTAATATGGTCGCCGCCGTTCCGCCGATCTCCGCACGCAGATCGATATCCCGTCCGTAAATGTACTCGGTTTTCTCTCCACGCTCTTCTAATGTCAGCATATAGGCATCGATCTTTTCGATCAGTTCCTGATCCGCACCTTTCGCTGTTTTCCATGCACAGTTCACACTGTCAATCCGGGTATTCGGCAGAAAATGGAAATGAAAAAAAATCAGCCCCGCAAAATAAACTGCCAGAACGGCTATGGCAGCGATCAGCACAATGCGCACACCTTTGCGGCCGCCGATTTCCCGTGGTCCCGCTGCCGCCGCTGAAGCAAATCCATTATCTGCAACTGCAACAGACCCTTTAGACGCCCGTGCTTCCTGCGTCTCCGCGTTCGATGGTACATCTTCCCACGCATCCAGGCTGAACTCATCCAGACCGCCCAGATCTTCATCTTCCCCGCTCAGGTTCATTGTGTCATCTGACTCCATTGTTGACATATATACTCCGCCCTCTGTCTGAAAAAATAACTCGTTTGATACTTTTGCTTATCTATCATAATACTTGACCTTTTTGCAAATAGCAATAGGAGATTTGTAATAAAATCGTATGGATTTGCAAAAAAATACAGAAATTTTTATTTTGACTGTAAAGTTTTACCGTTTTCCCCATCCGCCTGTCATCATGCGAAAAAGACGCCCGAAAGCGTCTTTTTTTCATGGTCCTTATGCAATCAAAATATATTTTAAAGATCTTTGAGGCGGAAGGCTTCGTGGATGGCACGCACCGCCAGTTCGGTCTCCTCTTCCTCAATCAGAACGGTGACTCTGATTTCAGAGGTGGAAATCATCTTGATATTGATACCTGCGTTAAAGAGCGCTTCGAACATCTTGGCTGCCACACCGGGATTGGTTGCCATACCGGAACCGATCACAGAAACCTTTGCTACGGATTTTTTGCTGCTGACGCGGTCAAAGCACAGCGTATCCCTGTTTTCCTCCAGGACTTCCAACGCGTCCTCCAGCATATCCCGGGGCACGGTAAAGGTGATATCCTTGGATCCTTCCCTGCCGATGGACTGCAGGATCATATCAATATTAACGTTTTTCTTTGCAAGGCAGTTAAAGACCTTAAATGCCACACCCGGTACATCCTTCAGTCCGATCAGCGAAATTCTGGCTGTATTTTTATCTGCGGCCACGCCGCTTACCAACATTTTTTCCATTCTTGTTTCCTCCTTGACTTCTGTTCCCTCTTCCATATTCAGGCTGGAACGAACCACCAGCGGTACGCTGTATTTCTTTGCAAGTTCCACCGATCTGTTGTGCAGTACCTTGGCGCCCAGCGTTGCCATTTCCAGCATCTCATCATAGGAAATTTCTTTCAGCTTCGATGCATCCGGCACGATTCTCGGATCCGCCGTATAGACGCCCTCCACGTCTGTAAAAATTTCACATTTATCCGCATGCAGCGCAGCCGCCAGCGCAACTGCCGTCGTATCGGAACCGCCCCGGCCCAGGGTGGTCAGATCATCATATTTGTCAATGCCCTGAAAACCGGCGACAATCACAATTTTTCTGTTTTCCAGTTCATGACGGATACGGGCCTTGTCAATTTCTTTGATTCTCGAATTGGTATGTATCTGTGTGGTATGGATCCCGATCTGAAACGCATTGAGGGAAATCGCCGGAACATTCAGTTCCTGCATTGCCATGGCCATCAGCGCCACCGAAACCTGCTCGCCGGTGGTCAGCAGCATATCCATTTCTCTTTTATTCGGCCGCTTACTTACGGAATTTGCCAGTTCGATCAGGCCGTCTGTCGTCTTGCCCATTGCCGAAAGCACCACAACCACGTTGTCACCGCGTTTGTAATCTTCGATACAGCGCTTTGCCACATTATAAATCCGTTCGACATTGGCGACAGAAGAACCGCCAAACTTCTTTACAATTAACATCCTTTTCCTCCATATCCTGCAGTCGTCAAAATGCCCCGGGGCATTCTTCCTTCTGCAATAATATATTCATTAGTGTGCAGCCCTTTTCGATTCTGATTCCCGTTTCAGCTGCATGGGCTTCATCATAAGCCGTTGTACACCGTACTGCCTGCGTACTGTCGTACAGCATGAAAGGCACCGGTTCGGCACTGTGGGTCCGAATACGGACAGGCGTGGGATGATCGGGAAGCACCAGCATCCGAAACGCTGCGCCTGCGCGTTCCAGCTTGGTTTTGACCGGTCCGATGATCCGCCCATCGAGATATTCGATGGCCCGGATTTTCCGTTCCACACTGCCCTGGTGGCCCATCTCATCAGAAGCTTCCAGGTGAATATATACGAAATCGGAATGATTTTCAAGTAATTCTTTTACGGCGGCTTCGGCTTTTCCCTCATAATTGGTATCCAGCGTTCCCGTCGCCCCCGGCACATGGACATTGTGCATACCTGCGCCCACCGCAATGCCTTTCAGCAGATCCACGGCGGATATCATGCTGCCCCGCTTTCCGAACTTGCCTTCAAAGCTGTCCAGGCAGGGCCTGGTTCCGGCGCCCCAGAACCATGCGGCATTGGCGGGATTCTTTCCTGCGGCTCTGCGTTTCTGATTCACCGGATGATCTTTCAGCAGCGCATAGCTTTCCTGCATCATCCGCTTCAGATCCGCATTTTCCGGCAGATGCGCGCCGATTTTCTGTCCCAGTACATCGTGGGGCGCAGTCAGCGTTTCCACGGAACCGTGATTCCAGATCAGCAGATGCCGGTAGCTGACGCCGCAATAAAACTGAAATTTCTCTGAAGTAAAGTGGGCTTTTAAGCATTCCAGCAGTTCTTTTGCTTCCTCCGTGGTAATTTCACCCGAACTGTGATCCAGTATGGTCTTATCTTCGAATGCGCCGTCTTCCTCGCTTAAAGTCACCAGATTGGTCCGGATGGCCACATCGGTTTCTTTCATATCCACGCCGATGGACAGGGCTTCCAGCGGAGACCGCCCGGTATAATACTGCCGGGGATCATAGCCCAGCACCGAAAGATTTGCGGTATCGCTGCCCGGACTCATGCCTTCCGGAATCGTCCGTACCATGCCGATGGCAGATACGGGGG
>CANRGZ010000098.1 GCA_947630295.1 uncultured Lachnospiraceae bacterium | reverse complement strand
TTTGCGGCCCGGCAGCGGGCGGCGGCCTTAGGGACATTAAGTATTGCGCTGGCGAAGGAAGGACAGGCTGTGGCGGCGGAGGCCTTCCGACCGGACTATCTGCGCCCTTCCCAGGCGGAACGGGAGCGGGCGGAATTTTTGCGCCGGGTGACCATTGCCGGGGCAGGGGAAGCGGATTTTTCTGCGGCAGCTGCGCTGGAACGGGAGATTTTTACCCGGCCATGGAGCGAAGAAAGCCTGCGGTCCTTTTATGAAAAGGAGGAAAACCGTCTGCTTTGCGCTTATGAGAACGGCCGTGTTATCGGATATTGCGGCTATTATCCCACCGGGGAGGAAGCGAACGTAACCAATCTGGCGGTGGCGGAAGCATACCGGGGCAAGGGTATCGGACATCTGCTGCTGTCTTACGCTATCCGGGAATCTGCCCGAAACGGACTGAAAGCTATGACACTGGAGGTCAGAGTTTCCAATATGGCAGCCAGAAATCTGTATGAGTCCCTGGGTTTTCAGATGGAAGGCTGCAGAAAGCAGTTTTATGCGGATCCTGTGGAGGATGCCTGCATTTACTGGTTGAGGGATTTGCAATGTTAGATGTTTGTCTGCTTGGTACCGGCGGTATGATGCCGCTTCCCTATCGGAGACTGACGTCTTTGATGCTGCGGTATAACGGGAGCAGCATTCTTATTGACTGCGGAGAGGGAACGCAGGTGGCCATTAAGGAAAAGGGATGGAGCTTCAAGCCCATTGATATCATCTGTTTTACCCATTATCACGCGGATCATATCAGCGGACTGCCTGGACTTCTGCTAACTATGGGCAACGCGGAACGGACGGAGCCGCTGATCATTATCGGTCCCAGAGGCATCGAACAGGTGGTGAACGCGCTGCGTGTGATTGCGCCGGAACTGCCGTTTCCGATTGAATTTATGGAACTGAAAGGGCAGACCTGTTCTTTCCGGTTCAATGGATTTCAGATCGAGGCATTTCGCGCTACCCATAACATTGTCTGTTACGGCTATAATGTACTGGTTCCCCGGGCAGGAAAATTTCTGCCGGAAAAGGCGGCCGAAAACAAGGTGCCCATGAAATGCTGGAGCCGGCTGCAGAAAGGGGAACTGGTGGAAGAAGACGGCATTCTTTATACGCCGGATCTGGTGCTTGGAGAGGAACGAAAGGGCATCAAGCTGACCTACTGCACCGATTCGCGCCCCACGCCTCTCATTGCCGCATCGGCAAAGGACGCGGATCTGATGATCTGCGAGGGCATGTACGGGGAAGCGGAAAAAGAAGCGAAAGCGGAAGCATATAAGCATATGACGTTTTACGAGGCGGCAAAGCTGGCGCGCATGGCGCAGCCGAAGGAGCTGTGGCTGACGCATTACAGTCCGTCGCTGGTACGGCCGGAGGAATATATGGATCGGGTCAGATCAATTTTTCCGGCGGCAAAGGCGGGAAAAGATCTGATGTCAACGGAACTGAATTTTGAGGATTGAGCAGATATGACAAAAATACTGGCAATTGAAAGCAGCTGTGACGAGACGGCCGCAGCCGTGGTGGCAGACGGCCGCATCGTGCTTTCCAATATCATTTCATCACAGATCGCCAGACACAAGCTGTTTGGCGGCGTGGTACCGGAGATTGCTTCCAGAAAGCATATCGAAAAAATCAATCAGGTGGCCCAGGCGGCGCTGGATGCGGCCGGCATGACGCTGACGCAGGTGGACGCCGTGGCAGTGACCAAAGGCCCGGGACTGGTAGGAGCACTTCTGGTGGGAGTTTCATTTGCAAAGGCACTGGCCTTTGCGGCCGGTAAACCTTTGATCGGCGTCAATCATATCGAAGGCCATATTGCCGCCAATTATATCAGCAATCCCGGGCTGGAACCGCCGTTTCTGTGTCTGGTGGTCAGCGGCGGCCATACCCATCTGGTGCGGGTGGCGGAATACGGCGTGTATGAAGTGCTGGGCCGGACCCTGGACGATGCGGCCGGAGAGGCCTTTGACAAGGTGGCCAGAGCCATCGGGCTGGGATATCCCGGCGGACCCAAGATCGAAGCCCTGGCAAAACTGGGCAATCCCAAAGCGATCCCTTTTCCCCGGGCGAAAATCTCCGGGTCGGCGCTGGATTTTTCCTTCAGCGGGCTGAAATCGGCGGTGTTAAATTATATGAACGGGGCGCATATGCGTAAAGAACGGATCGTGGAAGCGGATCTGGCGGCCAGTTTTCAGCAGGCGGTGATCGACGTGCTGGTGGGCAATCTGATGAAGGCCGCCGCGGAATCAGACACCAAATGCATCGCGCTGGCCGGCGGCGTGACCGCCAATCAGACCCTGCGGACTGCCGTAGAAGAGGCCTGCGTTTCGGCAGGCTATACCTTTTACTGTCCGGAACCGCTGCTTTGTACGGACAATGCGGCGATGATCGGCGCCGCAGCCTACACTTCCTGGCAGAAAGGACAGTTGTCAGACTGGTCGCTGAATGCGGACCCGGCGCTGCAGCTGGGTGAAATTTAAAGAAGCTGTTCTGCCGTTACGCGGAAAAGCAGACATATACAACGGAGGATTTTATGAAAACCACAGCGATCATACTGGCCGGCGGCAGCGGGACCCGGCTGTCTTCCCGGAAACGGAAACAGTATCTTTCCATCAGCGGCAAGCCCATGCTGGTGTATTCTCTGGAACAGTTCGATCAGTCTGATTATATTGATGAGATTCTGCTGGTGCTGCCGGAGGATGAAATCGATTACTGTAAAAATAAGATTCTCCAGGGCTATACCTTCCGGAAGCTGCAGGGATTTGTGCCCGGCGGAAAGGAACGTTACGATTCGGTGATGCACGCCCTGGCCCGTGCCGGGGGAAGTACTTACGTCTTCATTCACGATGCGGCCCGGCCCTTTATCGATGAGGACATGATCAAATTTTCCTATAAAGCCGCGGTGAAATACGGAGCCTGTGCCTTAGGCGTGCCGGCCACGGATACCATCAAAAAGACGGACCGTTCGCAGATGGTGACGGAAACGCTGGAGCGGGACTGCCTCTGGCATATCCAGACGCCCCAGGTGTTTTTGTATGACGCCATCCGCGAAGCCTATGAAAAATTTGACGCCGCAGGCAGGCCTTTTGTCACGGACGACTCCATGGTGATGGAACGCTTTGGCAGCCTGCGGGTGAAAATGGTCATGGGCAGCTATGAAAACATCAAGATCACGACACTGATGGATCTGTATACCGCGGAAAATATTCTGCAGAAAAGAGAGTAGGGAGGTTGTCAGAGGGCACAAACGTAAACCGCAGGGAAAGTCAAAATTTGACAAGATTGGTATTGACATTACAATTGCATGGGTGATAATATTTTTATATCATTTTTTTGTTGCCGGTCAGTTCAAGCATCTGCACGGAGGAAAGATTGTTGAAACAGCTGGAAGATAAGATTCGAAAAGAAGCCAGGATTTTCCCGGGCAATGTTTTAAATGTGGGCAGCTTCCTGAATCAGCAGATCGACGTTCCCTTTATGATGGACATGGGCAAGGAGCTTGCCCGGCTGTATCAGGATGCGAAAGTCAACAAGATTCTGACGGTAGAGTCTTCAGGCATTGCGCTTGCAATGGCGGTGGCCTGTCATATGAATGCAAAGCTGGTCTTTGCAAAAAAGAAACAAACTGCAAATATGGATGATAACGTATACTCGGCGAAGGTGTATTCCTATACCCATGGTCTGGAAAACCGGATTGTGGTAAGCCGGGCTTTTTTAACGCCTGAAGACCGGGTGCTGATCGTGGATGACTTCCTGGCTATGGGAGAGGCCTTAAACGGCATGATCGAACTGTGCCGGCAGGCGCATGCAGCGGTGGCAGGATGCGGCATTGCCATTGAAAAAGGGTTTCAGCCCGGGGGCGACGCCCTTCGGAAAGCCGGGATCCGGGTAGAATCGCTGGCCATCATCGACCGGATGACGGAGGATGAACTTGTATTTCGGTAAATACTGTTTCGGGCGCTGAAAAAAGGTGCTTTCAGAACAGTTTTTATATACACAATTTTATTTGCCTGACGGCATAAGGAGGAGAAATATGAAAAGAGTTGCTTCTATTCTTCTGGTACTTGCGCTGGCATTTACCATGTGCTTTGCTTTGTCGGCCTGCGGCAATGACGAGGCGGCTGACGGAGATGCAGACAAGGACAATCAGACAGCCAGCCAGCAGGACGACAGCAGTAAGAAGGACGATCTGAAGATCGGTTTTATTTTCCTGCATGACGAAAATTCCACCTATGACAAGAACTTCCTGGATGCAGCAGTTGCAGCCTGTGAAGAAGAAGGCGTGGAATATGTACTGAAGACCAATATTCCCGAAGGACAGGAATGTTACGAAGCGGCTGCGGATCTTGCAGACAGCGGCTGCCAGATGGTATTTGCAGACAGCTTCGGTCATGAATCTTACATGATTCAGGCGGCAAAGGAATTTACCGACGTTCAGTTCTGCCATGCGACAGGTACGATGGCGCATACAGAAGGTCTGGATAACTATCACAATGCATTTGCTTCGATTTACCAGGGGCGTTATCTGGCCGGTATCGCGGCAGGCATGAAGTTAAATGAAATGATCGCTGACGGAACCATCACAGCCGATAATGCAAAGATCGGTTATGTCGGCGCCTATACATATGCCGAGGTTATTTCCGGATATACCTCTTTCTTCCTGGGCGCACGTTCCGTATGCCCGACGGCAACCATGGACGTACAGTTTACCGGAAGCTGGTATGACGAGACGGCAGAAAAAGAAGCGGCAACCCTGCTGATCAACAACGGCTGCGTACTGATCAGCCAGCATGCGGATTCCATGGGCGCACCTACGGCCTGTGAGGCTGCGGGCGTTCCGGATGTTTCCTATAACGGAAGCACGGTAGAATCCTGCCCCAACACCTTTATTGTTTCTTCCAGAATCGACTGGACGCCTTATTTCAAATATATGATCGAGTGCTATGAGAACGATGAGGAAATCGCAGACGACTGGTGCGGCGACTTAAGCACAGGCTCTGTCGTACTCACCGACGTCAACGGGCAGGCGGCGGCAGAAGGTACCGCAGATGCGATTGCGGAAGCTACCAAAGCGCTGGAAGACGGAACCACCCACGTATTTGCAACCGACACCTTTACGGTAGACGGCGCTGCACTGGACAGTTACATGGCAGACGTAGATACGGATGACAACTATACACCGGATACGGAAGTGATTTCCGACGGCTACTTCCATGAGTCAGAAATGCGTTCCGCACCGTATTTCGATCTTCGTATCGACGGCATCACAACACTGAATGAAAAATTCTGATACAGTATTTTACCGTATGGTTTACCTGCATGCGGGGCAGCAACATGCCCCGCATGTATTGGTATAAGATCAGAGGTCTGATTTTGAAAAGCACGCTGCCTGCAAATGAAAACGTGTTTTTCAAAGTCAGAGACGAAGGAGGGAGTTGCCTATGGCGGCAAATGCAGCAATCGAGTTGAAAAATATCACGAAAACCTTCGGCCATGTCTGCGCCAATCACAATGTTTCGCTGAAGGTCAACCGCGGCGAAATCCTTTCCATTCTGGGAGAAAACGGCAGCGGAAAGACCACGCTGATGAATATGATTGCGGGCATCTATTTTCCGGATTCCGGCAGCATTTTCATTGACGGCAAAGAAGTTGTGATTGCATCGCCGAAGGACGCTTTTCAGTATAAGATCGGTATGATTCACCA
>CANRGZ010000097.1 GCA_947630295.1 uncultured Lachnospiraceae bacterium | reverse complement strand
ACATATGCTATCACACGCATTCATCGTCGTTTTTTCAAGATTGCGTATAAGCTTAGCGAGTTTCGCAATTACCTATCCTTCTTATACTTCCGGGCAAGCGCCAGCTCCGATTTTGGCGTTTTTCTTGTCTTTTTTATAAATCCATTTGTTGTAATATTCCTTTTTTGATATATTGTCAATATGTAGTGCGTATGAATTTTCAGTATTTCTTTAAATTATATCATTCTGCCGCTGTAACAATATGAAAATTTTATGCAAAAAAGGGCTTCCCAAGCCATTTCAAATCACTTTGGAAAACCCTCTTTTTTTAATCGGATACTTTTCATTCTTTCCGGCGCCCGCAATGTGATCGTCCCGTCATTCCCCCATATCGTTCATGGCACCGATGAAAATCGGAACATGATTCTCACAGTCCACCAGCATATAAACGAAGGGCCGGTCAAGATAGACCATTTTCGCTTCATCTGACGCAAACTCTGCGCCTTCCATTTTCATTTCCACGGCAGTGGCCGCGCCTGCTTTCGTTCCCTTCTCCCCTACGGAAATAAAGGTCTTATGCAAAACACGGCCGATATAAATATTCTTCTCCTCCGGGGAAGCCCCGAAACCGTGAAAATCCGCCCTGTGGACATCGAATGCGTCTGTCATCCCCATGGTTTTCAACGGTTCGGACATTTCCGCATCATATGACGCTTCAAATTTGGGAATCGCCGTATGCACGGGGACTTCGTCGGGTTCGGCCAGCAGATGGTGCAGACGCTTTCCGTCCAGCGACGCAATCAGTTCCGACAGACCGACACCCTCTCTGGGAAGCAGCGCCGCAAAGCAAAAGTCCCTGTCCTTATAATATTTCAGAAATCCCGTTGCTTTTTCATCTTCCAGATAATGGCTTTCCGTGCCGTACATAAATTCGGCCGTCTGCTCTGTCCCGTCCTCTTTCGTAAAGATGCCTTCCCGCACATCATCTTTTTTGTACACTTCCGTCCATTCGGCCTCAAACGCCAGTGCATTGACCAGATACATCACGGCGTCCGGCGGAATCTCGTCCAGTATTTCGGGAATCATCTGATTCGTTTTCTGTTTTACCCAATGGTTGATATCGCTGCAAGTCCGCCGGTCAAACGGGGCTTTGAAGATATCCGCACCGTAGTAATCGGCATTGGTCTGTAAAAAATCCCGGCTGACCGTAAACCGTGTATCGTCGGTAAACCAAATAGAATTTGCCATGCAAAGTTTTGCGGTTTTGTCCTGCGGCAGGTCCTGCATATAGCTGTAGAGATACAGATTCAGATCCTCCACGGGCATACCGAGAACCGCTTCCATCTGCGAAAGGGTTTCCCCCGCTGCGCCGTTTGCGGTCATCGACAGGGCGCTGAGCACGGACAGGGGAGAAAGCAGCGTATTCTTTCCGGTTTCCGCTCTGGCCTGAAAGAGGCGAACGGCAAAATCCGCCGCGTTTTCGCTTTGCGCCGTCAGATCGGTCAAGGCCGTAACATTTTCCGGCGTAATCCCTTTCATCACATCTTCCGCCTGCCCCCGCAGTCCGCAGCCGGTCAGATGAAATAGCATGGCGCAGGCCAGCAGCAGACAGACTGCAGCCACGCCCATGCGTCTATGTGTTCGTTTCATTTTCATTTCGTCCTTTCATCGTGATGCACAAGTCCGGCAATTGGCGTCAATCATAATAAAATTCATACTCCGGAAGCGCTTTCCACGCCTTTGTTTCGGTTAAAATGTCTTCGATGGCTTTGCAGACATCCAGAAATTCCTGACCTGCCGGATCATCCGAATGATAGGTCATGGCAATCTCTTCTGCCGTAATGGTTTTTTGTATCTGATCGGTGCTGACCGACAAGATCAGCGTCATGGACGGACTGGAGTGTACCCCTTCCCCGTGCGGATTGTAAGAATCGGGATATTTCGTTACGTCCAATGCATCGATCAGGTCATAGATTTCCTTTTTCTGTGCCTCCGTCAGCTGATAGGTCGTTTTGTAATCCTCCGGATGCGTGGCGTCCGTCGTCTTGACAAGCTGTCCCGCTGCGCTGTCATAGGAACTGATTCCATAACAGCCCCAGGTCAGGGAAAAAGAAAAACTGTCGAGAGACCCGAGCGCCGGTGTGCCGGCGACCTCCCCCTCATATCCCTGCCGGTCACTTTGTGACGATTCGGCATATGACTGACTTTCGCCTGACTCTTTTGCCGCTTTCAGCGGCGAAAAGAGGAAAGAAAAGCTCCCCGCCGCAATCACAGCAGCCAGACAAAGCGGTATGCACAGCGCCAGGACCCGGTGCTGCATTTTTCTGCGTTCCGCGATTCGTTCCCTGCTGCGTCGGAAAACTTCCGTTTTGCATTCATTCAAATCTCTCATCATTTCCGCGCACCATCCTCTCCGAGAAGACGGCGAAGCTCCTTTTTTGCCCGATAAAAAAGATTGTCCACCTGTTTGCGATTCTTCTTCATGACCCGTGCCGCCTCATCATAAGTCATTTCTTCAAAATAGATGAGATGCACCACTTCCCGCATGTCCTGCGGCAGCTGTGCTATAGCGGCGTTTACAGTCCGCTTGCGCTCATCCGCAAGCACCGTTTCCTCCAGCATTTTTTCGTCGTCCGACAAATCTTTCGCTTCGGAAAGTTCCGTAAAAGCAATCACTTTGCTGTGCTTCAGATAATCAAGCGCCCGGCTTTTGCCGATCATGAAAAGATAGGTTTTGAACGACACCCTGAAGTTGTACCGATGCTTATGCACAATCAAGTCCGAAAAGGCATCGATGGCAAGATCCTCGGCTGCGTAAGCGTCATGTACATATCGGTCAAGGAAGAAGACCAAACTGCGGAAATACGCCTCCATCAGTTCATCAAAAGCGCTTTCGTCGCCATCCAGAAAACGGCGGTAGCTACTCGCACCGTTATCCATAGCTGTCCTCCTCTTTCGGGAACACGTCTGTTCCTTCTCTTATTATACGACTGGGAAGGGAGAAATTCCTTACGAATTATGCAAAAAAATTGATTGATTCTTTCGAAATGTAGAAACCGGTCAGCGCAGGGACATGATTCCGCCCGAATCATTTACCGTTAAAAACAGCGAAGTGCTGATTACAACACTTCGCTGAAAGCTAATAGATAAGGGGCAGAATTCGTACTGTCCCGCCGTATTAATGTTCTCTCGCCAGAACAATCTCAAGTGCCGGGCGGATGATCAGGTCATACCTTGCGTTCACATAACGCCTGTAAAATTGCTTCTGCAAATCTGAAATACCAGGAACTGCATTGATAAACTTGGTGATTTGATCCAAATCGATCCGCGGAGCAATGCGCTTCAATGCCGTATTGGCATCACTGTTTTCTGCATGGGTCAGGAAATCATAATAGTTTATCTTGCGTCCTTTCAGCTTGATCGCAGAGGTCGGAAACTGGTATATCCGGGCATGAAGCTCGGCTTCGTTGACCAAAACTCGCTCCATAACCTTGTCATCGGCCTGGGGCAGCAGACAACTCCCGCAGTCAAATATGGGTGCAATTTCGGTCTCCTCTTTTGTATCATCATAGAGCAGACCCCAGTTCCCATTGTGCCTGTCAAAATTGCCAAGCAGAGCATCCGCTATGAACATGTTCCAAAAATACTCCCGCAAGGCTGTTGGCGAAACATATTGCTGCCTGTCGATGGTGTCCAGCACCTCCTCCAGATCGGTACCACTGCCGTTGCTATCGGAATCGATGACGGTGTTTTTGATGGAACAAAAATCGAACAAACGCTTGCCCCCAACTGTAAAGTCCTTGCAGGCACATACGATCTTTGTCTTTTCTTTGACCGTATAGGTTCCAAGCAGGGTCTTCTGAGCCGAGATGCCCAGCATATTGAAGATGCTGCTGGCAATGTGTTCACTGATGCAGCTATTAGTATAGGAGAGTTCTGTGGGCTTGCCCACCGCAGATGGCGGGAACTTGAGCATATAGATCTCATCATTATAGGTAACGGCAATCTTGCTGCCATTGGCGCCGTTGTACGCCCTACCTGGAATAACAGGACAATTTGTAAAATCGATCATACTTTCGCTCCATACAGATATTTCTTACGCAGATAATCTGCGTGTTCCGGAGTGATGCTTCCTTCATTGATTTCGGCAATGTTAATGCTGCCGTAAAGCTCGCCCCACAGGCAATCCATAAGACTGCTGTGCGTTTTCAGCCCATGTTTGTAAGCATCCAGATCGTGCTGCAGATAATCCGGCAGGCCATATTCGTAGGCGTGCTCCCGTTCTGCCTGCCGGATACCGCCTTCGGTAAGCACTTCCATGGAAACGCCCAGCGTCTTGGATAGTTTATATACCGTCTCAGCAGAACACTTTTCCAGCCTCGTCTTTCCACTGCAAATATCATTTAATGTGGCATGCGGTATCCCGGCTTGTACTGCAAGGCGGTATTTTGTTATATTGCGGTCAGCAAGCAATTGCTCTATGAGCATCACGATCACCCCCTTGTTTAATATATAACGGCACGCGCGCCTGTGGCGCACCTGCCATGTCGTCGGAAGGCATTTTGAGTTTGCTTCGCAAAGGCCTTCCTCCTCTTATTATATCGGCATGCCGAAATAATAGCAAGTAGTTTTTGTTTCCAATTGATTTTTCAATATTCTCTGGGTATAATATTAAGTAGGGAATTTCCTACTTTCCCATCAAACGATTGGAGGTGTAAATAATGTCAGCAAATGCTTTTATCGATAATGCAAAAGTCATGGCCAAAGGACAGGTTACAATTCCAAAAGACGTTCGAAAAGTGCTTGGCGTGACAAGCGGCGACCGTATTTCTTTTATCGTTGAAGGAAACACTGTCCGCATTGTAAATTCTGCGATTTATGCCATGCAGGTACTGCAAAAGGAAATGGAAGGAGAAGCAGAGCGCGCGGCTCTTACCTCCGATGAGGATGTAATGGCTCTTGTCAAAGAATTGCGAAATGAGGAAGACAGTAGAATCTCTCCAGTTGGGTTGTAATCAAATGACACCCTAAGTCATAAGAAATTTAACCTTGCTTATTACAAATAGATATGATATGTTATTAATACAATAAAGTTGCACCCAATTGCAACTTTGGTCTGGGCGACAGCTCTTTGGACCACCGTAGGCGGGAAGAATTTCCCGCCATTTTTTCGGGTTTTCTTATCTCTTTATTTTATTTTAAATTGATCCCTTATTTTTTCTTTTTTTAATTGTGATACAGCTTGATCAAAAATACGCACCGCCTCATATCCGTTTTTTGCCATAATTTTTACTTCTGTAATAACTGTATCAGGATCTTTATTAAAAAGAGAATGTGTTAGCTGATTGCGCTTTTCACGCCACTCATCATTAAGATATTCCAATTTTTCATTAAATTTTGTATTCGAAGCAATTTTCAATACCGCATTTTTTACCGCATTCTGGTAACTTGACACATTACTATTCGCTTGTGTCCCCCATGAAATAACTTGTTCTATTCTGGAAAGTTTGCCATACAATGTATTGAAGTTATACTTTTCGTTCTGCCTCGTTATATTAAGGATTAGCCGTATTTCTTTTTTTTATTTTTTTACTTCCTGTAACAGCCTCTCTATTTTGATTGCTTGTAAAGCCTAAATAATAAAGAAAGGCAGATGTCCTATCCTCTAACATAGCATAAAGAATCCACAAGCACTCCAAATAGAATCCTGATTTATCTGCTTTACCATATCTTTTTAGATTTTCTTTATAAGAAATGCCTTTCTCGTTATTATCTGCTACTGTCTTAATTTGATATTGTGAATGATTCATATCGAATGTTCCTCTATCCTAATGTCATTTCTTCATAAGTTATCGCTTAAAAATAACTCTTTTTCTCCTATAAATTATAAGAAATTAAGTATTCTCTTACGCAACCGCTTACTCAAGGCAACCGTCTCTCATTTCTGAAAAATATAGTCTAACCCATCACTCGTAGGGCATCTTGATATCTGTCCAATCGGACACATTGCATTGTCCAGCACGATTATCCCCTGTTGCTACCACAGTTCCGTCTGCGCATAATCCCACTGTGTAATATCTGCCGGCATACACTGCAATAATATCTGTCCAGTCGGACACATTACACTCTCCATATTCATTATCCCCTGTTGCCACTACAGTTCCATCTCCGCGTAAACCTACTGTGTGAAAAGATCCTGCGGACACTGCCACGTTATCTGTCCAGTCGGACACATTACATTGACCATATTCATTATTTCCTGTTGCCACCACAGTTCCATTTCTGCGTAATCCCACCGTACAACCGCCTGTTTTCACAGCCACGATGTCTGTCCACCCAGTTACATCACATTGACCATCTTTATTGTATCCTGTCGCCACCACTGTTCCGTCTCTGCGTAATCCCACTGTATACCTACCTTCTGTTTCCACAGCTACAATGTCTGTCCAGTCAGACACATCGCATTGACCATAATCGTTGTCTCCTGCTGCCACCACTGTTCCGTCTCTGCATAATCCCACTGTATAACTACCTTCTGTTTCCACAGCTACAATGTCTGTCCAGTCAGACACATCGCATTGACCATAATCGTTGTCTCCTGCTGC
>CANRGZ010000096.1 GCA_947630295.1 uncultured Lachnospiraceae bacterium | reverse complement strand
ATTTCAAGTGGAGGTTGGAGAAAGACTAATTTCCACTTAGACCCCTTAGAAGTGGAAGTTAACTTTTCACTTCACCGCTTTTATAAATTGCCAAAATAAGATTGACTTATGAAAATATGGCGTTTATAATCGGTATATCTGAAAATTACATAGCAGATAAAATACGGTTCGAACTAAGAAGCATTTCTTACTGTAGACGAACAGGGAATCCGGTGACAATCCGGAACAACAGCCATTACTGTGATTGATGTCAGAAAGCTGCAAAACCATTGGGATGCGCACCTGAGAAGGGCATGCTTTTAAGCCAAAGGCTGCATCATCAGTCAGGAGACCTGCCGTATTTTAAAGGTTTTCACACGACTTTGGCGATGAAGGGTGCAACCAAGTGATTGACGGACTCCGGTGATGGTTGTATCGATTGCCGGGGATAAAGTTGTGCGCATGCCTTTGTCCGTTAATGATTTGTTGTACTCTCTCGTAAATCGAGGGAGTTTTTTTTATGGAAAAAAGAGCATGGGCCATCGAACAACTGCAAAAAAAATATGCCGAATTGCAGCGCTTGCCGAAACGAAGCGATTTTGACAATCTGACTATGTGCAAAATCAAAGGCATTCTGGGGCCATGGCCCCGGGCACTGGAAGCGGCCGGACTGAAGCCGCCGAAAGAAAAGCACAAAAGCGGTGCGAAAAAACGCCGGAAAAAGGCAGCGGGCAATCAGGCGGAAAAAGGAGAGGAAACATGAAACAAAGATGGAAACGTCTTGCGGCAGTCCTGATGACAGTTCTGATGGTACTGCCGTCTGCGGCCACAGCATTTGCAGAAGAGCCGCAGGAAACGGCCCCCATGCAGGAAGGGGACATGTATCAGCTGAAAACAGCAGAGGATCTGCAGTGGTTTGCGGACGCGGTCAATACGAAGAAGCAAACGGATCTGAAAGCAGTCCTGTGTGAGGACATTGATTTAAGCAGCGTATGTTCGGAAAAAAACGGCTCCTGGACGCCGATTGGAAGCGATGACAACGCATTTTCTGGCAGTCTGGACGGGCAGGGACATACGATTGCGGGATTGTACATAACAGAGGAAACCGGAAATGCTGCTGCGTCCGGGACAACGGGACTGTTCGGCAGCTGCAGCGGTGCAGAAATCAAAAATCTGATTGTCAAAGGACAGATCAAAGCCGGACAGACGGTTGTGGCCGGAATCGTCGGAAAGGCCGCAAACGAAAGCCGGCTGGAATACTGCCACGCCTACGTGGATATAACGGCTGCGGCAAAAAGTCAGGCAGTGGCGGGCGTCTGCGCCGTACTGGAAAACAGTGTAATGGAAAACTGTACCAATCACGGAACCCTGGTGATGCAGGCGCCGGAGGCGGATGAAGCAGCCGCATCCGGGGTCAGCGCGGCAGGTCTGGCCGCGAAGGTCAGCGGCGGCGCCAGCCAGATCATTTCTTCTTATAACAGAGGCAGCATCGATGGGGCAGAGGACAGTCCCCTGCAGAATGCGGGCGGCGTGGCCGCTTATGTCACAGACGACGCAAAGATCTTCTATTGTTATAACAACGCAGATATCGCGGCGGCAAAGGCAGAAAACGCAGGCGGCGTCGTGGCGTTTGCGCAAGCTGCGCAGCTGAAAGGCTGCTACAATGCCGGAAAAATCACCACAGGCGCGGCGGATGCGAAACCGGGCGCGGTGGCCGGAAATTTTGCGGAAGGTTCTGCAGCGGAAAACTGCTATTATCTGAATACAACAATGAAAACGGATAACTGCAAGGCGCAGGGATTGAATCAAAGCCAGATGAATGCGCCGTACTGGCTGGAAAGAATCGGGGCGGATTACTATACCACAGACAGCCCCAGTAACGCTTCGCCGAAAAACAACGGTTTGTTTCTGCTGAAGGCCTTCAGTACCCCGGTATCTATTGAAATGACAGCCCTGCCGTCAAAGACGGCGTATACGGAAGAGGAAACATTCCAGACAGAGGGAATGAAAATCGAAGCGTCCTTTAACGACGGCGTAAAAGCGGAAATCAAAGATTACGTTTTGTCGGAAACCGGGATGTTAAAAAATGATGTAACGCAGGTGCTGGTCAGCGGCGACTGGCAGGGAAGCAAATACAGCTTTCAGGTTCCCGTCACGATGACGCCGCTGCCGAGAGTTTACAACAGGATCACGGTCACTCCGGCAGACGCGGTTGTTTTTATCTCCAGAAACAATGAACACATCCTGCCGGAAAAAAACGGCTTTTATCGATTTATTCAGGGCGAAACCTATCATTTTGTGATTTCTCTGAAGGGCTATATTGCCAAGGAAGGCAGCTTTGTGGCCGACGGAAGGGATATGCCGTTCAGCTTGATGGAAGCAGAGGAAAATCCGGATATTGACAAAACCATTCCTTCCTTCTGGAACAATTTCAGAGGAAATCCGGAAAATAACGGCGTGGTGGACGCGCCGATTCCAAAAACAGCCGATGAAGCAACGCTGTACTGGGCAAAGAAACTGGGAAAGTCATATTTTTCGGATCCTTTGAGTTCCCCGGTGGTTGTTGACGGGGATATCGTTGTATGCGCAGGAAAAACCATTTACCGGCTGGACCGTTTTACCGGTGATATTCTGGCGGAAGGCAGTATGGCAGCCAATCCGGCGGGGTCGAATTTTAATATCATTCCGCCGGTTTATGCGGACGGCATGATATTCGTGGCGCTTGCCGGCGGTACCATCGAAGCCTTTAACGCGGATACGCTGGAATCCCTCTGGATTTATACGGACGAGTTGGGGGGACAGCCCAACAGTCAGATTTCCTGTCATGACGGCTACATATATACGGGCTTCTGGAATTCGGAAACCCGAAATGCGAATTTTGTATGCCTCTCCGTAACGGATGAGGACGTGACAAGGGCAGACGAAGAAAAATTTGCCACCTGGGTCCATACGCAGAAGGGCGGCTTTTACTGGGCAGGCGCATATGTCAACGACCGGTTCCTGGTGGTGGGGACGGACGATGGGGAAAGCAGCTATTTGTCTGACACTTCGCATCTTTTGTCCTTCAATCCGAAGACGGGAGAACTGCTGGATCAGATCGACGGTTTAAACGGCGACATCCGTTCTGCTGTCTGCTACGATCCCGAAACCGACCGCTGTTATTTTACCAGCAAGGGCGGCAGCTTTTACGGCGTGGCGGTCAATGACGACGGAACCTTCAAAAAAGACGCGGAAGGACTGCAGGGATATGACCTGTGGGAAGTTGTGCTGGAAAATGGATTCGACGATCCCAATAATCCTGCGATGAGTACTTCGACGCCGGTGATTTACAAAGGCAGGGCCTACATAGGCGTATCGGGAATCGGACAGTTTTCTAAATACAACGGACATAACATTTCCGTTATCGATCTGGAAAGCCGTTCTCTGGCGTATCGCGTGAATACCATGGGATATCCGCAGGTCAGCGGCCTGCTGACCACGGCGTATGAAGATACGGAAGGGTACGTATACGTTTATTTTATTGACAATTATACCCCGGGCATGATGCGGTATATCAAGGATAAACCCGGCCTGACCGCTGGGGAAGGAACCGTAAAAGAAACGTATCAGGATTACAGAGGCGATACCTATACGGTGGAAAACGTGGCGCCGGTATTGTTTACGCCGTCAGGCACGGAGGCGCAGTACGCCATCTGCAGCCCCATTGTGGATGAGTACGGAACCATGTATTTCAAAAATGATTCCGGCAATCTGATGGCAGTGGGTCCCAAAATAAAAGATATCGCGGTGAAAAAACAGCCGGATAAGACCTCCTATGTGGCCGGAGAGACCTTCGATCCCACGGGAATGCAGGTGGTGGCGCATCTGGCCAATGGCATGGAGCGGGACATTACAGACTATGTGGCCATTGCAGACAGGCCGCTGACCGCGGAAGATACGGACGTGACCATGACTTATGATTATGTGAAGTATGGCGATCACTTTGACGCGGAAAAGGGCAATACCACCGTCGAGGCAGAGCCGCTGGAAACATGGGTCGACCTTACGATATATCCGGAGGCAACGCCGGAACCGACGGCAACGCCGGAACCGACGGCCACCCCGAAGCCGACGGCCACCCCGAAACCAACGGCAACCCCGGAGCCGACGGCCACCCCGAAACCTACAGGCACGCCGAAGCCGGCAGACACACCGAAGCCGGCAGACACACCGAAGCCGGCAGATACGCCGAAACCGACGGCAGCCCCGAAGCCGACAGATACGCCGAAACCCACGGATACGCCAAAACCGGATACCAGACCGGGGGATTTGGATCAGGACGGGCAAATCACAGCAGCAGACGCACTGGAAGTGCTGCGCATAGCGGCACGTCTGCGTGAAGCGGATGCGGCGCAGCAGAAGCTGGCAGACATAAACGGGGACGGACATGTGAATGCAGAGGATGCATTGCTGATTCTGCAGGCTGCTGCCAGACTGATCGATACATTTTAAACAACAAGGAGAAAACCGGTGCTGAAAAAACCATTGCTGCAGCTGATTCCTTTCGGATGCGTGCTGGCGGGGGTGCTGATCCTGCTGCTGTTTGCAGGCAGTCTGGACACCGCACAGCCGCCCAATCCGCTGCAAAGCCCGACACAGGAACTGCATATGCTCGCGCTGGCGGAGGAACCGGAACAGAAAAAGGAAGAGGAACCGGCGACGCAGCCGCCGGAAGAAACGGAACCGGCAACGCAGCCGCCGGAAGAAACGAAACCTGCAGCGCAGCCGCCGGAAGAAACAGAACCGGTGACACCGCCGCCGGAAAGAACGGAAACGGCGGCACAGCCGCCAAAAGCAGGGCATGCCGTGACACCGCCCCCGGCGGCCCCCGGCAGGGAAACCCCGCGGCCTACGACTGCCGGATCACAGACACCGCCGCCGGAGAACAGGGAACCGGCAACCCGGCCGCCAACGGCCACCGGCAGGCCCGCCGGGCAGTCCGGAAACTCCGGAAACGGCACCGACAAAACGCAGACGCCGATGCCGGGAAGCGCAGGAATGCCGGCGCTGCAGCCGGGAGATGAAACGGATCCGACAGAATATTTCACCACCACCATTCGGGATGGAGAGGTCAGGGAAAACGCCGATTACCGGTTTGAGGTCATACACAAACAGCCGGAACTTGAAGTCGCAGACGTAAGCGTATATCTGAACGAAGCGCTGCAGCTGCAGATGAAATACCGGCTGCATCTGCAGCCGGGAGAAAACCATATCCGGGTTGCGGTAAGCTACAGAGCAAAAGATCAGCATGTATTTACTGTTTATCGGGCATATACGGTCTATCTGAACCTGCCTGCGGCGCCGCCGACAGAGACGCCGGCGCCAGAGACGCCTGCGCCGGAGATTTCGGAACCGGAAATTATCACGGATCTGGAAAACCGGACGGTACATGACGCGGTACTGGAATTTCATGCCGCACTGCAGGGCGGCAGCGAAGCAGCCAGGCTGACGGTGGTGTGCAACGGAACCACCATCAGCGGCAATGAGACCTATAGGGTGGGGCTGCAGTCCGGAAACAATACGATCCGGCTGAAAGCCACCGATCGGATACAGGGAGAAACCGTCACCAAAACGCTGCAGTTTGTCATTCGCTATGTGCCTGCGGTGACGGAAGAAACCAGGCCGGTGATTGCCTATATCAATGTAACGGACGGCATGCAGAAAAAAGGCCAGGATTTCATTCTGAATGTGCTGCCAGAGGATTACAGGGGCAGCCGGATTTACGGCGGGAATATCCTTCTTTCACTGAACGGCACACCCCATACCTACGAATGGGAAACAGCGGATTATACCAGTTATCGCCTTTATCTGGACGAAGGCGAAAACACCATTGATATCCGCATTACGGATGGGGAAGGAAGGACAGCCGATTACCGTTATATCATGCACTGTACCGGTCTGCAGCCGGGAGAGGAAAAAGGCCATATCCTCATATCGCTGGATGCGGCGGTGCTGGGGCTGGGAGAGATTATCGCGCCTTATGAACTGCGCATTCACGAGGGAGAAACGGGAGAAGCCGTACTGCGCCGCTTTTTCGCGGAAAACGGGATTACGCCGGAGTTTCGCGGATTTGAGGAAGTTTATCTGGCCCGGCTCTCCATGCCCCGCATTGCGGCGGGGGCCGCTGTGCCGGAAGAATTAAAGAAACGTATCGATGCGGACGGAATTGTCTGGTCCGGACAGCAGGACGCGGACAGCCTGGGAGAATATGATTACACCGTCGGTTCCGGCTGGATGTTTTCCATCAACGGATCGTTCTCCGGATACAGCCTCAGCAAGGCGATTTTTGAGGACGGAGACGTGGTACGGCTGCGGTTTACGCTGGCATACGGAAAGGATATTGGCGGCTATACTTCCGCCGGTGGGGATGGAAACTATGATCCGCTGTGGTAAACGAATCTGTATTTGTATTTTTGTGTGGCTGGCCGGACTTGCTTTTGCGGTCTCCGGCGTGTGTGCGCAGCCGGAAGAAACGTTAGCTGCGCTGAAAGCTGCCATGGACGGCATTTACGCGGCGCGGAAGGCGGACTATGATCCGCAGGAAGCCTTGCTGTCCAATGAAGAAATTTTATCTCATGTCGGCAGCTCCGGCGCAGACTGGATGGCC
>CANRGZ010000095.1 GCA_947630295.1 uncultured Lachnospiraceae bacterium | reverse complement strand
GCAAACGGATGCAGCGTCACGCTGCTGGAGAAAAATGAAAAACTGGGGAAAAAGCTGTACATTACCGGAAAAGGACGATGCAATCTGACCAATATGGCGGAACCGCAGGATTTTTTCGAAAATATCTGCTCCAACGGCCGATTTTTCCGGACAGCTTACCGCAATCTCGATAATACGGAAACCTTTCGCCTTTTTGAAGACATGGGACTGCCGCTGAAGGAGGAACGGGGCAAACGGGTATTTCCCCGCTCCGATAAATCTTCGGACGTGATCCGTGCGCTGGAAAGGCAATTACATAAATATCATGTGGAAATTCTGCTGCATACGCAGGTGCGGCAGATACAAAAAGAAGAAAACACGTTTGTGCTGGACCTGTTACAGAAAGGCAGGCCGAAACAGATGAAAGCGCAGGCTGTGGTGATCGCAACGGGGGGATTGTCCTATCCTTCCACCGGCTCCACCGGAGACGGCTACCGTTTCGCAGAGGCCTTCGGGCACAGCCTGACGCCGCGGTATCCTTCGCTGGTATCCCTGCAGCTGAAGGAAAACGTCAAAGAACTGCAGGGCCTGAGCCTGCGCAACGTGACGCTGCGGATTTGGAATGAACAGAAATGTCTGTATGAAGGCTTCGGGGAAATGCTGTTTACGGACAAAGGCATCAGCGGGCCGCTGGTTTTAAGCGCCAGTACGCAGTGCGTGCCTCTGCTGGCCCACGGCATCCGTCTGCAGGCGGAAATCGATCTGAAACCAGCGCTGGAAGTGTCCCAGCTGCGGGCAAGACTGCAGCGGGAATGTACCAGCAATGCAAACAAACAGAGTAAGACCGTGCTGCACAGCCTCATGCCGGCTTCCTTAGTCAGAGAGTTTCTGCGGCAGACCGGCATCAGTGAGAAAAAAACGGCGGGAATGCTTTCCGCAGAAGAAACGGACAGGCTGCTGTACGGACTGAAACATCTGCGTTTTACGGTAACGGCGGCCGGCAACTATGCCGAGGCGGTCGTTACAAAGGGCGGCGTCAGCATCAGGCAGGTGACGCCGGGCACCATGGAATCCAAACAGGTGCCGGGTCTGTATTTCGCCGGAGAAGTGCTTGATCTGGACGCGCGGACCGGAGGTTTCAATCTGCAGATCGCCTGGTCTACCGGCTATACGGCGGGATGTGCCGCCGCAAACCAAATCAAAGGAGAACAAGCATGTACATCAATATCGCAATAGACGGCCCTGCCGGCGCAGGAAAAAGCACCATTGCAAAGCAGCTGGCAAAAACCCTTGGATATATTTATGTGGATACCGGCGCCATGTACCGGACGCTGGCAGTTTATTTTATCCGGAATCAGGTGGGCGAGAAGGACAGCGCCCGGATGTCTGCACTGGTGGACAACGCGGACGTAAAAATCAGGTACGAAAAGGGCGAGCAGCAGCTGTATTTGAACGGGGAAAACGTTACGTCCCTGCTGCGGACCGAGGAAGTGGGCAATATGGCCAGCGCCTGTGCCGTCAATCCGGATGTGCGCAGGAAGCTGACGGAAATGCAGAAAGCCATGGGGGCTTCCTGCAATCTGGTGATGGACGGCAGAGATATCGGGACCACGGTGCTGCCGGATGCCGCAGTGAAGATTTTCCTCACGGCTTCGGTGGAAGTTCGGGCAAAGCGCCGGTATGACGAGCTGGCGGCAAAGGGAATCACGCCGGATCTGGCACAGATCCGGGCGGATATCGCAGACCGGGATTATCAGGACAGCCACAGGAAACATTCCCCGCTGAAACAGGCGGCGGACGCGGTGCTGGTGGATACTTCTTTCATGACCATTGAAGAAGTGCTGGCCCATATCCTGGGCATCGTCAGAGAGAAGGTTCAAAATGCCTGAAATCATCACAGCAAAATCCGCCGGGTTCTGCTTTGGCGTGGAGCGGGCGCTGCAGATGGTCTATGAACAGGCCGAATGCCATGACCAGATTTACACCTTAGGCCCCATTATTCACAATGAAGAAGTAGTACAGGATCTGGAAAGCAGAGGTGTGAAGACCATTACAGATCTGAAGGAACTGGAGCGTATCCGTCAGGGAACCCTGATCATCCGGTCCCACGGCATTGCAAAAAGCGTGCAGGAGCAGATCGAACAGAGCGGCCTGCGGATCATTGACGCCACCTGTCCTTTTGTGAAACGGATCCATCAGATCGTGGAAAAGGAAAGCCGCGAGGGGAAACAGATCGTCATTATCGGAGATCCGGCCCATCCGGAGGTCATCGGCATCAAAGGATGGTGCGTTTCGGAGGCAAAAATTGTCAATGACGCCGAAGAAGCCGAAAATCTGGTTTTGGATGAAAAAACAGACGCCGTAATTGTTGCGCAAACGACATTTAATTACAATAAATTAAAAGATTTAGTTGAAATTATCAAAAAAAAGAAGTATAATAGCTGGTATGTGGACACAGTGTGTCATGCGACCTCCGAAAGGCAGGAGGAAGCAGTTGAGATCGCAGATAAGGTTGATGCGATGATTGTGATCGGCAGTTTTCACAGTTCAAACACACAGAAGTTATTTGAAATGTGCAGGCAATATTGTGCAGATACTCTTTATATTCAAACAGTCCGTGATTTAGACATACGAAGGCTAAGCGGCAAAAGCCGCATTGGTATAACAGCGGGGGCGTCCACCCCCAAGAAAATTATTGAGGAGGTTTTGCTGCATGTCAGAGCTCAATTTTCAGGAGATGCTTGAGGAGTCAATTAAGACAATTCATAACGGAGAAATCGTAGAAGGAACGGTAATGGATGTTAAGTCTGATGAAATCATTTTAAATATCGGCTATAAAGCAGACGGATACGTCTCTTATCAGGAATACACAAGCAAGCCGGATGTAGATTTACAGGAAGCTGTCCATGTGGGCGACAAGATGGAAGTAAAGGTTTTAAGAGTGAATGACGGCGACGGTCAGGTAGCGCTTTCTTATAAAGCGCTGAACGCAGGCCGTATCAATGAAAAACTGGAAGCTGCTTTTCAGGAAGGTACGGTATTAAAAGGAAAGGTCAGCCAGGTATTAAGCGGCGGTCTGAGCGTATTGTTCGAAGATTCACGGGTATTTATTCCGGCAAGTCTGGTATCGGATGTTTATGAAAAAGACCTCTCAGGTTATCAGGATCAGGAGATTGAGTTTTATCTGATTGAGTTCAATCCGAAGAGAAGAAGAGTGATTGGCGACAGAAAGAAACTTCTGCTGGAAGAAAAGGCCAAAAGAGCGGAAGAACTGATGGCGAAGCTGCAGGTTGGCGACATCATCAACGGTGTAGTGAAAAATGTTACGGATTTCGGTGCATTTGTCGATCTGGGCGGTGTGGACGGACTGTTACATATTTCCGAAATGTTCTGGGGCAAACCGGAAAATCCCAAGAAGGCTTACAAGGCCGGGGATGAGGTCAGAGTCTTTGTCAAGGATATCAAGGAAAACCGTATCGCTCTGAGCGTTTTGTTTGAGGATGAAAATCCCTGGAACGACGCGGACGTGAAGTATGCGAAGGGCAATATCGTCAAAGGCGTAGTAGCCCGGATGACAGACTTCGGCGCATTTGTTGAGCTGGAGCAGGGCATCGATGCGCTGATGCATGTATCCCAGATTTCTCTGGCCCATGTCAACAAACCCTCCGACGTACTGAAAATCGGTCAGGAAGTAGAAGCAAAGGTCATTGATTTCAACGGCGAAGCCAAGCGCATCAGCCTGAGCCTGAAGGCAATGGAACTGGATGCAAAGAAAGCTGCGGAAGAAGCGGGCGAATCCGGTGAAGCACCTGGGTCAGCGGAAGCACCGGTTGAGGCAGAAGCTCCTGTAGAAACAGAAGCACCGGCTGAGGCTGCAGAGGCTGTTGAAGCGGCCGAAACAGTCAGTGAGGACACGGAAGCATAAGATAAAAATAAAGGGAGTGCCCGGCAAAATAACAGAACAGACTGTTATCTTGCGGCACTCCTTTTTTTGCTGTCAAAAGTGCGGAGAAACCAGTCGTAGCTGCGGTTCCAGAAATACACAAGATCGTTTCGGTTCCCCGGAACCGGTACGGGCTGAAAGGCGGTATGGATGTCGGATTTGACGGCAGAACGGATGCCCACCAGATGGCCGTAAGATGCTTCTACCGCGTAATCTTCGTCCGGTAAGTACAGATAATTCCGATAATCTCCGTAATGCAGGCGGAGCTTGCCGTCGTGTTTGTCTAAGCAAAGGGATGCGGCATTGTCTGAAAACGTAAAGTGCAGATCATCGAACCGGGCAGACAGGGTCAGGGACATATGGCAGCCGGTGGGTATCGTGAAGCTGCAGCTGTCGGCGTTTTCGGAAACTTCCATGGGAAAGCCTGCGGCATTTTTCAGCTGGTCAAAGATCAGCAGCTCGGAAAGCGCGGGCAGGTTCAGTACGTCTTCCTTATTGTGCAGAAGACATAGGTCTAAAGCATACGGATCCTGTGTGCTGACATATTGATAGTAATAGCGGATGGCTTCGCCGCCGTCTATCTTGTCTTCCCGGGAAAGTCCCAGCAGCTGTTCCATGGTTTTGAGCTTGCAGTTGCAGCAGGAAAACAGGCTGCGAAAGGGCCTGGTATACAAATAGAGATCCAGGGATGCGACGCAGGAAAGACCGGAGGGCAGGTTGTGCCGCGCATATCGGGCTTTCAGATAGGGAATGTCAAAACGCTCTCCGTTGAAATGGGCCAGAAGCGTGATGTGCGTCAGCGCTTCGTCGAAGGCGTTCAGAATGGCCGCTTCTTCGCCGGCGTCCTCGGCAAACAGCTGGGTCAGAGTAAGCTCGCCGCTGCAAAAGCGGGCAAAGCTGATCAGATAGACGAAAGAATTTTTGGGAGAAAGCCCGGTTGTTTCGATATCGAAAAACATCATTCGGCTGATGTCGCCGTATTGTTCCAGCAATTGCGGAACAGGGGTCGAATGATGGTATTTTTTTGTAATCATAAGAAAATCCTTTGTGTTTGTTCCTGTATTATGTTATTATAAAGTCTACATGGTTTATTTCACCGGTTACAGTTAGTATAACATAGGAAGATTTTGCTGTAAACTGCGCAAAACCATGCCGGTGGATCGGAGGAAATCTATGCTGAAAGGAACTTTTTTCGGAGGGATACATCCCTTTGACGGAAAAGAAATGTCGAAAAACAAGCCGATCGTGGATTATGTTCCCAAGGGAGACATGGTCTATCCGCTGCAGCAGCATTTGGGAGCGCCTGCAGTGCCGGTGGTCGGGAAAGGTGATTATGTCCGGCACGGGCAGCTGATCGCCGAGGCCGGCGGATTTGTGTCCGCGCCGGTTTACGCGGCTTGTTCCGGTTTTGTTAAAACCATCGAACCGCATCTGACCGTCAGCGGCGATATGGTGGAATCCATTATTATAGAAAATGACGGAAAATTTGCGCCTGTGGAACAGAAGAAGGCAGAGAAGGAAAACACTGCTCTGACGCCGCAGCTGATTTTGGAACGGATTCAGAAAGCCGGCGTGGTCGGCATGGGCGGCGCGGGATTTCCCACCCATGTGAAACTGGCGCCGAAAAATCCGGAGCAGATCGATTACATCATTGTCAACTGCTCGGAGTGCGAACCTTATCTGACTTCGGATTACCGGAGAATGATTGAAAATCCCGAGATGATTATTGAAGGACTGGAATACATACTTGCGATTTTCCCCCATGCAAAAGGGATTATTGCAGTGGAAGACAATAAAGCGGACGCGGCGGTGAAACTGGAAAAACTCTGCATCAACAAACCGGCGGTTTCCGTGAGCCTTTTGAAAACCAAATATCCGCAAGGGTCGGAGCGGCAGCTGATTTATGCCTGTACCGGGCGGAAGATCAACAGCAGTATGCTTCCGGCGGACGGCGGCTGCATCGTACAGAATACCGATACCGTCTGCGCTGTCCGGGATGCGGTGGCGGAAGAAAAGCCGCTGATGTACCGGATCGTGACGGTGACCGGCGACGCGGTGAAAAATCCCGTGAATTTCCGGGTGCCCATCGGTACTTCCTATGCGGAACTGGCGAAGGAAGCCGGGGACTTTGTGAAAGAACCCGCCCAGATTATTTCCGGGGGCCCTTTGATGGGGATTTCTTTGTTTGACATTGACGTGCCGGTAATCAAGACAAGTTCCGCCCTGCTGTGTCTGACGGAAAACGACGTCAGACAGCACAGACAGACTGCATGTATTAACTGCGGCCGGTGCGCGGATGCCTGTCCGGAACAGTTGATGCCCATGCGGCTTTTGCGGGCGGCGGAGACTGCCGATCGGGAAACCTTCCTGAAATTATACGGAATGGAATGCATCGAGTGCGGCGCCTGCTCCTACATCTGCCCGGCGAAACAGCCGCTGACACATAGCTTCCGCACCATGCGGCGCAATATCATGGCGGAGAAAAAACGGGGAGGAGAGAAATAAATGTCTGCGAAATACAGTAATCCGGAAGTTTCCGCTTCACCGCATGTGCGCGCGAAACTCAGTACGACCCATATCATGCAGCTGGTGGCGCTGGCGCTGATTCCCAGCGGATGCTACGGCGTTTATCATTTTGGCATCAATGCATTATTTCATATATTGATTACGGTTGCGGCCTGCGTGGCTTCGGAATTTCTTTTTACCCATTTTATGCACAAACCGTTGACGGTGACTGACGGCAGCGCGGTAGTGACCGGCCAG
>CANRGZ010000094.1 GCA_947630295.1 uncultured Lachnospiraceae bacterium | reverse complement strand
ACGCTGATACTGGAAGACGAATCGGAAATCGAATGCCGGATTCTGACTATTTTTGAGGCTGCGGGCAGAGATTATGTAGCCCTGCTGCCGGTGGACGCGCCGGAGGACGACGATACGGTGTACCTCTACCGCTACAGCGAGGATGAAAACGAAGAGCCGGTGATCGAATACATCGACGACGATGAGGAGTACGAAATCGTTGACGAGGCTTTTGATGAGTGGCTGGATGCACAGGAGTATGACGAACTGGTTTCTGCGGACGAAGATTTCTGATCTGCAAAATGAATCTGGAGAAAAAGGATATGCGCAGAAAAAACAACCGGAATACAAAAGGGAAAATCGTCTCAACCGCATGGCGGCTGTTTTATGAGCAGGGCTATGACAATACCACGGTGGATGATATCGTTTATGAATCCGGCACATCCAAAGGCTCCTTTTATCATTATTTCAGCGGAAAGGACGCGCTGCTGTCTTCGCTGTCCTATCTTTTCGATGAGAAATACGAGGAAATGATGGATTCCTTTCCGGAGGACATGGGTTGTGTGGACAAGCTGATCTATCTGAACCGGGAAGTGTTCCGCATGATCGAAAACAGCGTGTCCATCGATTTGCTGGCACAGCTGCTTTCCTCCCAGCTGATTACCAAAAGTGAGAAGCATCTGCTGGATCACAACCGGGTGTATTACCGGCTGCTGCGTTCGCTGGTACAGGAAGGGCAGCAAAAAGGCGAGATCCGGGAGGATATATCCGTGAATGAAATCGTGAAGGCCTACGCCCTCTATGAGCGTGCCATCATGTACGACTGGTGTCTGTGCAACGGGGAGTATTCCCTGTGCCGCTACAGCGGGCAGATGCTGCCTATGTTTTTAAAGGGATATTTGCAGTAAAAAAAAATTGCAGTCAAAAAAATGAATTAAAAATATTATAGACTTTAGTCTACTAAAAAATGCCTGATTATTCAGATAAAAATGAACAAATCAGGCGCTTTTTGTATTGAAAAAAGTTTATACTATATTCTGTATTTCAGTCTGTTTTTGACTGTGTTATAATCCGACGTAAATTTGAAAGGCGGTAGAAAAATGCAGATAACAGATATTATTATTCTTGTTGCCATCATTGCGTATATGCTGATGATGGTGGGCATCGGTCTTGCAGTATCAAAGCAAAACAAATCCTCCAGTGATTTTTATCTGGGCGGCAGAAAACTGGGTCCGCTGGTTACGGCCATGAGCGCGGAAGCATCCGATATGAGCGGCTGGCTTCTGATGGGCCTGCCGGCGGTGGCGCTGATGGGCGGTCTGCCTGAAGCTTTCTGGACGGCGCTGGGTCTGGCCATCGGTACCTATATCAACTGGCTGGTGGTGGCGAAGCGGATTCGTACCTACAGTCAGGAAATCGACGCGTTTACCCTGCCGGATTTCTTTGCGAAGCGTTTCGGCGACGGAAAGAAGATCCTGACCACAGTTTCCGCCCTGTTTATTGTTATTTTCTTTATTCCCTATACGGCTTCCGGATTTTCCGCCTGCGGAAAACTGTTTTCCTCGCTCTTCGGCATGTCCTATACGACGGCGATGATCATCAGCGCGGCGGTCATCATTGTATACTGTACGCTGGGCGGCTTTCTGGCAGCTTCCACTACGGACTTTATCCAGAGTATTATTATGACCATTGCGCTTTTGGTGGTCATCGGATTCGGAGAGGGCATGGCCCACGGATTCGGCAATATCATAGACAATGTCAAAAACCTGGGCGGCTATCTGAATGTGTTCCAGGGGTATTCGGTGGCGGACGGCGCTACTACAAGCTACGGCGCGCTGCCGGTGGCATCCACCCTGGCCTGGGGCCTGGGTTACTTCGGTATGCCCCATATCCTGCTGCGCTTTATGGCGATTGAAGACAAGAACAAACTGAAGCTTTCCAGAAGAGTGGCATCCGTCTGGGTGACCATTTCCATGGGCGTTGCAGTGCTCATCGGCGTCATCGGCTATTCACTGATGAAGCAGGGCGTGGTTCCTACTTATGCAGACGGCTCCGCAGCGGAGACCATCATTGTGGATATCGCGAAATTCCTGAGCACTTACGGTTATGTGCCTGCCTTTGTAGGCGGCGTGATTTTAGCCGGTATTCTGGCTTCTACCATGTCCACGGCGGATTCCCAGCTGCTGGCGGCTTCCTCCAGTATTTCCCAGAACCTGATCCAGGAAACCTTCCATGTAAAGCTGTCCCAGAAGGCTTCCATTCTGCTGGCCCGGGTATCCGTTATCGTGATTTCCATCATTGCGATTTTCCTGGCCAGAGATCCCAACAGTTCGGTGTTCCGTGTGGTATCCTTCGCATGGGCCGGATTCGGCGCGGCCTTCGGTCCGGTAGTCTTAACGGCCCTGTTCTGGAAACGCACCAATAAATACGGCGCCATTGCCGGTATGATCACCGGCGGCGTTATGGTATTCTTCTGGAAATTCGTGATCCGCACCGCCTTTGCCGGAACGGTTCTGGATTTCTATGAACTGCTGCCCGCCTTTGTGCTGGGCCTGATTGTGATCATCGTGGTCAGCCTGCTGACGAAAGAACCTGATGCGGAAATCACCAAGACCTTTGACCGGGTCAAAGCAATGAAGTAAAAAATGCAAAACAATCAGGGATCCGTTCCAGGAGGGCGGATCCTTTTTCATTTTCTGACGGACATAATGTTCTTGTAAAACCCGCGCCGTTTGGATATAATGTAAAGTGCCGGGTTATGGATTTTAAGGAATACCACCGGCAAAACAAAAGAAAATCATCAGGAAAGGCAGCAAAAAAGAATGTGTGGTTTTGTGGGCTATACCGGGGATCCTGAAACAGCCAATTCCCCTGAAATCATAGAAAGAATGAATAACCGCATCCGGCACCGGGGTCCGGATGACTGCGATTACTATATTGACGACGATATTGCCTTAGGCTTCCGCCGGCTCAGCATCATCGACCTGGCAGGCGGCAGGCAGCCGATTTATAATGAAGACGGCTCCCTGGTACTGCTGTTTAACGGCGAAATCTATAATTACCGGGACGTGCGCAAAGCACTGCAGGAAAAGGGGCACGTATTTGCCACCTCTTCCGATTCCGAAGTGCTGGTACACGGCTATGAGGAATACGGTGTGAAATTGTTCGAGCATATCCGGGGCATGTTTGCCTTTGTGATCTGGAACAAAAATACGAAGGAACTGTTCGGCGCCAGAGACTTTTTCGGCATCAAGCCGTTTTATTATGCCAGATTCGGCTCCCTGCTTCTGTTCGGAAGCGAGATCAAGAGTTTTCCGGAGCATCCGAAGTTTGAGCGCCGGCTGAACGAAAGGCAGCTGGAAAATTATCTGTCCTTCCAGTATTCGGTGGGGACGGAAACCTTTTTTGAAAACGTCTATAAGCTGCCGGCGGCCCATTATTTTATTTACAAAGACGGAGATATGCAGATCCGGCGGTACTGGCTGCCTGCCTTTGCGGCGGATGAGAGCAAATCCGCAGAGGAATGGATTGCAGAAATCAGCCGGGAATTTCAGGCTTCGGTGGAAGCCCACAAGATCAGCGACGTAGAAGTCGGTTCCTTTTTAAGCAGCGGCGTGGATTCCAGTTACGTGGCCTGCTCCGCGGACGTGGATAAGACCTTTACGGTGGGCTTTGACAACGGAACCAAGTACAATGAGATCAGCTACGCGAAAGAGCTTTCCGAAATGATCCATGTAAAAAATATCAGCAAGGTCATTACGCCGGAGGAATACTGGGGGACCTTTGCGAAAATCCAGTACCACATGGACGAGCCGCTGGCGGATCCTTCCGCGGTGGCGCTGTATTTTGTGTGCAACGAGGCTTCGAAAAAGCTGAAGGTTTGTCTGTCGGGAGAAGGGGCGGACGAACTGTTCGGCGGCTATAATATTTACAAAGAACCGGTGGACAACGCGGCATATTACCGGATCCCCTATTGCATCCGGCATGCCATCGGCAAGGCGGCATCTTTGTTTCCTCATGTCCGGGGCGTCAATTTCCTGATCCGGCTGGGGCAGAAGACAGAAGACAAATTCATCGGCAACGCCTATATGTTCTCCGAAAAGGAGCGTAAGGAACTGCTGAATATCACCACCGACGCCAAAGCGCCGAAGGAAATCGTCCGGCCTTTCTATGATATGGTGAAGGACAAGGACACGGTGACGAAAATGCAGTTTGTGGATATCAACAACTGGATGATGGGAGATATCCTGCTGAAATCCGATAAGATGAGCATGGCCAATTCCCTGGAGGTGCGGGTGCCCTTCCTGGACAAAGAGATCATGAAGGTGGCCGGACGCATTCCGCTGAAATACCGGGTGAATAAAGAAAATACCAAGTTTATTCTCCGCCAGGCGGCGTTACGGAAACTGCCGGAAAAATGGGCTTCCAAGAAAAAACTGGGCTTCCCGGTGCCGGTACGGGTCTGGCTGCGGGAAAAATCCTATTATGATATTATCAAAGCAGCTTTCTGCTCGGAAACGGCAAAGCAGTACTTCAAAACAGACAAACTGATGGCGCTCTTGGACCAGCATTATCAGGGGAAAGCGGATCACAGCAGGAAAATCTGGACCGTATATGCCTTCCTTGTCTGGTATGACCAGTTTTTCCGGGACGAGGTATACGCATCCTATGCATAAAGAAACGGCAGGTGGCATATGAACTGCAAAAGTTTTGACAGACTGATCGGGTCTTTTATCGAAAACAGAGGAGAAATCAAAGAGTCTGCGGAATTTATCCGGCACATGGACGCCTGCGAAAGCTGCCGGAAGGATTTCGAAACGGATTTTTACGCTTTCTGGGGACTGAAAATGCTGGGAGATCCGGATCTGGACAGTTACGATATCCAGGAGGAAATGAACCGCATGATTACGGACACCCGGACCCAGATCAAAAATGATCAGTCCATCCGAATCATCATCGGGCTGCTGATTGCGGCGGCCTGCATCATCGTGCTGTTTATTATTCTGAATCATTAGTTCTTGAAGAAACGGGAGAACACTCTTGAAAAAAATAGTTTATTTTGACGGGCACAGCGTGCTGAACCGGGCGTTTTACGGCATTTCCACGCTGACCACCACGGACGGATTTCCCACAAACGCCATATACGGATTTCTTGCGATTTTGTTTAAAATCATGGAGGATGAGCAGCCGGATTATCTGGCGGTGGCTTTCGACGTGCATGCCCCCACCTTCCGCCATCAGATGTACGACGCCTACAAGGGCACCAGAAAACCCATGCCGGAGGAACTGCACCGGCAGGTGCCGAAGATGAAGGAAGTGCTGCAGGCCATGGGCATTCCGGTGTTTGAACAGGCGGGATATGAGGCGGACGACCTCATCGGCACCCTGGCGAAAAAAAGCCGTGCGGACGGGCTGGAAGTAGTGATCGTTACCGGTGATCGGGATCTGCTGCAGCTGGTGGAGCCACAGATTCGGGTGAAGCTGGCAAAACCCGTCCGGGGCAATTCCCAGGCGGAGGATTATACCGTCGAAAAGGTACAGGAACAATACGGACTGCTGCCGGAGCAGATCATCGATCTGAAAGGGTTGATGGGAGATGCTTCCGACAATATTCCGGGACTGCCCGGGGTGGGAGAAAAAACCGCCACGGCGATTTTAAAGAAGTTTTCCACCGTGGAAAACGCCCATGCACATCTGGAGGAGATCACGCCGCCCAAGGCAAAGCGCGCCTTTGAGGAACATTATGATATGGCGCGCTTAAGCAAACGGCTGGCCACTATCTGTCTGGAAGCGCCGGTGGCGCCGGATTATGAAGCGCTGCAGTGCAGGGATTATTTTAACGCCCGGGCTTATCAGCTCTTTAAAGAACTGGAATTCAAGCGGTTTCTGGATCGGTTCGATCAGGAAGATACCAGCCGGGAAGAAACGCTGGAATTTACACAGATGGATGGAGAAACGCTGCTCGATACCATTGACCGGCTGAAAGCAGAAACCGCAGGCATTGCCTTCGCGCAAGGGTGGTTTGCTTTGTGCGCGGAAGGAAAAGGGTATATTGCCCGGATCGACGCGGCGGCAGTTTTGCCGGTACTTCAAGCGCATATACAGTCGGTGACCACGTTCAACAGCCGCGGGCTGATTGACGGCCTGGGGGTGGAAATCTACGACGGCTGGTTTTTTGACGCCCAGATTGCGGCATATTTGTTAAATCCCATCAAAAATTCCTATGATTATGACGATATTGCCCGGGATTATCTGAAACTGCAGTGTAAAAGCCGCAAAGAATGGCTGGATTTGAAAAAAAGCGTCGATTCTGCGGCAACGGAAGACATCTGCAGGCAGCAGCTGTCCTGGGAGGCCTTTGTGGCAGACGCCGCCCGGAAGGTTCTTGAAAAAGAACTGGAGGCGCTGCAGATGCACGACCTGTTTTATGAGATGGAAATGCCCCTGTGCGTTTCGCTGCGCTGTATGGAGAAAAAGGGCGTCCTGATTCAGCCGGAGGAACTTGTGGACTACAGCGCGTATTTAAGCGGGCAGCTGGATGCGCTGCAGGAAAAAATCTACGATGCGGCGGGAGAGCGCTTTAACATCAATTCGCCGAAGCAGCTGGGGGAGATTCTGTTTGAAAAGCTGCAGCTGCCGGCTTCGAAAAAAACCAAATCCGGCTATTCCACCGCGGTGGAAGTGCTGGAAAAACTCAAAAACGACTATCCGATTGTGGACGACGTGCTGATTT
>CANRGZ010000093.1 GCA_947630295.1 uncultured Lachnospiraceae bacterium | reverse complement strand
CGCATGGAAACAAATCGATCCCTTTGCCTGTACGCCGGTGCCCTGGATTGACAACGGCTTTTTTTACGGGGCGGACGTCTCGCCCTCCAGACATCCCTATTATTATGCGGGATTGTATTATCTGCAGGAGGCCAGTGCCATGACGCCGGCCAACCGGATTCCGATTGCGCCGGACAGCAAAGTGCTGGATCTGTGCAGCGCCCCCGGCGGAAAGGCCACCGAGATCCTTTCCCGGCTTTCCGACGACGGCCTGCTGGTGGCAAACGATATCAGCGCCACCCGGGCAAAGGGACTGTTAAAAAATATTGAACTCTTCGGCGGGACCCGGGCCATTGTGACCAGTGCGGATCCCGATAGTCTTGCCGCGGCATTCGTCGGGTATTTTGACCGGATTCTGGTGGACGCTCCCTGCTCAGGCGAAGGCATGTTCCGGAAAAATCCGGGGATGGTGGCCGACTGGGAGACTTACGGGCCCGCCTACTATGCCCGGATGCAGCGGTCGATCCTGCCGGCTGCCTGTGCCATGCTGAAACCCGGCGGGATTTTAATGTATTCCACCTGTACCTTTTCGGCGGCGGAGGATGAGGAAAACGTAGAATGGCTGCTGCGGGAATTTCCGGAGCTGTCCCTGATGGAAATACAGCCCTACGAGGGCTTTATGCCGGGCCTGACACAGGAGACCAAACCCTGCGTTCGCATCTTTCCCCATAAGATGCCGGGCGAAGGCCATTTTATGGCCATGTTTCAGAAAGCCGGCGGCCAGGAGACAGCAGCGCCTGCGGCAAAGACAAAAAAACGCGGCGGGGACAAATCCCTGAAACTACTGGAAAAAAGCGATTTCTTTCCCTTTATGGAGCGCTGCGGCCTGACGGACTTTTGTCCGGAGGGTCTGTCTGTGATTAACGGATATGTGTCGTATTTCAAAGACGCGCCGGCATTGCCGGAGAAGATGCACATTCTGCGGAAAGGGCTGCTGCTGGGACAGGTGAAAAACAATAAATTTGCCCCTTCCCAGGCGCTGGCCATGGCGCTGGATCCCGGCAAATATGCAAATGTGCTGGGGCTGGATCTGCAGGACGAACGGGTGCTGCGCTATCTAAAGGGAGAAACCATTCAGGCTGAGACGGACAGCGGCTACGCGCTGGTATGTGTGGACGGTTTTCCTCTGGGCTGGGCCAAAGCGGAGGGCAGCCGGCTGAAAAACAAATATCTGCCGGGCTGGCGTCTGCAGCCCGCGCTGCATGATAGATGAGGAAACATCATGGGATTAAATACGGAACAAATACGGGAGGCTTTTGACGCCGTCCTGTTTGATATGGATGGTACGCTGGTAGATTCCATGTGGATCTGGGATCAGGTGGATATCGATTTCCTGGCGCGCTACGGCATTACGCCGCCGCCGGGCTTAAAAGCTGCCATCGAAGGCATGAGTTATCACGAGACGGCGGATTACTTCAAAGCGGCCTTTCATCTGCAGGAAACGCCGGAAGAGATCATTGAGATCTGGAACGAAATGGCCTATGATCAGTACGCCCACGCGGTGCCGGCCAAGGAAGGACTGCAGGCCTTTCTGGATTTCCTGCGGGAAAACGGCATGAAAACCGCGATCTGCACCAGCAATTCCCTGTTTTTGACCCGGGCGGTGCTAAAACGCTACCCCTGGCTGGACCGGATGGATACCATCATTACTTCCGATCTGGTGAAGAAGGGAAAACCCAATCCGGACGTGTATCTGACTGCCGCCGCCCGTCTGGGGGCGGATCCGGCCCGCTGTCTTGTGTTCGAGGATCTGCCCAACGGCATACTGGCGGGGAGAAATGCCGGAATGACCACCTGCACGCTGGACGATTCCTTCAGCCTGCACCTGCTGGAACGGAAACGGGAACTGGCGGATTATTACATACATGACTACAGGGAACTGCTGCCGTAATCCAAAAACGGCGCTATACAGCAAAAGAAAACGGGAACGACCATGGCTTATTTACCGCTGACAGTGGAGGAAATGAAACAACAGCATATTACGCAGCCGGATTTTGTCTACGTGATCGGCGATGCGTACATCGATCATCCCAGCTTCGGACCTGCGATCATTTCCCGGGTATTGCAGTCCCGGGGCTATTCCGTCTGCATCATTTCACAGCCGGACTGGAAAGACGACGCCTCCGTGCAGGTCTTCGGAAGACCCCGGCTGGGATTTCTGGTGTGCTCCGGCAACATGGATTCCATGGTCAATCATTATACGGTGGCAAAAAAGCGTCGCTCCTTTGACGCATATACGCCGGGCGGCGCCATGGGAAAACGGCCGGATTACGCCCTGCCGGTGTACGGCAATCTCATCCGCAGGGTGTATAAAGATGTGCCCATCATCATCGGCGGCATCGAAGCGAGCTTAAGGCGGCTGGCCCATTATGATTACTGGTCGGATAAGGTGAAGCGTTCCGTGCTGCTGGATGCGGCAGCGGATCTTCTGATCTACGGCATGGGTGAAAAGGCCATTGTGGAAATCGCGGACTGTCTGAATGCCGGAATCCCGGTTTCGGAAATCAGCTTTGTGAAGGGGACGGTCTATCGCAGCCGCCGGAGGGATCAGGTGCAGGAGGGCATCCTGCTGCCGGATTTTGCGGCGGTCAGTACGAACAAGCGAAGCTATGCGGAAAGCTTCCGGATCCAGGATCAGAATACGGATCCCTTTCATGCAAAGCCGCTGATCGAGGCATATCCCCATCAGGTCTATGTGATACAAAATCCACCCCAGATGCCGCTGACAATGCAGGAGATGGACGACGTTTACGATCTGCCCTATATGCGGGACGTGCATCCTTTCCTGCGCGCGCAGGGCAGGGTTGCGGCCATCGACGAGGTGAAATTCAGCATCACCTCCAACCGGGGCTGTTTCGGAGGCTGTCATTTCTGCTCTTTGAATTTCCATCAGGGCCGGATCCTGCAGGTGCGTTCCCATGCGTCGATTCTGAAAGAAGCGAAGCTGATGACCCAGGATCCCGCCTTTAAGGGATACATCCATGACGTGGGCGGCCCCACTGCGAATTTCCGGGTACCTGCCTGCGGGAAACAGAAGACAAAAGGCGCCTGCCCGGACAAAAGCTGTTTGGGATTTTCCCGCTGTCCGGCTTTAAAAGCCGATCACAGCGATTATCTGGCGCTGCTGGCCAAACTCCGGGCGCTGCCGGGGGTCAAAAAAGTATTTATCCGCAGCGGGCTGCGGTTTGATTATATTATGTACGATCCGGACGACCGGTTTTTAAAAACCGTCTGTACCCACCACGTCAGCGGACAGCTGCGGGTGGCGCCGGAGCATGTGTCGGACCGGGTGCTGCAGGCCATGGGCAAGCCGCCCCATAAAATTTATGAGCAGTTTATCCGCCGGGTGGAAAAACTGCAGATCAATCAGAAAAAGGGACAGTATATTGTGCCGTATCTCATGTCCTCCCATCCGGGAGCTACGTTGGAGGATGCGGTGCAGCTGGCGGAATATCTGCGGGATATCCGGTACATGCCGGAGCAGGTACAGGATTTTTATCCCACGCCGTCCACCCTGTCTACCTGTATGTATTATACCGGACTGGATCCGCGCAGCATGCAGCCGGTGTACGTGGCGAAAAATCCCCATGAAAAGGCCATGCAGCGCGCGCTGATGCAGTACCGGAAGCCGGAAAATCATGCGCTGGTCAAAGAAGCGCTGCTGCGCTGCGGCAGAGGCGACCTGATCGGCTGCACGCCCCGGTGCCTGATACTGCCGCGGCAAAATACCGGCAAGGGAGGAAGGCCGGTACCTGAGAAACAAGGAGGAAACGCGCATGAGAGAACTCGCCGTCAGCACAAATGAGGCTGGCCAGCGGCTGGACAAGCTGCTGCGCAAATATATGCAGCTGGCGCCGGACGGCTTTCTGTATAAAATGCTGCGCAAGAAGAATATTGTTTTAAACGGAAAGAAAGCCACCGGAAAGGAAATCCTGCAGGAGCAGGACCAAATCACCCTCTATCTTTCGGAGGAAACCATCCGCGGCTTTCAGAAAACCATCGTGATGCCGGCCCATGTTCCCATGCCGGACATCCTGTACGAGGACGCCCAGGTGCTGATTTTGAACAAGCCCTGCGGCATGCTGTCCCAGAAGGCGGCCCCCGGCGATCTGTCCATGATCGACATTGCCATTGCTTATCTGATTTCTGACGGAACGCTGACGGAAGAACAGCTGAAATCCTTCCGCCCGGGAATCTGTAACCGGCTGGACCGCAATACCAGCGGCATCGTCGTGGTGGGAAAGACCCTGGCTGCCCTGAAACTCTGCAACCGGCTGATTGCGGACAAAAGCGTGCGGAAGCTCTATCTGACGGTGGTGGAAGGCCGGATGGAGAAACCTGTGCATGTGGGGGCTTATTTGCGGAAGGAAGCGGGCAATCAGGCCGTGATTCTTGACAGGCCCGAACCAGGGGCCAAATGGATGGAAAGTGTATACGTACCTCTGGGATATACCAGAACCCAGACAGTGCTGCAGGTGGAACTCTTCACCGGACGGACCCACCAGATCCGGGCCCATTTAAGCCATATCGGGCATCCGGTGGCAGGGGATTTCAAATACAATCCGAAGGCAGCGAAAAGCGGCCTGAAATATCAGCTGCTCCATTCTTATTGTATGATTTTTCCTGAGGAAGGGCAGCTGGGCGCCCTTTCCGGCAAAACCATTACCGCGCCGCTGCCGGAGGCATTTCGAACATATCTGCCGTACTGCGGCGAAAACATTATAAAAAACAACAGGTGAAACTATGGCAACATGGTCATCGAGAGGGCTTCGGGGCTCCGGCCTGGAAGATCTGATCAACCGGACAAACGAAAGATACATCGAGCAGGGACTGGCGCTGATCCAGAAGATTCCCACCCCCATTACCCCTGTAAACATCGATCAGGAAAACCGGCATATTACGCTGGCGTATTTCGACAAGCGGAGTACCGTGGATTATATCGGGGTAGTACAGGGGGTGGCCGTCTGTTTTGACGCCAAGGAATGCGCCACCGATACCTTTGCCCTTTCCAATATCCACGCGCATCAGATGGAGTTTATGGAACAGTTTGAGCGGCAGGGAGGCGTGGCCTTTCTGATTATCCATTATACCGCCAAGGGAGAAATCATTTATCTTTCGTTTCGGAACGTGATGCGGTTCTGGAACCGGATGAAAAACGGCGGCCGGAAGAGCTTCCGTTACGACGAGCTGGAGCAGATCGACCTGATCCGGCCGGAGAATACCGTGCCGGTGCATTATTTGCCGGCCCTGGCCAAAGACATCGCATCGAGAGACGGCCAATGGTGGCAGTGAAAGGACACAATATGAGAAAAACAGCATTGACCCACAGACAGCTGATGTCCGTGGAAAAGCCTGCAAGATATATCGGAAACGAACGAAACAGCGTGATCAAGGATCCGGACAAAATGAAAACCCGTTTTGTCATGTGTTTTCCGGACGTCTATGAGATCGGCATGTCCTATCTGGGCATCCAGATCATTTACGATCTGCTGAACCAAAGAGAAAGCACCTGCTGCGAACGGGTGTATTCTCCCTGGCTGGATCTGGACGCGCTGATGCGGAAGGAACAGATCCCGCTGTTCTCTCTGGAAACCCAGACCCCTGTCCGGCAGTTTGATTTTCTGGGCATTACCCTGCAGTATGAAATGTGCTATACCAACATTCTGCAGGTACTGGATCTTTCCGGGATCCCGCTGTATGCGAAGGACCGGACGGAAGCCGATCCCCTTGTGATCGGGGGCGGCCCCTGCGCCTACAATCCGGAGCCCATCGCGGATTTTTTTGATCTCTTCAATTTCGGTGAGGCGGAGAGCACCATGGACGCTATCATGGACTGCTATGAGGCCTGCAAAGACAGGGGACTTGGCCGGAGGGAAACGCTGAAAGCCCTGGCGCAGGTGCCGGGGGTGTACGTGCCGGCCTTTTATGACGTGGCTTACAACAGCGACGGCACCATTTCCGCCTTTACCCCCAACTGCAGCGAAGCGCCTGCTGTGGTGAAACGGCAGCTGCCTTCCGACTTACGGGGAAGCGTCTATCCGGTGAAACCGGTGGTGCCTTTCATTCAGGTCACCCAGGACCGGATGGTGCTGGAGATCCAGCGGGGCTGTATCCGGGGCTGCCGCTTCTGCCAGGCCGGTATGGTGTACCGGCCGCTGAGGGAACGCTCTCTGGAAGAGCTGAAGGCTTACGCGCTGGAACTGTTTGCCAATACCGGATATGACGAAATTACATTAAGCTCCTTAAGCTCCAGCGATTACCGGTACCTGCCGGAGCTGATTGATTTTCTCATCGAACAGCTGGGAAGCCGCTACGTAAATATTTCCCTGCCTTCGCTGCGCATCGACGCCTTTTCTCTGGATGTGATGCGCCGGGTGCAGGATGTGAAAAAAAGCTCCCTGACCTTCGCGCCGGAAGCGGGCTCCCAGCGGATGCGGAATGTGATCAACAAAGGGCTGGATGAAGAAACCATACTGGAGGGGGCAAAAAACGCCTTCGCAGGGGGCTGGAACAAGGTGAAGCTTTATTTCATGCTGGGACTGCCTTCGGAAACGGAAGAGGACATCAAAGGCATCGCTTATCTTTCTGAAAAAATCGCGGAATGTTATTATGACCTGCCGAAGGAGCAGCGCAGCGGGCGCTGTCAGGTTACGGCCAGTTCCTCCTTTTTCGTACCGAAACCCTTTACGCCCTTCCAGTGGGCGAAAATGGACAGGAAGGAATCTTTTCTGGAAAAAGCGG
>CANRGZ010000092.1 GCA_947630295.1 uncultured Lachnospiraceae bacterium | reverse complement strand
CGGCACGCGCGCTTGAAGAGCGCACCTGCCATGTCGTCGGAAGGCATTGAAAGTTATGCTTCGCATAAGCCTTCCTCCTATTGATTACACGTATAAAATTCATTGCCGGCCTTCTGAAATACCGCTTCGGCTTCCTCCAGTGAAAGCCGGAACGTTTCTTCCGAAGACGCATTCTGACATATGATTTCCTTATCCGTATATCCGATGATCCAGACAAAGGAATCCGCGTTGTGCCGCGCCAATACCGGAAAACCCCTGCTGATGAACAGCAGCGCGTCATCCAGGGTAAATCCGCTGATATCCAGCACATATTTATCAGGGGCCAGCGCCTGCCACTGCTGCGGAATCCCCTTTTCCTGATCCATCAGCTGCGCCGCCAGCGCACTGTCCTGGGGAAGAACGGAAGCTGTTCTGTCTTTCGCCGCACGATAATACAGCTTCGCATTATCCGCATTGGTCACGACCCCGGCAAACTGCTCCGCGGCGGTCAGCGCCTCCCGCATCACCGAATAGATTCCGTAGAGATGTCCCTTTGCATGGACAAAATACCGGTCTTTATAATTACCGGCCTGTTCCAGCGCATCAAAGCGAACCGTCTTTCCTGCGTCCGGCGCCGCGGAAGCGTTGGAAAATACCGGCATGCCTTTCAGATCTTTTGCAAATACCAATGCCTGCACATTTCCCTTGCCGGAAACAGTCGCTTCTTTGGCCGTCACGGACGATGCCTCCGGCGTATTCCCACTGACGATCTGTTCCTGCTCTACCGGCGCATAAAGTGTGCCGTTTTCCGCCCGCGCCGCTTCTTCCAGTATAATGACCGTATCATTGATGGTGCCGCTTAAGACCCTTCTTCCGTTTTCCAGCGGATATTCTTTCACCGGTTTTCCTTCCCGGTCTACGATACACACGGTATAAATCAGTGTCTGTTTGTCCGAAGCAAACCCGGCGTCGTTTTCCTTCCGGTCGGAAATTCCGTAAACAAAATCATCATTAATGAAGCCGATGGGAGTCAAACAATGATCCTCTTTCGGATTGATATTCACCTCATCCCCGCTGTCCAGATCCCGGATCACCAGAATGTCTTCTCCCGCGTCCTGCTTCTTGTTATATGCGATCCGCCGGTCGTTTCCGGCGCAGACCAGCGTATCGGCGGATACGTTCCGGACTTCTTCCCGCAGCTGTCCGCTTTCGATATCGTATGCGCAGATCTGTCCGTTTCGAAGAAAGAACACCTGTCCCGCTTCATTCATACAGGCCAGCCGATCCAATTCCTGCAAAACCACTTCCGGATCATACTGCACCGGCTGTACAAACACTGTCTCATACACGTTTTTCCCGGTATCATAGCGCAGCAGGCTGACGCCGCTGAGGTACCGGTTGAAATCATCCAACAGGTACCCGCCGGCCAGAAAATAGAAATCCTCTCCCTGCAGAGCCAGCGGATAAATCTTAAAACAGTCGGAATCAATCAGCCTGCGCACCGTTTCCTGTCCGCCGGCACTGTATACCTGATTGATCCGGTTTGCTTCATAATCATAATAATACAGGCTTTGATTTGCGGTAAAAAAGGTCTTTTTCCCATCATCCGCGCTGCAGACGCTGCCGGCCTCTTTGCCCACGCCCAGATATATGGTATCGGTGTCAAAATTGCTTTCCTTGCTGTCAAACACTTCTTCCGTGGTACGGTAAAAGTTCAGCAGAAACTGTTCCCCATTGTATTCCCGGACCCGCAGAAAATCACAGACGCGGTACTGCGTCCGGGGATCTTTGCCATCGGAGATTTCGTAAGATATGCGAAATGAAACAATGCCGTCTTCGCAGTCCACCACATTGATATCATAATCAGAGACCAGCTCCTGAATACCAAGGCCGCCCCAGGTCACCTGATCAAAATTGGAGTGGATATCCGCCGTACTGTAGGATTTTTCCACCTGTTTCAGATCCCATTCCATGGCCAGGGTCAGATCCACGGGACTTTCCTTGCCCAGACAGGCATTTTCAATATTTTCGGCATAGGCAATGGCCGGGGAAATGTCCGGCCCTGCAACCACTCTTGTATAATAATACGCCGCCTGCTCATCCGAAAAACAAAGTTTGACTTCCAGGCAGGTTTCCGTGGTTTTTATATTTTGCAGCGGAATCTCAAACTGCGCGTTCTCAAACTGCGATTTTTTTGAAAGCGTCCCGTTTTCGATCAGCTGCCCGGACATTTCATACAAAACGTATTCGATCCGAACCAGCTGCTCTGCGGGGCTGTCCATACAAAACCGAATGGCTTCTCCGTTTTTGACCGGCGTCAGCGGTCCGTAGACGGACTCCGCAGACATTGCGATGGAATACGGCGTCAGATAATTGCAGTCAGATTCCCCTTCTATTACATTTAACACCGGAAACACCTTCGCCGCAGATGCATCCGTTTGCTTTTGTCCCTTGTCTTTTCCACCTGAACAGGCGCTCAGATTCAGCACGATCCACAGGATTGCGATGATATATACTATACGATTTTTATGACTGTTCATGTGATCGTAATCCTTCTTTATTCAAGCAGATAGCCATGGAAAACTCCATGACTATCTGAATCTGATGATGCCGGCTTACCTGCAGCATCCTCTTATGCCTTTACACTGGTTTCTGCAGCATCGTCTTGCATACATCTCGAAATACAGCATCACCATAATCAGCTCTTTCACAAGCTGCTGTGACTGCATACAGCTGTTGCGGTAGTAGCTCATCGCAAATACATCCGTATCTTCCTGCTCCACCTCCGGTTCCGGCGCCCGATAATCCAGCGCATCGAAAATCCGGCCGCACAGCTTCTGCATCATATCTCTGTCCGGAACTTCATCGTACATCCGGCTTCCTTCGTACTCCATCCCGTCACAGCATTTTTCCACAAGCGGTCTGATCTGTGCGGCATATGCGGGATAAAACTGTTTCATCCGCGTAAAATCATCTTCCAGATAACTATGAAAAACCAAGTTGCAACTCCGCCTGATATGATCTTACCGTTATTGTATGCCGCCGCAAAGGAAAACGTGCTTACTCTGCCTTGTCTTCACATCCGCAGGTGTCTTTTTCATCTTCCTTGTCTTCGGAAGCGCAGCCACATTCCTTTTCTTCTTCTTCTGCTTCTTTGCAGCAGCAGCCGTCCTCTTCGACCTCCACATCCTCTTCGGAAACCACTTCAGCGTCACAGGCAGTCTGTTTGGCAGCGTCATTTTTCTCTTTTACATTGTGCATGGCTTTGGCGCCCTTTCCTGCCAGAACCTCTGCCACATCCGCTGCCTTTACGCCCACTTCAATGGCGATATCTTTGGTCTTCTTTCCGACCTTCACCGCTGTTTTCTTTGCATTTTCAATAAATTCCTTTGTTTCTTCGGAATCTCTGATTTCTTTTGCCTTATCTCCGACTTTATCCATCATCTGTTTGAATTTGGCTTTCGTAGCCTCCATATCTGCCATGTTCCTTCCTCCTTATAGCTTTGGGTCTAAAAAAATTATTCCCGTTTTTTTACAAAACATTACTGTCAATCCGGTCTCCGTTCGTAAACCATTTCCCCGGATATTTCTACCATAAAGTCTATTCTATTTTTCCGGCAAAGTCAAGCCGCATACAGTCCGTCATTCATTTCTTTTTTGACGAATCTGCGGTTTCATGGTAAAATCAGACATTAATTAATAAATAGATCGCAGGAGGACGCGATATGTTTCGTCTCTGGGCCAGACTGTTCAAAAACAACCATATGCTGCGGGATACCGTCATGGAAGACACGTCCGACGATACCTTTACGCACAAAGTATTTCATGCGATGGATCAGGTCATTTTGGAATTTGATCTTTCGAAGCCGCTCTGGCTGGATTCCAATATCCGGGATTTTCAAAAGCATGCGCGCACCCGGTTTACCCGGGACAATTTTGTGGATGAAATCGATTTCGATTATCTGGATTTCCGGATCATCGAGAAATGAGGGCGCTCATTTTTGTGCAAAATTGCCTTTGACAAAGGACCCGCAAATGGCGTAAAACAATAAACGTAAAACGTGTGGCACACAATGCGTAAATCCAGTTGTGTGCCGCACGTTATTTTTTTACCCGGAAAGGACGTTTATATTATGGAAACGGAAACCAATCAGTTTTTGGGGAGCGAAGGCATCGCATCGCTGATGCGTCGTTACGCCGTCCCCTGTATCATTTCACTTCTGGTGGGCGCATTATACAATATCGTAGACCAGATTTTTATTGCCAATGCAGATTATCTTGGTTCCTTCGGCAACGCCGCCAACACGGTGGTATTCCCGCTGACCGTCATCGCCCTGGCCATCGCAGTCATGATCGGCGACGGCTGCTGCGCTTTTGTCAGCTTAAGTCTGGGCCGAAAAGCCCCGGCGGAGGCGAAACGCAGTGTGGGCAATTCCATTCTCATGATTCTTGCCGGCAGTCTGCTGCTCTGCGCGGTCTATCTGATTTTCCCCAACCCGATCATCCGCATGTTCGGAGGCACCGTCAATGCGGAAACCTTTCGGTACGCACAGGAGTATTTCTTCTGGATTGCCTTAGGGATCCCTTTTTATATGTTCGGGCAGGCCATGAATCCCATGATCCGGGCCGACGGCGCGCCCCGTTTTGCCATGGTCTCGACGCTGATCGGCGCTTTGATCAATATTGTGCTGGATCCCGTTTTTATTTTCATTTTCAAATGGGGCATGATGGGCGCGGCAGTGGCTACCGTGCTGGGCCAGATCGCTACGGCGGCGCTGGCATTGTGGTATCTGCTGCATATGCGTCTGATTCGCCCTGTAAAATGTGATTTTCATATCGACCACGGCATCTGCAGGAAGACGCTGACGCTGGGCGTTACCAGTTTTCTGTCGCAGATTTCTCTGGTAGCGGCTATGGCTGCTATCAACAACATGATCCGCAAATATGGCGCAAAAGACGTTGTTTTCGGGCAGACGCAGTACGCGCAGATCCCTATGGCGGTAGTGGGCATCGTCATGAAATTTTTCCAGATCATTATTTCCATTGTGGTAGGGATGGCTGCCGGATGTATTCCCATTGCCGGTTATAATATGGGCGCGGGACTGACCCAAAGAGTGAAAAACCTGTTTAGCCGCCTTCTGGCGGCGGAAGCCGCTGTGGGCGCGGCGGCCCTTCTGATCGTGGAGTGCTTTCCGTCACAGCTCATCGCGATTTTCGGCGCAGCAAACGAAAGCGGCTATTATACCGATTTCGCCTGCAAAGCCTTTCGCATTTATCTGTGTATGATCGTGTTTGCCTGTGTCAACAAAGCCTGCTTTATCTTTCTGCAGGCCATGGGCAAGGCGGCTTCCTCCACCATTCTTTCCATGGTGCGGGAAATCGTCTTCGGCGTCGGTTTTGCACTGACCCTTCCCCTTGCGTTTGGGCTGGACGGCGTCCTGTATTCCATGCCGGTTTCCGACCTGCTGACCTTTGCCCTGGGGCTGGTGTTCATCTGCAGGACTTACCGGGAACTGGATGCAGCCGCCGGACTGTGTCCCGCGGCTGCGTAAATCCATGGGGCCCCTTTCCCACTTCTTCCTCATGTCGGGAGCGGGGCGAAGGGCTTAAAGGCCCGGATATGCAAGCATATCCGGGCCTTTAAGCCCTTCGCCCCATGGCATCACTCCATGGTTTTGTATCTTTCCAGACATGAGGCCATAGCGTCCATGACAGCGCCGCGAAAGCCATAGGTTTCCAGCACTTTCACGCCTTCGATGGTGGTGCCGCCCGGGGAGCAGACCATATCTTTCAATTCTCCGGGATGCAGTCCCGTTTCCAGCATCAGCTTTGCGCTGCCCAGCACCGCCTGCGCCGCAAATTCATACGACTGCTTTCTGGGCATACCCGCCATCACCGCGCCGTCTGCCAACGCCTCTATAAACATAAACACATAGGCCGGCGACGACCCGCTGACCAGGCTTACCGCACTGATCAGACGCTCCTCCACCAGCGTAGCTCTGCCGAAGCTCTCCATCAGCCGCAGACAATACGCCGTCTCCGCTTCACTGACCCGGTCATTGACGCAAACGCCGGTACAGCCTTCTCCCACCAATGCAGGCGTATTGGGCATACAGCAGATCAGCTTCAGTGCTTTTCCGAACCTTTCCGAAAGCCATGCAAGGGACTTTCCCGCCGCAATGCTGATAATCAGCTGGTCTTCCGTTACCACATCCTTGATTTCATCAATTACTGCGCCGAGAAACTGGGGCTTTACCGCCAGAATCAAAGTCCTGACTTCTTCCGCTACCGCCGCATTGCTTTCCCTGATGCCGATGCCATAGTCAGCCGCCATTTTTTCTTTTGTGGCTGCCGTTTTCGCATTTCCGATGATCTGATCCGGCTGCACAATCTTTTTTTGCAGCATACCGCCGATCATGGCCTTTGCCATATTTCCTAATCCGATAAATCCAATCTCCGCCACGTTACTGTCCCTTCTTCCGGTTTTCTTCATGATTTACAAGTGCTTCTTCGCCCAGGTTTCCCAATAGGAATCCGATTGTTTGCCATGTACCACAATGCCCTCTTTCAGTACGGCATCGGCGCTGACACTCTTCTTCAGATCTTCCAGCGAATGTTCAAACCCGCTGCTGCCGGAGGTGGCAAATAAAATCACCGTTTTCCCTGCAAAATCATAGCTTTCCAGAAACGTATTGATTATAGTCGGCGCTGTGTACCACCAAATGGGAAAGCCCAGCAGGATGGTGTCGTATCCCGCAATATCCGCATCCTGTGCCGCAAGGGCCGGACGGCTGGATTTGTCGCTCATTTCTATGGAACTGCGGGAAGACTTGTCCATCCAGTCCAGATCCGCTTTTGTGTAAGGAACTGCCGGTTTGATTTCATACAGGTCGCCGCCCGCTGCTTTGGCCAGCTTTTCGGCTGCATCCGCGGTCACGCCGCTTGCACTGAAATAGGCTACTAAAATGTTACGCATGGTCTGTACCTCCTTCGTTTTTTCTTATTATAGCAGATCTGCATATATTTCGAAATCCATATCTTTGAAAACATTGAAGATCACTTCTATGTCCCCTCTGTCCTGCCGTACCGTCCGAACCGCGATTTCCGCCGCGCTCCGGTTGGGAAAATGAAATTCCCCCGTAGAAATGCAGCAGAATGCAATGCTTTTGATTCCGTTTTCTTTTGCAAGGGCAAGACAGGAGCGGTAACAGGA
>CANRGZ010000091.1 GCA_947630295.1 uncultured Lachnospiraceae bacterium | reverse complement strand
TATAAATAATTCAACATATGAATAAATGTTCATATATTGAAACGGAGGTGGATTCTTTTGCAGGAACATATGGCGGAACGCTGCGATTATATCTGCGTACATGAGGATCTGGTACAGAAAGTTGCGGAATTGCTCCCGGAAGAGGAACAACTGTACGATCTGGCGGATTTTTTTAAGGTCTTTGCGGATACGACGCGGATCAAGATCCTGTTTGTCCTGTTTGAATCGGAGGTATGTGTCTGCGATCTTGCGCGGCTGCTGGGCATGAACCAGTCAGCCATTTCGCATCAGCTGCGTATATTGAAGCAGTCCAAGCTGGTGAAAAACAGACGCGACGGAAAAACCGTATTTTACTCCCTGGCGGACGATCATATCAAGTCCATCCTGGGGCAGGGCATGGAACACATCAATGAGTAATGAAATGCATCATGAATAAAGAAAAGGAGAGGGAAAAATGAGAAAAGAAATTATGGTAAAGGACATCGACTGTCCCAACTGTGCGGCAAAGATTGAGCGAAGGATACAGAAGCTGGAGCATGTAGATGCAGCCTCTTTGAATTTTATCGGAGAACTGCTGACGATTGAAGCGGCAGAAGAACATATGAAAGCGGTTCTGGAGCAGGCAAAAGAGATCATTTATGATGTGGAACCGGATGCGGTGATTGACTACTAAGGAAGGCTTAACAAGTAAGGTTTATACAAGGCGGAAAATGAGATGAAAAGCGAAATTCTGAATGCGAAAATGAAAAAGCGTCTGAAACGGATCCTGATCGGCCTGGCGTTGTTTTGTATCCTGATAGTCGTCGGACTCTGCGGTATATACGATCTGCTGGAAGCGCGGATCGGTATGCGCAGTACGGAAAATATCCGACTGATCCTGTCGCTGCTGATTTATCTGGCAGTGGGACATGACATTCTGATGAAGGCGCTGCGCAACTTGAGAAAAGGCCAGTGGATGGATGAGATCTTTCTGATGGTAGTGGCCTCCCTCGGCGCCTTTGTGCTGGGAGAATATGATGAAGCCATCGCCGTAGTGCTGTTTTATGAAACCGGTGAGTTTTTTCAGGACTATGCGGTCAAGAAATCCAGAAAATCCATTTCCGAACTGATGGACGTGCGTCCCGTGTCGGCCAATCTGAAAACGCCGGAGGGGGTCAGAAAGGTTTCGCCGGATGAAGTCAATCCCGGGGATATTCTGGTGATTTTGCCGGGGGAGAAAATTCCGGTAGATGGCGTTGTCGTCAAGGGCGAAAGCAGCATTGACAAGAAGGCCATGACCGGCGAAAGCGTGCCGTTTCCGGCGGAGTGCGGGGACGAACTGCTGTCGGGCTGTATTAACCTGAATGCGGTACTGGAAATGAAAGCCACGGTGCGGTATGCGGATTCCACCGTATCCCGGGTCCTGCAGCTGATGCAGCAGCAGGGACGAAACAAGGCAAAGACAGAGGAATTCATTTCCCGCTTTGCCCGTTATTATACGCCAGCCGTGGTGATTCTGGCCGTGCTGATCGCACTGATTCCTTCGCTGATCTTCCGCGGACAGACGCAGACCTGGATTTACCGCGCCCTGACGTTTCTGGTAATTTCCTGCCCCTGTGCGCTGGTGCTTTCGGTGCCCCTTGGCTTTTTCGGCGGGATCGGCGGCGCCTCCAACTGCGGCATTCTGATCAAAGGCGCCGGATTTATCGAGCGGCTGAGCAGACTGGATACCATTGTTTTTGATAAAACCGGTACGCTGACGAAGGGAAGCTTTGAAGTGATCCGCGTGGATGCTGCCGGAGACCGGGATACGGTGCTTCGCATGGCGGCGGCCTGTGAACAGTTTTCCACCCATCCGATTGCGGTGTCGATTCGAACCGCGGCGGAAGGCATGGAGCTGCCCCATGCAGAACAGGTACAGGAACTTTCCGGCCTGGGCATTTCGGCACTGATTGACAAAAAGCCGGTATTTCTGGGAAACCGGAAGCTGATGCTTTCCCATCAGATCATGCTGCCGGAGGTGGAGGAAGATGCAGCCTGCACCATGCTGTATGTGGCGTATAATGGCGCTTATCTCGGTGTAATTTTTGTAGCGGATACCATCAAGGACAATGCAAAGGAAACACTGGAGCAGTTAAAACGCGCCGGCGTCACAAATATGGTGATGCTTACCGGCGACCGGAAAGAAAGCGCGCAGGCGGTAGCCGGTCAGCTGGGGATCACACAGTGCTATGCAGAACTGCTGCCCCAGGATAAAGTGGACATAGGTAAAAAAATAGCGGAACGAGAGGAAAAGAAACGATACACCGCATTTGTGGGAGACGGTATCAATGATGCACCGGTGCTGGCCGGCGCGGACGTGGGCATTTCTTTCGGCGGCATCGGATCGGATGCCGCAGTGGAAGCCTCCGATGTCGTCATTATGAACGATGATCTGAGCAGAATACCGCTGGCGGTAACTTTGTCCCGCAAAACCATGCGCATTGTCCGGGAAAACATTGCTTTTGCGCTGGGCGCAAAGACGGCGGTACTGGTGCTGTCCGCCTGCGGCATCACTTCAATGTGGCTTGCGGTCATCGCGGACGTAGGCGTTTGCATGATTGCGGTGCTGAACGCATTGCGGACCATACGGGTCAACCACAGATATCTGGCAGGATAGACAGTCTGGATTATCATTATACACAAAAAAAACAAGCATTTTGTGTAAAAAGTGTGTATTGATAAACCACTGAAAAAATCTTATTATAGTTTTAGTCTTTAGAAAGGAGGAAACTATGAAAAAGAGAATCATAGCATTATTGATTTTTGCAGTTTTAGCCTGTCTTGTCTTTGCCGGCTGTAAGAAAAAAAGCGGCGGCGACGATTCCGACGTAGAAGCCTGGGACAAGAACGTAACTGTATCGTGGTGGATGGTTGGTGGAACAGATACCTACTATACCTATTACTGGAAGGAAATGAAATCCTTGCAGGAAATCCAGAAACGCACCAATATCACCATAGATTTTCAGATGGCGATCAACTATGATGCATATCTTCCGATGATGACGGCCAAGACCTATCCGGATATCATTACAGCGAAGAATCTGGAACGCTATACAGGACGTATGGCAGGTATGCATGACGACGGTGTATCTCTTGAACTGAACGGCTACATGGATGAATACATGCCGAACTTCAAGGCACTGTTGGAGGAGTACCCGGATCTGGGTCGTGATATCAGACTTGACGGAGGTGTTTATACATATCTGAGTACCTTCTATGATGTCAATGACGAGATTCAGAGAGCACTGACTTCTGAATACGGTCTGGTTATCCGTCAGGACTGGCTGGATTCCGTCGGCGAGGATATTCCTGAGGATATGGAAGACTGGTACAGAGTACTTAAGGCATTCAAGCAGCAGGATCCCAACGGAAACGGTGATGCAGATGAAGAGCCGTACATCGCATGTTCTTCAGGCTGGAAGTATTTCCTTCCTGCTTATGGCATTGACGATGATCCTTCCATCATGGATGGAAAGGTTGTATTCGGTTATATGACCGACAACTATAAAGAGTATCTGACCGAGATGAACAAGTGGTATACAGAAGGACTGATCTACTACATGTTTGACAAGACTTCTCTTGAAAATCAGAGAGATCGTGTAACCGGCAACTTCGCAGGTTCATGGAAGGGCGGCGTTACGGACTTCGATGAAGACGATGCGAGCTCATTCCTGGCAGTCCTGAAAGAGAAGGCACCCGGCGTTGCATTTTCACCCTGCCCGTGGCCGAAGACTGCAGACGGCGACCATTGGTGCTTCTCGGATATTTCTTCATTCCATCGTGATACCACTGTCATCACGAGCAATGCGAAGAAAGACGGTGTAGACACAGCGGCTGCTTATCTGCTGGACTACATGCTTTCCGAAGAAGGTACCACGCTGCTTACCTGGGGTATTGAAGGCGAAAGCTACGAAGTAGTCGGCGGTGAGAAGAAACTGATGTCCGGCATGGACGAAATGGTTGACTTCCACGGAAAGAAGATCCCGAAATTCAATACCTATGCGGATAACCTGACAGTTGCATTCCCTTCACGCGGCGATATCGTTGCTGATTATGTATTCTCACAGAAATCTGAAGAATACAAGAATGCTGCTTATGTATTTGCAGAGGGCGATACTTCCTATAAGCTGCTTGCACCTGTACAGCTTTCTACAGAGCTTGAGCAGGAAGCAGAAGAAATTCAGGGAGAAATGAAGGATTACATGACCAAGATGCGTCAGCGTTTCGTAACAGGCGCGCTGCCTCTGACAAACTATGATGCGTACTTGGAGCAGTGCAGACTTCTTGGCGGAGATACGTTTACCGAAATCTGGCAGAAAGCTTATGATGCATATCTCGCAAGATAACTGTATGAATAAATGATAAGTGAGGCTGCCCATGAAAGGGGCAGTCTCATTTTCAATTCTAAAAAAGCAATGGAGGGGCTTGAAACTATGAAGTGGGTTCGGAAAACACTCGCATTTGTTCTGGCGTTTTCTCTTGCCGTTACATGTATGAGCGGCCTTGCGGCGGCTGCGGAAACACCGGCGACAGACAAGATTCCAGGAACAAAAAGAACAGCGATTCTGGATGATTTTGATACAAGTCTGCTGTCCCTGGCCGGATTTGCAAAGGGAAAAGTGAATTTGAACAACAGAGAACAGTTCCTGAGTAAGAAAGAGCATGTAAAGGTGCATAATGCAGATGAACTGGTTGCGGCGCTGTTGAAGGCACAAAAAAATGAAGTGGAGATTATCGAGATTATGAATGACATCGATATGGGGTACTTCCTGTTAAGTGAGGAAACCAAAGCCTCGTCGATGGTATCAGATTATTTTGAAAAACAGTCGGCTGCAAGCAAACTCACCAGCCCCGGAATGATGGAATCCGGTCTGACGCAGCTGACATTGTCGGGGATTGACGGTCTGACGATTTTCTCCGAGGGCGGCGCAAAGATCAGCCGTGCGGAGTGGAAACTGCAGGGAACCAGCAAAGACCTGATTATCCGTAACATTAAGTTTGACGGCATGTGGCAGTGGGACAAGGAAGGCGACAACAAAGATGCCGGCTGGTCTGTGATGAAAATCAACGGGGCCAAGGGCGTCTGGTTTGATCACTGCAGCTTTACGATGGGTTATGACGGATTGTGCGATTCCGAAAATGGCGCCAGCGGCGTTTCCTATACCTGGTGTAAATTTGGTGAAAAGACCACGACGGAGCCGGAGCCGGACAGCAATCTGTATCAGACAATGAATCTGGTGGAACAGCGGTATCAGAATGGCCAGCTGGATGCGGATGACGAGTATAAAGTGATGCGGGATGCCGGTGCGACCTTTGATGACGTGCTTGCATTCAGCGCATTCCACAACAAGGCGTTCCTGATCGGTTCGGGTGATAAGGATTATACGGATAACACAACGCTGGGGCTGGAAGACGGAAACCAGCGTTTGGAAGTGACATTTGCCTACAGTGTGATGTCCAATCTGGGCCAGCGTGTGCTTCGTATGCGGCAGGGTAAAGGTCATCTGTTCAACTGCTGGATCGATGACATGGCACGTTATCAGCTGCGGCAGAAGGTATCCGGGCTGCAGAAAGTAAACGATCACAGTGCATATCAATGTATTGACGTGCACAACGGCGGAAGTGTCGCTGCGGATACCTGTGTATTTGACGGCGTCAGATACGCGGTGCTCGGAGATCTGAAAAACGGCGCAAGTGTCGGTAAAGATGAGAATGATGTCTGGCAGTATTATTTTGCAGATGCTGATAATAATGCACTGGTGGTAAATTCCAGAATTATTCCGCAGAGTGGTGAAACTTATGATGGCAGCAGCTGGGATAATGACGGAAACAACCCGTTTGTAAAATCGGATTATTACAAAGATGGATTCAGAGGCACATTCTGCTGGAACGTCAAGATTAAGGGCGTAGAAAACATGGATCGGGAAAATCCTCCTGTGGAAAATGGAAAGCCGGTTCCATTTACATTCGAGTATGATTTTGACTACCAGCTCCCTTATGAATATACCGTGATGGATCTGGATAAGGTAAAAGAAGTGACGGACAAGTATGCCGGTGCATTTACGCTGCATCAGCCTGCAGAGTTCTGGCTGCGGACAGAATACAACGCGGGAGAAGATATTCAGCCGGTTTCTGAAACCGTTCCGGTTACTTCCTTTGAAATCAACTTTGACAATGCAAAGCTCGACAAAGGGGAAGTGCGCCAGGTTCTGGTAACCCGTACCCCTTCTTACGCAACGGATCGGAGCCTGACATTCAGTTCCAGCAACAAAGATGTGGCAGAGGTGACAGATTCCGGACTGATTATTGCAAAGAAAACCGGAAAAGCAACGATTACGGTAAAAGCGGGAACTTCTGCAGGAAAGGAAATTGCTGTTGAAGTATATACGTCAGTCAAATCAGTGACGCTGGATGCAGCATCAAAGACAATTGAAGCAGGAAAGACCATCCAGATGACGGCGAAGGTAGAGCCGGCAGATGCGGACAATCCTGCGCTCACATGGAAATCTTCAAATGAGAAGGTTGCAACGGTATCCGCAGATGGACTGGTTACGGGAATCGCACCCGGAACAGCGCAAATCACCTGCACGTCTGTGGAAAATCCGGCGTTATCCGACAAATATACCATTAGAGTCAAAGAATCGACAGAACCGGCGCCGGTGCTGTTAATGGGAGATGTCGACCAGAATGGCGAGGTCACAGCCGCAGACGCACTGGAAGTGCTGAAACATGCAGCAAAGCTGACAACGCTCACAGGCGATGCATTGAAAGCGGCAGACATGGATCAGAATGAAACGGTTAACGCAAATGATGCACTGTTGATTCTGAAAACGGCTGCAAAGCTGATCTAAGCAGCGCTTTGTTCTGCAAAATGCAGGATGCAAAACCGTACAAGATGATAAATCCGGCAGAACAAAACAGCGTTCTGCCGGATTTTAAAGAATTACCAGAATACAAGGAGGAATTGACATGGCTGACAGAATTATGCTGAATCAGACATCATACCACGGAAAAGGAGCAATTGCAGAAATTGCAAATGAGGCGAAAGCATGGGGCTTTCAGAAAGCACTGGTTTGCTCAGATCCCGATCTGATCCGGTTTAACGTGACGTCGAAAGTGACGGACATGCTGGATCGGGAAGGACTGGCATATGAGATTTATTCTGATATCAAGGCCAATCCGACGATTGAAAATGTACAGAATGGCGTTGCCGCATTCCAGGCAGCCAAAGCGGATTACATCATCGCGGTAGGCGGCGGTTCTTCCATGGATACCGCAAAGGCCATCGGCATTATCATTGCCAATCCGGAATTTGCGGATGTAAGAAGCCTGG
>CANRGZ010000090.1 GCA_947630295.1 uncultured Lachnospiraceae bacterium | reverse complement strand
CTTGCCGCTGCCTTCCGGCTCGTCGCCGCCGGAAAAGCCTCCCGGAATAAAGATCATCTGTGCGGATTTCAGTTCCTGCGCAAAAGCTTCCACGCTTCCTTTGATGCCCTCCGCGCTCAGGTTGTTGATCACCATGATTTTGGCCGCAGCGCCGGCGTCTTCCATGGCCTTTGCGCTGTCATATTCGCAGTTGGTGCCCGGGAAAGCAGGAATCAGCACCTTCGGCCGGGCCGTTTTGACCACAGGGGCCGGACGGGCGTCTGTTTTGTATGTGAAATTCTGCATTTTGGAGCTTTGCTGCGGGATATTGCAGGCGTATACGTCCTCCAGTTTATTTTCATACACCGCCAGCAGCGCATCCAATGCAATGCTTTCTTCTCCCCGGCGGATGACCGCTTCTTCCGTAATCTGTCCGATTTCGCAGCTGCCCGGCACATTTTCCGTTACTTCCAGCAAAAACGCGCCGTACCGGTAAGAGAAGATCTCCTGCACCGGCAGATTTTCATTGTAACAAAAGCCCAGCCCGTTGCCGAAGGCCATTTTCATGACGGCTTCGGCGATGCCGCCGGGTCCTAAGGTATAAGCAGACAGCGCTTTGCCGCTGCGCAGCAGCTTCGTTGTCTGCTCCATCACCGCCAGCAGGCTTTCCGTTTCCGGCAGGCCGTCGCTGTCATAGTCCGGGCAGAGGCAGATCAGCTTGTGTCCCGCCTGTTTGAACTCGGGTGAAACGATATGTCCGGTTTTTTCCGTGGTGACTGCAAAGGAAACCAGCGTGGGCGGCACGTCCAGATCTTCAAAAGATCCGCTCATGGAATCCTTGCCGCCGATAGCGCCGATTTTCAGTGCCATCTGGGCCTGAAAGGCTCCCAGCAGCGCTGCCAAAGGTTTGCCCCAGCGTTTGGAATCCTTTCCGGGATGTTCGAAATATTCCTGGAAGGTCAGATACACGTCTTCAAACCTGGCGCCGGTGGCAATCAGTTTGCAGACCGATTCCACCACGGCCAGGTAAGCCCCGTGATACGGGCTTTCCTCGGTAATATAGGGATTGTAGCCCCAGCTCATCAGCGAGCAGTCGTCGGTGTGTTTTTTCTCCACCGATATTTTCTGCACCATACTCTGAATGGGCGTCAGCTGGTATTTGCCGCCGAAGGGCATCAGCACCGTGCCTGCGCCGATGGTGGAGTCAAAGCGCTCGGACAGCCCCCGTTTGGAGCAGAGATTCAAATCCGACGCCGTCTTTTGATAATTTTCCGTAAATCCGCCTGTGATCACCTGTTTTTGCAGGCCCGATTTCGCAGGCCGGACCACGATATGCTTGTCCGCGCCGTTGGAATTTAAAAATTCCCGGCTGATATCTACAATTTTTCTGCCGTTCCAGTGCATGACCAGCCGTTTGGATTCGGTGACCACCGCCACCGGCGAAGCCTGTAAATTCTCCTGCTCCGCCAGCTTTAAGAAGCCTTCCACATCCTTTGCTTCCACCACCACTGCCATACGTTCCTGGGATTCGCTGATGGCCAGCTCGGTCCCGTCTAAGCCCTCATACTTTCTGGGTACGGCGTTCAGATCGATTTCCAGTCCGTCCGCCAGTTCCCCGATGGCCACGGAAACGCCGCCTGCGCCGAAATCATTGCATCGTTTGATCATACGGCAGGCGTCGTGGCTGCGGAACAGCCGCTGCAGCTTGTGTTCTTCCGGGGCATTCCCCTTTTGCACCTCTGCGCCGCAGGTTTCCACGGAATGGGCGTTGTGGGCTTTGGAAGAACCAGTGGCGCCGCCGATGCCGTCCCGGCCGGTGGAGCCGCCCAAAAGGATCACCACATCTCCCGGTGCGGGCACTTCCCGTCGGACGTTTTCCGCAGGCGCCGCCGCGATGACCGCGCCGATTTCCATGCGCTTTGCCGCATAACCCGGATGATAGATTTCATCCACAATGCCGGTGGCCAGGCCGATCTGGTTGCCGTAGGAAGAATAGCCCGCCGCCGCCGTGGTTACGATTTTCCGCTGGGGCAGCTTCCCCGGAATGGTTTCCTTTACCGGTACCGTCGGGTCCGCCGCGCCGGTAACGCGCATGGCGCCGTACACATAGGAACGGCCGGAAAGGGGATCACGGATAGCGCCGCCGATACAGGTGGCCGCGCCGCCGAAGGGTTCAATTTCGGTAGGATGGTTGTGGGTCTCATTTTTAAAGAGCAGCAGCCAGGGCTCGTCTTTGCCGTCCACATTGACTTGGATCTTCACCGTACAGGCGTTGATTTCCTCGGATTCATCCAGCTTGTCCAGGGCGCCCTTGGTTTTCAGATACCGTACCGCTACGGTGGCCAGATCCATCAGGCAGACCGGTTTGGTCCTGCCCAGTTCCCGGCGCACCTGCAGATATTCTCCATAGGCCTTCTGCAGCAGCGGGTCTTCGAAAATCACGTCGTCGATCACCGTCAGGAAGGTGGTATGGCGGCAGTGATCCGACCAGTAGGTATCGATCATGCGGATTTCCGTAATCGTCGGATCCCGCTGTTCTTTTTGAAAATACGCCTGGCAGAAAGCGATGTCGTCCACATCCATGGCCAGTCCGTACTCTGCCACAAAATGTTCCAGCTCCGGGCGGGTCAGCCTGATGAAGCCATCCAGCGTCGCTACCGTCTCCGGAATCTCATATTCGGTTTTTAAGGTCTCCGGTTTTTCCAGGGCCGCTTCTCTGGCCTCCACCGGATTGATCACATATTTCTTGATTTCGGCAATCTCCGCTTCCTGCAGGCCGCCGTACAGCGCATAGACCTTCGCGGAACGGACGATGGGCCGTTCTCCCTGGGAAATGATCTGGATACACTGGGCCGCGCTGTCCGCCCGCTGGTCAAACTGTCCGGGCAGATACTCTACCGCAAATACATACGCGCCTTCTGTGTCCGCCTCTTCGTAAGCCTGATCCAGCTGGGGTTCCGAAAATACCGTGTCCACCGCGTAGCGAAACAGTTCTTCCGTAATATTTTCCGCATCATAACGGTTGATGATCCGAAGCTCCTTCAGCCCTTCGATGCCCAGGAAATTGCGGATATCCGAAAGCAGCGCCTTCGCTTCATTTGCCAGTTCCTTCTTTTTTTCTACAAATATTCTGTAAACCATTTTTATTTCTCCACTGCTTTTAATGCCCGCGCGCCGATGTCACGCCGGTAATACGCGTTGTCAAAATGGATTTTTTCCACCTTTGCGTAGGCCGCATCGATGGCCTCCGCCAGAGAATCGCCGATGGCCGTCACCCCCAGCACTCTGCCGCCGTGTGTCACCAGATGAGCGTCCTTCCGCGCGGCGCCGGCAACATAAACGCTGTCTGCAAGGTCTTCCGGAATGGTGATCTCATAGCCTTTTTCATAGGAAACCGGATAGCCTTTCGACGCCATAATGACGCAGGCCGCATGTTTTTTGCTGAAGCTCACGGGGCAGTCCGCCAGCCTGCCGTCGGTCACCGCTTCCATGACTTCCAGCAGATCGCTTTCCAGCAGCGGCAGCACCACCTGGGTTTCCGGATCCCCGAAGCGGCAGTTATATTCGATCACCTTCGGCCCGTCTTTGGTCAGCATGAGCCCGAAATACAGGCAGCCGGCAAAGCTGCGGCCTTCTGCGTTCATGGCCCGGATGGTGGGCAGGAAAATGGTGTCCATGCAGACCTTCGCCACGTCTTCCGTATAATAAGGATTGGGGGCCACGGTTCCCATGCCGCCGGTGTTCAGGCCGGTGTCCTGCTCGCCGATACGTTTGTGATCCATGGAAGAGATCATGGGTACTACGGTCTTTCCGTCCGTAAAGGACAGTACTGACACTTCCGGCCCGGTGAGATATTCTTCAATGACAATGTGTTCGCCGCTCTTTCCGAAGGCCTTGTCCTGCATCATGGAAATCACCGCGTCCTTTGCCGCTTCCTTGGTTTCCGCAATGATGACGCCTTTGCCCAGTGCCAGGCCGTCCGCCTTGATCACCACGGGCACCGGTGCGGTTTCCAGATAGGCCAGCGCTTTGGACATATCGTCAAAGGTTTCATAGGCCGCCGTGGGAATGCCGTATTTTTTCATGAGATTCTTGGCAAAGACCTTGCTGCCTTCGATCAGCGCCGCCTTTGCTTTGGGGCCGAAACAGCGGATGCCTTTTTCCTCCAGCGCGTCCACACAACCCGCCACCAGCGGATCATCCGGCGCTACCACCGCGTAATCGATGCCGTTTTTGACGGCAAAGTCACAAATACCCTCGATATCCATAGCGGCAATATCCACGCAGACTGCGTCCGCCGCAATGCCGCCGTTGCCCGGCAGCGCATAGATTTCACTGACCCGGCTGTTTTTTTTCAGCTGTTTGATGATGGCATGCTCTCTTCCGCCGCCGCCGACTACCAGTATTTTCATCTGTGTACCTCCGCATTTCGCATTGAATCAATGATGGAACAGACGCATGCCTGTAAATGCCATGGCAATGCCGTGTTTGTTGCAGCAGTCGATGACGGAGCCGTCCCGGATGGATCCGCCGGGCTCCGCGATATAGCTTACGCCGCTGCGGCTTGCCCGCTCAATATTGTCGTCAAAGGGGAAGAAGGCGTCAGACCCCAGCGCAACGCCGGAAATCTGCGAAAGATACCCCCGGATCTCGCTCTCCGTCAGGGGATCGGGACGTTCCGTGAAATATTTCTGCCAGTTGCCTTCCGCGCAGACATCCTCTTCATTTTTGTTGATATAGCCGTCGATGACATTATCCCGGTCGGGCCTGCCCATTTCCGGCTTAAAAGGCAGGTTGAGCACCTTGTCGTGCTGACGCAGAAACCAGGTGTCCGCCTTGCCGCCTGCCAGCCGCGTACAGTGGATCCGGGACTGCTGTCCGGCGCCCACGCCGATGGCCTGTCCGTCCACCGCGTAGCATACGGAATTGGACTGGGTATATTTCAGTGTAATCAATGCCACCACCAGATCCCGCTTCGCGCTCTCCGGCAGGGTTTTGTTTTCCGTTACCACATTGTCCAGCACCGCTTTGCTGATCTCATAGTCATTGCGTCCCTGTTCAAAGGTAATGCCGAAGACCTGCTTATGCTCGATGGGTTCCGGTACATAGGCCGGATCGATCTGTACGATATTGTAAGTACCTTTTCTTTTTTCTTTCAGCATCGCCAGCGCCTCCGGATCATAGCCGGGGGCGATGACGCCGTCGGAAACCTCCCGGCTGATGAGGCGCGCCGTGGTCACGTCGCAGACGTCGGAAAGGGCGATCCAGTCGCCGAAAGAACACATCCGGTCGGTGCCTCTGGCTCTCGCATAGGCGCAGGCCAGCGGCGAATCGTCCAGACCCTCGATATCATCTACGAAACAGGCTTTTTTGAGTTTTTCAGGCAGCGGCGTTCCGACCGCCGCGGAAGTGGGGCTCACATGCTTAAAGGAAGTGGCCGCCGGCAGGCCCAGCGCTTTTTTCAGTTCGCTGACCAGCTGCCATGAATTAAAGGCGTCCAGGAAATTGATATAGCCCGGTTTGCCGTTTAAAATGGTAATCGGCAGTTCATCGCCGTTGGACATAAAAATCTTTGCCGGCTTCTGGCTGGGATTGCATCCGTATTTCAATTCAAATTCTTTCATATTTATCGCTCCTTAAACTTTCTTATTGATTTTTATTGATCATCCGGTTGGTAACTTCCTTTGTTTTCAGGTCGATATAGCGCACATACAGGGAAATCTTGTTGTCCTGATCCAGCGCGTCCCAGAGCTGATCCGTAAAGGCGTCGATGTCGTCTGCAATCGCCACCCGCTCCGGCTCCCCCTGGAAGGTGGGAATCGGATCGCCGTCGCACACATAGGTGTGAATGAAATGTCCCAGTCCGCTGATAGCCGGATAAGAGAAGGTGTAGCGGCTGCAGGCCGAGCCCTTCTCATCGGCGCTCTTTAAAATACTCATTTCATAGCTGAAATCCTCTGCCGCAAAATGCAGCAGGCCGCTGATGCGCGGGGTAAAATTGGGCCCGTCCGGCTCAAATTCCCTTGTGGTCAGCGCTTCGCTGAATCCTTTTCCGGCCTTTAATCCGTCATAAATCGTATCCGTCTGATCGCCGTTGGTCACGATGAGATAGTCCTCCATCTGGCGGATCGCCGCGTAGATGATCAGGCTGGGATCCTCTACCTTGGCAGCGTCAAAGGGCTCCGTAAATACCGCGCCGTCTTTTTCGGTAAAAATCCGGTTGCGGCTGTTGGCGCTCCTGCCCATAATAAAATAGGCGGCGCAGGCTTTTGCGCCGTCCGGCGTCTTGCCGATGACGATGCCTCTGCCCACATAGGAATTGCCCCGAATCAGTGTTCCAATGTCATTGATCTGATAAATGTTCATTTCTATCACCCTTTCGTTTCTTTCGATATGATTTCCGCGCAGACCTTCTCTGCCGCCGCCGGCAGAATGATCCATTCCGCCTCCCGCATGACGCGCTGCTGCAGCACTTCCGGCGTATCGCCCTCGCATACGGAAACCGCTTTCTGCATAATGATTTCTCCGCCGTCCGGAATCTCGTTGACAAAATGGACGGTGGCGCCCGTCACCTTCACGCCTTTGGCCAGCGCGGCTTCATGGACCCGCAGTCCGTAAAATCCCTTGCCGCAGAAGGAAGGAATCAGCGAAGGATGGACGTTGATGATCCGTCTTTCATACCGCTTCGTAAAAGAAGCGCTTAAAATGGACATAAACCCCGCCAGAATAATCAAATCCGTGTCATATGCATCCAGCATTTCACAGATAGCCGCCTCAAAGGCCTCCTGGCTGCCGCTGTCCTTTCTGGTAATCACTTTTCCCGGGATCTGCGCAGCCTCCGCCCGCTGCAGGGCATAGGCCTCCGGATTGTTGGCAATTACCAGCCGGATCTGCCCGCTGGTCAGCCGCCCGCTGATCTGCGCGTCAATCAGTGCCTGCAGATTGGTTCCGCCGCCGGACACCAGCACGGCGATATTTGCTTTTCTTTCCGTCATTGATTCGTTCTCCCGTCAGTCAATGCTGATTTTTTCTTCCGACTGTACAATTTCTCCGATCACATATGCGCCGGTTCCGTTGGCCTGCAAAATGGCCAGCGCCCGGTCCGCATCCTCTTTCGCTACGATGATGCTCATGCCCACGCCCATGTTGAAAGTATTGAACATATCCCGTTCGCTGATCTGTCCTCTGGCTGCGATCAGTTCGAAGATGGGCAGTATGCGCACCGCGCTTTTTTCGATCTTCGCCCCCAGCCCGTCCGGTATGCTTCTGGGAATATTTTCATAGAAACCGCCGCCGGTGATATGGGAAATGCCCCTGGGCTGGATTTCCTTCAGCAGCGCCAGCACCGGTTTCACATAAATTTTCGTGGGGGTCAGCAGCGTTTCCCCGATGGATTTGCCGCCCAG
>CANRGZ010000089.1 GCA_947630295.1 uncultured Lachnospiraceae bacterium | reverse complement strand
TGCTTTTTATTCAACCTGTATAAAATTTTCAAAGTTCACAAATTTATGCTTGACTTTTTATTTGCAGACTATTTCTTCGCTGCTTTTTTCGTCTCCCGTACCTTTCAGTGATTGAGATACTATGCACAATGCATTCCTCAAATCATACTCTTTCCCATTTTTTATTCTTGTAACGGTAATCCATGTTAAGGAAAGTAATACTACGAAAACGATTCCCAGTATTACAATTTTTTTAGATTTATTTTTCATATCTGTCTCCCTTCGATCTTACGGATTAATTCTTCCTTCGATACGCCGATGCCCAGCAGGCGATCCGCCGTCTGGGTAAACGTATGCATCAGATCCCGGATTTCATTGTCCCGGATCATATGGACCGAGGCTGCGAAAGACCCCTTTCCCGGAATCGAATAAATCATTTCCTCCTGCTCCAGTTCCCGATAGGCCCGCTGGATCGTATTCGGATTAATGGACAGCTTCTGTGCCAGTTCCCGGACGGAAGGCATCTTTTCATCTGGCCGGATCACGCCCTGAAAGATCAGATTCTTAAAATTTTCCTTCACTTGTTCGTAAATGGGTCTGGGATCCCTTTGATTAAGCTGAATCAAGCATTTCGTCCTCCCCTCATCTGTATTATCTGTATTAACTGTATTATTCTTATTAGTACACTTATGATACAGCGCATTTTCGCTGCTGTCAAGGACATATTTCGGATTTTATAAAAAAATATCGCGGCTTGCGCTTCGGCTGCCGCGGTGTTACAATCTGACTATATTTATTTTATAAAATTCTACTTATTCAATCAGACCAGACAGGAGGAACCCATGCTGACCTATACCTTTGATCCCAACAGCAAAACCCCGCTGTATGAAGCGCTGTACCGCGCAGTCAAAACCGATATTCTAAAGGGCGCGCTTACCGCCCACGACCGGCTGCCTTCCAAGCGCAGCCTGGCCCGGCATCTGGGCGTCAGCACTATTACCGTGGAAAACGCCTACGCACAGCTGATCAGCGAAGGTTTCCTGTACGCCCTGCCGAAAAAAGGCTATTTTGTAGCCGATATTTCCGGGATGCGGAAAGTCCGGCCGGCTGCCCCTGCGCCCCATATGCCGCCAATACAGGCCGAGTCTCCTTTTCTGACAGATTTATCCGGTAACCGTACCGATCCGGCGCAGTTTCCTTTTTCCATCTGGGCAAAACTGCTGCGCAAAAACCTTTCGGACCGGCAGCCGGAGCTGATGCAGGTATCTCCCGCCGGCGGCGTCCGCGTTCTTCGGGAAGCCATCGCCGGACATCTGCTGTCCTTCCGGGGTATGAGGGTTTCGCCCGATCAGATCGTCATCGGCGCCGGAACCGAATATCTCTACGGGCTGCTGATCCAGCTGCTGGGGCAGCACCGGATTTATGCGGTGGAAAATCCCGGTTATCATAAAATTGCGAAAATCTATCGTGCCAGCGGCGTCACCTGCCGCTTTGTGGATATGGACGACGGAGGCTTATCTCTGGAAAAGCTGAAAAAATCGGATGCGGACATCGTCCACATCAGCCCGACGCACCATTTTCCTACCGGCATCACCATGCCCGCCGACCGGAGATACGGGCTGCTGGCCTGGGCCAGTGAAACCGACAGCCGCTATATCATCGAAGACGACTATGACAGCGAATTTCGTTTCAAGGGCCGGCCGATTCCCACCCTGCAGAGCATGGATGTCAGCGACCGGGTGATCTATATCAATACCTTTTCCAAATCTCTGGCTTCCACCATCCGTATCAGCTATATGGTGCTGCCGCCCCATCTGGCGGAACAATTTTACCGGCAGCTGTCCTTTTACGCCTGTACCGTCTCTACCTTCGAGCAATATACCCTGGCGGACTTTATCCGGGAAGGCCATTTTGAGAGGCATATCAACCGTATGCGGCTCTTTTACGCTCGAAAACGGGAAGAAGTGCTTGCCATCATCGCAGGCAGCCCTCTGGCCGGTCGCTGCAGTGTGATTGAAAAGGATTCCGGCCTGCATTTTCTGCTGCGTCTGGATACCGCGCTGTCAGATGAAGAACTGCTCTTTCGGCTGCAGCAAAAACAGATCCATCTGTCTTCTCTGGCCTCCTATGATCAGGATCCTGCGAAAGAACCTGCCCATACCTTCCTTCTCAATTATTCCAATCTGGACGCGGACCGGCTGCCTTTTGTATTCAAAACTATCGCGGACTGCATGTAAAAAAGGAGCCGGATATTTCCGACTCCTTTGTACGTCAAAAGTAATTACGGATTGTTACTTACGCCTGGTTTTTCAAAACCTGTGCGTTTTTCTTAATATAATCCACCAGGGAAATGATGGTCAGAATCAGAGACAGCCAGATCAGCACCTGACAGAGAATCTGAAACCAAGCCAGCTGAAAGTTCAAAATCAGGCAGACAATCATCACCATCTGCACGGCAGTTTTGACCTTACCCCACCAGCCTGCCGCAATTACAATGCCCTGTTCTGCGGCCACCAGGCGGAATCCGCTGATGATAAATTCTCTGGCGATGATGACCACCACGATCCAGGCCGGAAGTACGCCGGTCTGTACCATACAAATCATGGCGGAGGCCACCAGCAGCTTGTCCGCCAGGGGATCCGCAAATTTACCGAAGGTGGTGACCAGATTGTATTTTCTGGCAATCATGCCGTCCGCCGTATCGGTCAGCGAGGCAAGTACAAATACGCCCGCCGCATACCAGGGGCTGTCCGCCAGAAAGAAAAGTAAAATAAATACAGGGATCAATATAACTCTGAATATTGTCAGCTTATTCGGTAAATTCATTTTTTATCTCTCCTGTCAAATCATATTCGGAAGCGTCTCTGATGGTAACTTCCACAAAATCGCCGCTCATCAGCCGCCCGGTGGTTTCTACAAATACGTAACCGTCCACCTCCGGGGCATCCCGGTAACTTCTTCCGACGTAAACCATTTCTTCCGGCAGTTCTCCTTCGATCACAACGGAAAGCGTCCTTCCGATCTGTTCCTGTCCTTTTTCCAGAGAAATCTCCTGCTGCAGCTCCATCAGCACATCCCGGCGGCGTTCCTTTTCCACTTCCGGAATCTGATCCGGGAATGTACAGGCCGGGGTATCCTCCTCCGGGGAATAACAGAACACGCCCACCCGGTCAAAGGCCATCTCATCCACAAAATCCGCCAGTTCTTCAAAAGCCTCTTCGCTCTCCCCCGGAAATCCGGTGATAAAAGTGGTCCGCAGCACAATGTCCGGAATTTCCTTCCGCAATTTCTGCACCAGGGCCGTCAGGGACGCTTTGTCCGTTTTCCGGCCCATGCGTTTTAAAATGCCGTCATTGCAGTGCTGCATCGGAATATCCAGATAATGGCAGATTTTTTTGTTGTCCCGTATGGTGGCGATCAATGCGTCGGTGATTTCCTCCGGATAGCAGTAAAGCAGCCGGATCCAGACCAGTCCTTCGATCCGGGACAGGGCTTCCAGCAGTGCCGGCAGCATCTTTTTTCCGTAAAGATCGATGCCGTACAGCGTCGTTTCCTGGGCCACCAGGATCAGCTCTTTTACGCCCTGTGCCGCCAGGGTTTTGGCCTCGGCAATCAAATCTTCCATGGGATAGGAACGGTAAGGCCCCCGGATCTTCGGAATGATGCAGTAGGTACAGTGCTTCGCACAGCCTTCGGCGATCTTTAAATAAGCCGTATATCCGCTGCTGATACAGCGCTTTGCCTTTGCGCCCGGCAGATATCCGCTTTCCCTTAAATACACCGGCTTTTCTTCCTGCAGCACCTGTTCCAGCACCGTGGCAATCCCGTCGTAGGCGTTGGCCCCGATGACAGCGTCCACCTCCGGAATTTCCTTCCGGATTTCATCCGCATAGCGCTGCGCCAGACAGCCGGTGACTACCAGTGCCCGCAGACTGCCATCCTTTTTCAGCGCCGCAATATCCAGAATACTCTGAATGCTCTCTTCCTTGGCGTCGTTGATGAAACAGCAGGTATTGATAATACAGATATCCGCTTCCTCCGGCGCATCGGTAAACCTGTATCCGTTTTCGGACAAAATACCCAGCATTTTTTCCGAATCCACAAGGTTTTTGTCGCAGCCAAGAGAAATCAGACAGATTTTATACTTCATCTTCCGCCGGTGCCTCCGGCTCTGTTTCCTCTTCTGCCGCCGTTTCGTCGGTTTCCGCAGATGCTTCTTCCTCCGCCACGGTTTCCTCTGCCGTTTGTGCTTCCGCCTGCGCTTCGGTCATTTCCACTGCCGCCGTTTCGGCTGCGCCTTGCGGTTCTTCTCCTTCCGGAACCAGATGTACCTTGTTGTGATCGATTTCCTCAATGGCAATCGACAGCGGTTTTTTACCTTCCGCATCGTCAATCAGCACATCCGCTCCCGCGATGATTTGTCTTGCTCTTTTTGCAGTTGCAATCACAATGCCGTAACGGCTGTTGATCACCGGGTGTTCTCCCTCTTCTTCCGCAGTGCTGTTAATTGCGTTGATTAAGTCATTGTAAGAAGGTCTTAACATATTTATATCTCCTTTTGAAAATTTCTTTCCTGAATATATCGATGCAAACGTGCGATGCTGTCTTCAAAATCATCATTGACCAGCACAATATCATATCGTTCCCGCAGTGCAAATTCTTCCCTGCCCCGGCGGATCCGTTCTTCAATCACCGCATCCGATTCCGTTCCTCTGCCTGCCAGCCGCTGGAACGTCTCTTCCATACTGGGTGCTGCCACAAATACGAGGATCGCATCCGGAAACTTTTCCTTGATCTGAAAGGCCCCCTGCACCTCAATCTCCAGTATGACGTCCTTGCCCGCCGCCAGCTGCCGCATGACATAGGATTTCGGGGTACCGTAATAGTTTCCCAGATACACGGCGTATTCGATCAGTTCATCCTCGGCGATGGCCTTTTCAAAAGCCTCTCTGCTGCAGAAAAAGTAGTCCACACCGTCTGTTTCTCCGGCCCGGGGCGCCCGGGTCGTCTTTGAAACCGACACCACATAGTTGTCATAGCGTTCTACCATGGCTTTGTATATACTGCTTTTTCCGACGCCGGAAATGCCTGAAATGACAATCAGCTTTCCTTCTTTCATCACCCGTTCCTCCACGTATAATGGACAGCAGCGCGCGCCCGAAGAGGCACCTCTGCCTCTTCCTATTCGATGTTCTGTATCTGTTCCCTGATTTTTTCGATTCCTGTTTTTAAACGGATACCGATATCCGTAATACTGATGGAATTGGCCTTGGAGAGAATCGTATTGGACTCCCGGTTCATTTCCTGTGTCAGGAAATCCAGTTTCTTGCCGCAGATACCGCCGTCGCAAAGGGTTTTCTCCATGTTTTCGATATGGGTCCTCAAGCGGACCGTTTCTTCATCCACACAGGTTTTATCCGCATACAGCGTGGCTTCCGCCACGATCCGGCTTTCATCAATGGTGGTATTTTCCAGCAGTTCCTGCATTCTGGCTTCCAGCTTCTGCCGATACTCCTGCAGCAGCTGCGGATAAATCGCTTCGATCTGATCCACATCTTTCATCAGCTCTTTTAGTTTTTCCAGCAAATTATCTTTCAGCTTTTCGCCTTCCTGCGCCCGTTCCGCGGCAAAAGCGTCGATGGCCTGCTGCAAACCTTCCAGAAGCAGTGCTTCCGTGGTTTCCTTTTCAAAGGCGTCCTCTTCCTCTGCAAATACACCCGGCAGTTTTGCAAGCACGGACATGGCAACGTCATTTGTCACGCCAAACTCTGCTTCCATCCGTGAAAAACAGTCCAGATATCCGCGCACCGCCGCAGGATCATAAGAAATCGTACCGGCAGCGGCAAGATCCTTTTTGTAGTTAATGAACACATCCACTTTTCCACGGTTGAGCCGATCCTTGATCACATTTCGAATGGTATTTTCAAAATAAAGCAGCGCTTTTGGCATCCGTATATTGATATCCAGATATCTGTGATTGACCGCTTTCATTTCGATGGTAAAGATATATTTTTCATTTGCAGCTTCGGCCTTGCCGTAGCCTGTCATACTACTGATCATGTCCGGTCTCCTGTTTCGTATCTTTGGCGTAAATTAGATTATAACGAATCTCAAATCCTCCGTCAATCCCTTAAAAAATGCTTTTTCAGAATTTCCATCAGCTCCGCTTCCAGTCGTCCGCGATAAACTACGGCATGCAGGCAGAGGGGCATAAAAGCAGGGATCTCATTTTCATTCGTATAAATCAGTACCCATATCGCTTTGTATCCGTGCCGCAGCACGCTCGTCACGAAGAGATCCGGAATCACATAATCGGCATCTAAAATCACCAGCGTATCCTGCCGGAAACTTCGGCGGGCAATGCCTGATATATTTAACTTTCCTTTCCTCTCTGTTCCGACCGTCACCGCGGCATATACATTGACGGCAATATACCGGATCCGCCGGTACATGCGCGCTTCCGCCAGAATACAGAGATTTCCGACGTTTTCCACAATCTGTCCGGTGTTCTACTCCTGCAGCCGCCGAATCCCGGAAATATCCGTGGAAGCCAGCATCGAGTAATTGGTGTGATAAATTACAAACCCGATGGGTGCTTTCGGCGTTTTTTTCAGGTGTTTTTTCTGCACATAATCCACTTCCGCATGGCCGGCTTTTCCCGCTTTCGAAAAATGGGCCGCCAGCGCCGCCGCTTCTTCAAAACTTTTGTCCGGCGGCATTTCTTTTCCGCTTTTTAAGATCACATGCGAACCGGCGATACCCTTCGCATGAAACCACCAGTCCGCGCCGTCGGCCAGTTTATGTGTCAGTTCCTCGTTTTGTATATTATTTTTTCCAACGTAAATATCATAGCCGTCCGAAGACACAAAATGCATCGGCCGGTTGTGCATCTTCTGCTTTTTCGCCGGTCCCCGCTGTCTGAGATAACCGCTCAGATACAGTTCCTCCCGGATCTGCCGCAGATCGGCTTCATCGGCGGCGATATCCAGCGCGCTGCTGATACTGTCCAGATAATGCAGCGTATCCGAAGTTTCCTTCAGCAGCTGATCCAGCGCTTCCTTCGTCCGCTTGAGCTTCGCATACCTGGCAAAATACACTTTGGCGTTTTCCATTACGGGAATTTCCGGATTCAAAGGGACCCGGATTTCTTTGCCGTCATAGTAATTCGTGCAGACAAAGGATTTTTCCCCCTGGCTCACGCCGTAGCCGTAGGTATTGATCATTTCCCCATAGATGCGGTACTGCTCCATTTTGGCGGTGTCACGCATCTGTTTTTCCTGCAGATCATATTTTTTCAGCGCCCGTTCATACAGGGTCTGCACGACCCGCCGCAAATCTGCGGAACGCTGCCGGATCCGTCCGGCGGCTTCCTTTTCCCCGTAATAACGGATCAGCATGGCGGAAATGCTGTCAAAACATTCGCTCGTGTTCCGCCCTCTCCGGATGTAGTCAAAGGCGGAAAAAATATCCGGCACGCCGTTTTCATAGACGATACAGGGATGAAATTCTCTCTGCCGGACGGCCTGCATCAGCCGGGAAAACGAAGCATACAGATGCGCTTTTTCGGTCTCATTCAGCTGTGCAAAGGGCAAATCTGAGTCAATACCGGTTCCTTCC
>CANRGZ010000088.1 GCA_947630295.1 uncultured Lachnospiraceae bacterium | reverse complement strand
TAAACCTGTTCCGCCCATTCCGGCGCGCTTCCTTCCGGCAGCGGTTTGTAATCTCTGGTTACCTGCAGACCTTCCGCAGGCGTTACCGTATACTCCCATTTAAAAGAACCTTCGTCAAAAATCTGATCAATGACATAAGTCTCGCCTTTTTTCAGTTCCAGAGCGGTCTGGCTGTTTTCCTTCACCGTAATTTCATAAATCCGTTCTTCCACAGCGTCTGCCTCTGGATCATTGACCGGACATAAGCTGAAATACAGTTCATACACACCGGCCTTTTCTGCGCTTACCGTGTAAACCTGTTCCAGCATCTGACCGAGGGGACTATCTTCCGGCAGCGGCAGCACTTCTTTTTCAATTTTCAGTTCATCTGTCGGTGTTGCTGCTGCGTAAACCCATGCGTACTGACCAACATCAAATATTTTATCAATGGTATAAGTATCGCCTGCCATCATCTCCACACGAATATGAAAAACATCCAGTTTTGCAGCAACCTGTAATATCTGCAGCGCATCTTCCGAAGAAACCGCACCATCCTTATTCACATCTGCAACCGTATGCTGATATTCATTCAGTTCCACGATCTGTGCTGCGCTCTGCAGCGCCATCAGAGCATCTTCTGCATTGACGCCGTCTTTTTGATTAATGTCTCCCAACTGGTACTGCGATGCCTCGGCGCAAAGTGTGCCAAACAGCAATACACATATACAGCTGCATACAGCCAGCATTGTTTTCAAAATCATATTCTTTTTCATTTTGGGATTCCTCCTTCTATAATGTATCGGCACGCGCACCTAAAAAAGCGCACCTGCCAAGTCGTCGGAAGGCATCTGAAATTATGCTTCGCATAAGCCTTCCTCCTGTTAACCGGCCTTTCGTTTTATCCGGTTTTTTTGCCTATACTTAATAAATCGCAATATTTTGGCCTTTGGTTACAGGCTTTTTGAAAAATATTTTGAATGATTTGCATTGCAGCCAACTGTAAAAACCGCCGCATGAGATTTCTCCCACGCGGCGGATTTTTTGCGCATTGCACAGCTATGCAGTTTCCGCTACCGCAGGCCGAACTCCACAAAACAGTAGCTGTCCGCCCAGTAGCTTTTTTCCGTATCAAATACATCCGTGGCGTCCGCTTCCGAAGCTCGTTCCACCCAGCTCCAGCGGCCCACAAAGCTCTCCGGTCCCACGTTGTAGCACTCTCCGTTGATATGATGGTGCGGCCCGAACAGGTTCCGGTTGGAGGCATAGACCAGCAGCTCGATGCAGTTTTCTCCGTCTGTCACCGCATCCGTGATATCCGCTTCAAAAGGCGCCCACAAAATGGTTTTGATTTTCTTGCCGTTGACAAACACATCTACCATGGGCGCTTTCTGCCGTCCCGTCTGCAGGATGATCCTTCGGCCGGGTTCCTTTTTCAGCTGGATCTTCTGCCGCAGCCGCAGCGTTCCTGCAAAGAACAGCAGTCCCTGCTCCGTAAAATTCTCCGCCTGCAGATGATCCGGCAGATCCACCATCACAAAAGGCCCCTCGGTAATCAAAGCCTTCCGCTCTGCCTTCGTAAAGGCAGACTGGCTCTTTACGCCGAAATCTCCCAGCAGATAGATATTTTCAATCTCCATATCATAGGTAATCTTGTTCTTTTCCGTCTCATAGACGTTTTCTCCGAACAGCACGTCGTATACCTTCTGGGGCTGCCGGAAGGTGGTCTTCAGCAGAATCTCATTCTTTCCGGTACGAACAAATGATTTTATGTCAACCTTATCAAAGGACTTGTCCTTCCAGTATCCGGCGATTTCTTTGGATACCGCCTGTCCGTTGACGCAAATGTCATACAGTTTGGCGTCTTCGATCACCACATACAGTTCATGCAGCTTCTCCGGATCCATCTGCATTTCAAAGGAAAAACGCATTTCCACCTCACAGGGTCTCTGCAGCTTCAGCAGACGATCCTGCAGCAGGATCACCGCGGCAGGGCCTTCCCAGTCTCCGCCGTCGATCCGGTATTCGCACATATCCAGCGTCATGGCGTTCAGATCCATCTGCGCGATCTCCCAGGTATTTTCGGGCGTAACCATGACCGGCGCCGGTTCTTCCTTAGGCAGCTGCTGAATTTCAGACGGTGAAAGAATCAGCAGATAAGACTGCATCGGCGCAAAGGAAAGCGAAATCAGCGTATCCGCGCCGTCAAATGTGCTGGCCATGGGCAGGATGCTTCCGTCCTCTGCCTGCAGCCGCTCCGCCGCCACATGTCTGCCGTAAATCCGAAGCGTGGTAGTGTGCGCCGCTTCTTTGCTCAGGTTGACAAAAAACAGCAGCGTGCCTTCCTTCGTTTCTCTCTGCAAATATGTAATATCCGAAACTTCTTCGGCGCCTTCTGTCAGACTGATATAGACCAGTCCCTTTTCCTGCATCAGCCGGCGAATCTGAGCCAGCTCTGTCCGGATCACGGTTTTGGAAAGCTGCGCCAGCTGCCCGGCGTCCCCGTTGGTATACACCGGAAAGCCGCCGATGGAAAAGATATGACCTCCCTGGGCGGCAAACTCCAGCAAAAGCGCCAGCGTCTTTGCGTCGATGGTCTCCATATGGGGCAAAATCACCGTCTGATAAGGAATCCGCCCTACCACAAAGCGGGCATTTTCCACCCGGCCGTACTTGCCGATCAGGGTTTCATCCCCCAGATGATAGCTGATATGCGCGCCGGTCAGTACATTGTTGATCTCGGTAAAATCATCGTCTAACCTGCGGATTTCATCCGTTCTCGTGCCGTCATACAGCACATAACCGCTGCGCATGGGATGCAGCAGAAGCACGTCCGCCGCCTGATCCCCTTCCGAAAGCGCCACGCACTCTCTGCCCAGGAAATCATTAAACGCCCGGTATTCCTCCCACCAGGTCTGCTGCAGAAACAGTGACGGCGGATAATCCCGCTTTCTTGCGCCCCGGATGGTGTACGCCTCCAGATGCTGACAGATCTGATTGACGCCGCCGGCAAACTGCCACTCGGCGATCTGCTTGAGTTCCTCGAAGGAAACGTCCCAGCCGCTTAAGGCAAAGGACTCGGTGATGACCTGTTTTTTCCCCAGCTGGCAGGCAGCCGAACCCACCTGCTTGGGCACTACCGGAGAGGCAATGGTCCGCCGCAGCCAGTCGATGCCCGGAATGTGCTCGTACTCATAAAAAGGCATAACCCCGGCGGTGGAAGTCATCTGGCTGAAAATGCTCTCCTCCATCATGATATGGCCGGTGGCCTTGCAGTGGTGCGCCTCACACCAGTCATAGATATTTTTCATATAGTTTTTGACAAACAGATCGCTGACCAGGCACCAGAAATCATACCGCACCTTCCGGTAACCTTCTGTCTCGCGATACAAGGCGGGCAGATGCGCCACGATATCATAACCATACGCCGCGGTAAATGCCGCCGGCAAATCGTCCGACCAGGCCAGGTCCAGAAAATGGTCGCAGGTCAGCCTGGGCTCGTCCGTGAAAAAGCCGTGCATGGTCTTTCCGAATTCCTCCCCGAAGCGCTGATAATAAGCCTCATGGGTCACCGAAAGAAAGGCGTCCACCGCCCGTTTGTTCAAAGTGTCGATGTAAAAGGGATTTTCATTGCGCACGATCTGCAGAATCTCCGTGCCATCCGCTGCTTTTTTGTCCTCCCCCCGGGCAATCCGGGTATAGGTCTTTCCGCCGCGATCCAGGAAAAAGGCCGCCACCGTCTCCTGCCAGTCGATTTCCGCAGTATCCTTTACCGTGCGCAGACTGATGTATTTTGCGTAATAATCCCGGTCCATTTCCGGCACCAGTCCGCCGGCGAAGCCGCTGGGCCAGCCTTCCTCGTCATAAATCCAGGCGTCCAGCCCTACTTCTTTGCCCTTTTCGATGCCGGTTTTAATACAGTCAAACCATTCTTCACTCAAATACGGCGTCTTCAGGCCGGAACGGGCATGCATGAAATAGCCGCCCATGCCTGCTTTTTTCATTTCCTCAATCTGGTAAGCCAGTTCCTTCGGATCCAGACGGTCATTCCAGGACCAGAAGGGAATCGGCCGGTACCGGTTGTCCGGATGCAAAAATTGTTCTCTCATTGCTTTTATCCCTCAAATGTTCCCTTGACGTCGCACCAGTGTTCCTCGGCATACGCCATCAGTTTCTTTGCGTCTTCCATTTTCATGGGATTGAAATAGAAATACAGGCAGCTGGAGCCGTATTTTTTTACCAGCCGGTCGCAGCCTGCGATCCAGTCGTCCACCGTACCGGAATAAACCTTGATCCACAGGGATTTTCCGGCGCGTCTTACCTTATCGTAAATCTCGTCCCACTGCTCCAGCGTCCCGTCCGGGCCGTGGTCGCCGCTGGTCCACTGCAGCGCGTCGATTTCATCGATTTCCATCAGCGCGTCCACGTGGCGGATGGCGTCCGGGCCGTCCAGATGATACAGCACGTGATCCAGCTGCTTCGCCTGGGAACGTAAGGGCTCCTGAATGAAATCCCGGAACTGCTGGGGCGACATCATGGCGGAAAAATCGCACTGCAGCTTTGCAGTCTTCCCCGGTCCCCAGATGGAAAAGACCGTATAGGCGCTTCCTCCGTCCGCTTTGACAATGTCATAGAAACGATCATAGTATTCAAAATACGCGTCCTGGATCTGTCCGATCCGTTCCTCCACCATCTCCGGCTCATCCATCATATCAAAAATCGTATCCTGGGCGCCGCGTAAGGAAGCAAATACATCGATATTCTCCATCAGATCGGGAATGGTGGTCAGGAAATCGCCCTTCGCCAGCCGGGTACATTCCTTCACAACCTCGATGTGCTTTTTGAACCATTTGTTTTCCGGATCGAACTTTAAAGGCGGCACCTCGTCCCAGTCTTCAACACATTCCTCAAACCAGACCGTCCGCTCTGCAAACTTGATTTCCGATCCCAGATATCCGGCCACTGATCCCGGGCCGAAATCCGCGCTCATGTTGGGGAAGGATTCGCCCATCCACTCGATGTTTTCCGCCCAGTTTCTGAAATGCGCCACCATTTTTTCCGGATTGGTGTATTTTTCCATGACGTCATTATAGGCGTACTTCGGATCCAGCGGTACCTTCTCATCCTTCTTCGCCATGACCATCATCACCGGTCTGCCGGTATTTTCATGGTTCCACCAGCGGATCAGTTTTTCCTTGGTTTCCTCCCAGTTTTTCTTGTATGTTGCGTTCATGTTAACCCTCCTGTCCTTTTCTGATGTATGCAAATGCAAAGGCGTTTGTTCCCTTCGCAAAGTTTCCGAAATCACTGCATCATGTGTGCAAGTACAATACTCGCCGCCGTACCCGCCGCGCAGGCAATGAGGCCGCCGGCCAGGGTATAGCGGGTTTTCGTAATTTTGACCGCGCCGTAATAGACGCTCATGGTATAAATAATGGTTTCGCTGCAGCTTAAAATCAGCGACGCTGCGATGCCCGTCAGGGAATCCGGCCCGTAGGATTCAAATAAATCCAATGCCAGTCCCGTGGCTGCCGAAGCGCTGAAGGGCCGGCATAATATCAAAGGCCACAGCTGGGCCGGCAGCACTTCCTGACGAATGCCTGCCAGTGCCGCGGCCCGGGCAAATAAAGACGCGATCCAGTCCAGAAATCCGCTGGCCCGCAGCACATGGATGCCCACGTACAGTCCCACCAGTGCGGGCAACAGCGATGCCGCCGTCTTCACGCCCTCCCTGGCGCCCCGCAGAAACACATCGAACACCGGCACCTTTTTGCCGATCCCATACAATATAATATAAAACAAAAGCAGCGGCAAAATACAATTCGAAAGATAAATCAGCACCTTCAAACAGACCGCCGCCTTCTTCGCATCAGCAGCAAAAAGGCCACTGCCGCCAGTGTGGAAACAAACGTCGCTGCCAGCGCCGGCGCCGCAATCAGTCCCGGATTGACCGATCCGTACTGACTTCTGTACGCAATCAGATTCACGGGAATCAGCTGCAGAGACGATACATTAATAATCAAAAAAGCGCACATCTCGTCGGAAGCCACTTTAGGATTCGGATTATGCCGCTGCAATATACGCATCGCCTTCAGTCCCGCGGGAAGCGCCGCATTGCCCAGCCCAAAAAGATTGGCAATGAAATTTGCACTGATGGCGTCGATGGCTTCCGGGTCTTCCCGGACTGCGGGAAAGAAAAAAAGAATCAGGGGCCGGAGTTTTTTTGCCGCTGCCTTCAGCAGGCCCCCTTCCTTTGCAATCTCAGTCAGCCCGCTCCACAGCGCCAGTACCCCTGTCATGGTAATGCACAGTGTCGCCGCTTCCTTCGCCGCATCGGTCACCACGGCAGTCAGGCCGCCCAAGCCTCCCGTAAACGCGGCAAAGAGCACGCCCAGTAAAATCATGCCTGCCCAGATCCAGTTCAGCATCTGCCTTCCTTTCTCAGGATCGCTTCTAAAGAAGCGCCGCCTGATTTTTCGGCATTTGCTATCATACTATGACGCCGTCTTTGATTTCATTCATGGATCAGGGCAGCATATACGTCCCGTCTGGAAATCCCCCGATCCTTCGCCACCAGCTTCATGGCCTCTTTCCGGTCGATTCCCTGATCGGTATAAAATTTCATATGCGCTTCCAACGGCAGTGCAAGAAAAGCCGCCTGCTCCTGCGCGTCCATCTGTTTCCGGTCCCTGCCCTGTACGATCAGGACAAATTCGCCCTTCGGCTCCTGCTGCTGATAAAGGATAAGCGCCTCCTTCAGCCCGGTATATGTAAATTCCTCATGTTTTTTCGTCAGTTCCCTGCATACCGCGATTTTCCGGTCTCCGAATGCAGCATACAGGTGCTCCAGCGTTTTGGCAAGCCGATGGGGCGCTTCATAAAATATCAATGTCCGGTCTTCTTCCGCCAGCCGTTCCAGCCGCTGCTGCTGTTCCTTTTTCTCCGTCGGCAGAAACCCTTCAAAACAAAATTCTCCCGCCGGCAGGCCGGAACAGACCAGCGCAGACAGCCCGGCGCTTGCTCCCGGCACAGGCGTCACCCGGACGCCCGCTTCGATACAGGCTTTCACCAGTTCCTCTCCCGGATCGGAAATCCCCGGCATTCCTGCGTCTGTGATCAGGGCAACGTTTTTTCCCTCCTGCAGCAGGCGCAGCAGATACGGAATTTTGTCATACCGGTTATAATGATGATAACTGGTCATGGGCGTATGAATGTCAAAGGCCTGCAGCAGTTTGGCGGAATTGCGCGTGTCCTCCGCGGCAATCAGATCCGCTTCCTGCAGAATCCGTGCCGCACGGTAGGTCATATCCTCCAGATTGCCGATAGGCGTCGCGCACAAATACAAAATGCCTGCCATCCGTCTGTCCTCACAGATCTTCCCGCAATGCGGCTTCTTCCGGATTTTCCTGCTCCGCCGCCCGGTCTCTGGATTTCTTTTTATGGGGATTGAATTTTAATTCCGCTGCCGCATATTCCCGCAATTCTTTTTCATCATCCACATCCACCACTACCTTGACACGCTGCCGCAGGACATTGACTGCCTGCACCTGCCCGGAAAGTCCCTCCGGCGTTTTCACCGTCGTGCCCACCAGCGGAAGTTTGCTGTTCAGGTCCTCATAGGTCTCCTGCTCGTTTTTCAAACAGCACATCAGCCGTCCGCACAGCCC
>CANRGZ010000087.1 GCA_947630295.1 uncultured Lachnospiraceae bacterium | reverse complement strand
GACGAAGAAGCGGCAAAGAAGTGGCTGGCCAACGGCGCACAGCCGACGGAAGTCGTAGATAAGCTGTTAAAGATCGCGGGCATCCGGTAATCGGAGGACATTATGAAAGAATTATTGGAAGTTATCGCAAAAAATCTGGTAGATCATCCGGAAGCCGTCGTGGTGACGGAAAAGCAGGAAGAAAAAGGCATTTGTCTGGAATTGAAGGTCGCGCCTGAAGATATGGGCAAAGTGATCGGAAAAGACGGACGTATCGCGAAAGCGATCCGGACCGTGGTAAAGGCGGCGTCCTTTAAGGAAGATACGAAGGTTTTTGTAGACATTGCGTAAGTACGATCAGGAAAGCTGCTGCAGGATACAGCAGCTTTTCTGATTTAAGCAGGTAGGAGGAAGGCTTATGCGAAGCATAACCGGAATGCCTTCCGACGACTTGGCAGGTGCGCCCCTTTGGGCGCGCGTGCCGTTACCTTATAGGAGGTGCAGGAATGCAGCAGGCATATTTGCAGGTGGGGGCGGTCACCGCAACCCACGGGATCCGGGGCGAAGTCAAGGTTTTCCCCACCACGGATGACAGCAGGCGGTTTAAGAAGCTGAAAGAAGTGCTGGTGGAAAAGGACAAAGACTTTGAAACGCTGCATATCCGGGACGTTCGGTTTATGAAAAACCTGGTGCTGCTTTCCTTTCAGGAATATGACAATATCAACCAAGTGGAATATCTGAAAGGAAAGAAACTGTTTGTGCCGCGGAAGGACGCGGTAGCGCTGGAAGAAAACGAATATTTTATCTCCGAACTGCTGGGCTTACAGGTCTGCGATGAGGAAAACCGGCCGTTGGGCGTGCTGCAGGACGTGATAACCACCGGCGCCAATGACGTCTATGTGGTACGGGAAGCTTCCGGCAAAGATCTGCTGATTCCTGCCATTGCAGACTGTATTCGAAACGTGGATATTTCGCAGGGCACTATGACGGTGCATCTGCTGGAGGGTCTGCGGGATCTGTAAGAGGTGCGTATGAAATTTCATGTAATGACACTGTTTCCGGAAATGGTGGAACAGGCCTTTCACAACAGCATTATGAAACGGGCAGCGGAACAGGGCCTCATCCGTCTCGAAACCGTAAACATCCGGGACTATACCCTGGACAAACACGGCAAAGTGGATGATTATCCCTATGGCGGCGGCGCGGGGATGCTGATGCAGGCGCAGCCGGTGTATGACTGCTACCAGGCGGTGGCCCGCGGATGCAGGGAAAAGACCCGGGTCATTTATCTGTCGCCCAGGGGCCGGGTGTTCCATCAGGGACTGGCAAAGGAACTTGCGGCGGAGGAAGAGCTGGTCTTTCTCTGCGGACATTATGAAGGCGTGGACCAGCGGGTGCTGGATGAGATCGTGACGGATGAGATTTCCATCGGCGACTATGTGCTGACCGGCGGAGAAATCGCGGCGGTGGTGGTCATGGATGCGGTGGCGCGGCTGGTGCCGGGGGTATTGTCCAACGAGGCATCTGCCTCGGAGGAAAGCCATGAGGGGCATCTGCTGGAATATCCCCAGTATTCCCGGCCGGAGGTCTGGCGGGACAAACAAGTACCGGAAGTCCTGCTTTCGGGACACCATGAAAATATCCGGAAATGGCGCAGGGAACAGTCCGTGATCGCTACGGCCCGGCAGCGTCCGGATCTGCTGGAAGCAGCGGATCTCAGCGAAGAAGAAAAAAAACTTGCAAAACAATATATCCTGTGCTAGTATAGCTAAGTACGACTGCCTGATGCAGCCGAAATATTAAGATAGTCCGCTGGTATGCAAATGACTGCGTTTTGTATATTATGAATGTCCGAAAATCAAGGAGGAACGATGATGAACGATATTATCCGTAAAATCGAAGCAGAGCAGTGCAAAGAAACCATTCCGCAGTTTCAGGTAGGTGATACCGTCAAGGTATACGCGAAGATCAAAGAGGGTAACAGAGAAAGAACCCAGATGTTTGAAGGCATCGTAATTAAAAAACAGGGCGGAAGCAACAGAGCAACCTTTACGGTTCGGAAAAATTCCAACGGCGTCGGCGTAGAAAAGACATGGCCGATCCATTCTCCCCACATTGAAAAGGTGGATGTGATCCGCAGAGGTAAGGTTCGCCGGGCGAAATTATATTACCTGCGCGACCGTGTCGGCAAGAAAGCCAAAGTAAAAGAGCGTATCTGAGAAAAAGGGCATACGAAGGTATGCCCTTTCATTTATCCGGGCAGCCGGAACAGCGAAGGAGACAATGATGAATATACAGTGGTATCCCGGTCATATGACCAAAGCGCGCAGGATGATCGAAGAAAATCTGAAGCTTATCGATCTGTTTATCGAGCTTTTAGACGCCAGGGCGGTGGAAAGCTCCCGGAATCCCGACATCGCTTCCATGGGCGCGCAGAAATACCGGCTGATTCTGCTGAACAAGGCAGATCTGGCCGACGATGCCTGCTGCCGGCAGTATCAGGAATACTTTGCCGCGAAAAACACCGGGGTTTTGTGTCTGGATTCCAGAAATCCCAAGTCCGTGGCGGCGGTGAAAGCCATGATTCCTGAAATCTGCAGGGAAAAGATCGAGCGGGACCGCCGCCGAGGTATCAAAAACCGGCCGGTGCGGGCCATGGTTTTGGGGATTCCCAATGTGGGAAAATCCACCTTTATCAATTCTTTCGTGGGCAAGGGCTGTGCAAAAACGGGCAACAAGCCCGGAGTAACAAAGGGAAAACAGTGGATCCGGATCGACAAAAACATTGAACTTTTGGATACGCCGGGGATTTTGTGGCCAAAATTCGAGTCGGAGGAGACCGGCATACATCTGGCCATGATCGGCTCCATCAATGACGACATCATACAGCTGGAGGAACTGGCCGTGCTTTTGCTGTCCTGTCTGCAGCAGCGCTATCCGGCCCTTCTGGAGAAAAAATATAACATCAGTGTTTGTGAGAAACAGCCGGTGGAGCTGCTGGGGGAAATCGCGGGATTACGCAACTGTCTGAAAGCGGGCGGCGCCCCGGATCTGTTGAAGGCGTCCCGGCTGCTGCTGGAGGATTTCCGCAGCGGACGAATTGGAAAAATTTCTCTTGAATTTCCGTCCGGGAATCATTAAAATCTTGAATAGAACACAGGCGGGAGTAAACGGGATGGAAAAAAGCATTGCCGAGATTAAAAATGAATTAAAGGCAGCATCTGCAGAAGAGCTGCCTTCTTTTATCCCGCGCTACGAAGGGGACGAAAGAAAGGGCGTGCAGGCCGCCGTGGCAGCGGCCAGAAAACGGCTGCAGAAGCTGGAAGCGGAAAAAGCGCGTCTGTTTGAAATGTATACTTTTGAGCGGCAGTACAGCGACTGCGGACTGATCTGCGGCATCGACGAGGCGGGCAGAGGCCCGCTGGCAGGACCGGTGGTGGCGGGAGCTGTGATTCTGCCCAAAGACTGCGATATTCTCTATCTGAATGATTCCAAGAAGTTAAGCGCCGCCCGCAGAGAGGCGCTGTATGAGGAGATCTGCGCAAAGGCGGTCAGCTGGGCCGTGGGCTGTGTCAGCCATGAAAGAATTGATGAAATCAATATCCTGCAGGCCACCTACGAAGCGATGCGGCTGGCCATAAAAGGATTAAAGGTAATGCCGGATCTGCTGCTTAACGATGCGGTGCGGATACCGCAGGTGCCTGTCCGGCAGCTGCCCATCATCAAAGGAGACGCAAGGAGCGCTTCCATTGCGGCGGCCAGCATTGTAGCGAAGGTCACAAGGGATCGGATGATGCTGGCATATGACGAATGTTATCCGGAATATGGGTTTGCCATCCACAAGGGATACGGGACGGCGGCCCATATCGAAGCGATCCGAACTTTGGGACCCTGCCCTATTCACAGGAAGAGTTTTATACAGCATTTTACGGAAGGGGAACCTTTTGGAAAATAACAGAACCAAAGGCCGCCGGTACGAAGAGAAGGCGGCGGATTATCTGGCGGCGGAAGGCTGCGAGATTCTGGCGCGCAATGAACGGCTTTCCCGGTATGAGATCGATCTGATTGCCCGGGAGGGGGATGTGATCGTTTTTGTGGAAGTCAAGTACCGGGCAGATGGGGACTTCGGCAGCGGGCTGGAGGCGGTGGATGCGAGGAAGCGCAGCCGGATCCGGGCAGCGGCGAAAGAATATCTGTACCGGCACAGGAATTTATACGGCCTGCCGTGCCGTTTTGACGTGATTTCCTTTGCGGGAGATCAGATGATACATATCAGGGAGGCGTTTTGAGCGGATGGGCGAAAAAGCAGTGTTACATCGAAAAGATCAGGTATGGTATTATACGTTTCCGCTGCTTTCCGAAACCGGGATGACGGAACATGCCTTTTCCACCCGGAAGGGCGGTATCAGCGAAGGCTGTTTTGCGTCCATGAATCTGTCGGCCCGCTCAGGCGACCGTCCGGAAAATGTCCGGCGCAACCTGTCCATTTTCTGTGAAGCTTTCGGGTGGGACCCGGCCCGGATTGTTGCGTCTAACCAGACCCATTCCACCGCAGTGAAAGAAGTGACGGAGAAGGACCGGGGCAGAGGCGTTTTTCTGCCCGGATTTACGGAGGATGCGGACGCGCTGATTACCAATACGCCCGGATTGATTTTAATGACCTTTTATGCGGACTGCGTGCCGGTGTATCTGCTGGATCCGGTAAACAGAGCCATCGGGCTGGTCCATTCCGGCTGGCGCGGCACTTTCGGGCGCATCGCGCAGAAAACCGTGGAAGCCATGGAAGAGCGTTATCACAGTGATCCGGCGGATTTGCTGGCGGTGATCGCGCCCTCCATCTGTGAAAACTGCTATGAGGTCAGCGAGGAACTGTACCGGAAATTTGACGAAGCATTTCCGGGCGCTTCGGTGGCGAAGCAAAGAAACGGCCGCTTTTATCTGCATCTGCAGCAGGCGGTGAAAGAGACGCTTATGGAAAGCGGTTTGAAAGCACTGCATATCGCCGACGCCGGGCTCTGCACCTGCTGCAACAGCCAACTACTGTTTTCCCATCGGGCCAGCAAAGGAAAACGGGGGCTTTTGGCGGCCATGTTTTCGTTAAAGGAGAACCATGAGTAGGGAGCATATCATCTGCAAAATTGAAGAAGGTTCCCCGGCCGCATCCTTAGGCCTTGCGGTGGGAGACGAACTGTTGTCCATCAATGGAAAAGAAGTGAAGGATATTTTCGATTATCATTTTCTGGTGGAAGATGATGGGGAAAATACGATGGAACTGCAAAAAGAAGACGGCAGCAGGCAGACGGTCCGTTTCCGGGGCGTTTCCTCCCAGGCACTGGGGCTGTATTTTGCAAACGGGCTGATGGACGAATACCGGCACTGCCGCAACAACTGTATTTTCTGTTTCATCGATCAGATGCCGCCGGGGATGCGCGAGACCCTTTACTTTAAAGACGACGACGCCCGGCTGTCCTTTTTAAACGGCAATTACATTACCCTGACCAATATGTCCTATGCGGACATTGACCGGGTAATTTACTATAAGCTGGCGCCCATGAATATTTCGGTACACACCACGGATCCGGACCTGCGCTGCCAGATGCTGCGCAACCGGTTCGCAGGGGATCTGCTGGGCAAGATGCGGAAATTTTACGATGCCAATATCACGATGAACGGGCAGATCGTTTTGTGCAGAGGCATCAACGACGGACCGCAGCTGGACCGTACCATCCGGGATCTGGAAGCCTTTTTCCCGGTGTTTCAGAGCCTGTCTGTGGTGCCGGTGGGACTGACCAGATACCGGGAAGGCCTGTATCCGCTGACGCCTTTTACGAAAGAAGACGCGTGCAAGCTCCTGGCCCAGATCGAAGGCTGGCAGCAGCGGTTTCTGGAACGCTACGGCAGGCGCTTTGTCCATGCATCGGACGAATGGTATCTGCTGGCGGAACAGGAGCTTCCGGAGGACGCGGCCTATGAAGGCTATCTGCAGCTGGAAAACGGCGTGGGTATGCTGCGGACGCTGATAGATTCCTTTGAAGGGGCCCTGGCCCGTTCCAGGAAGCCGGTATGGAAAAAAAGAAGTCTTTCCATTGCCACCGGTATGCTGGCGGCGCCGGTGCTGGAAGAACTCTGCCGGAAATTCAGTGAAAAATATCCGAAAATCCAGGTGCATGTCCATGGGGTGAAAAATGAATTTTTCGGCGAGCTGATCACGGTGGCAGGCCTGCTCACCGGCCGGGATCTGGCCGCGCAGCTGAAAGAAAAGGAACTGGGGGAAAAACTCCTTCTGACCGACGCCATGCTCCGGGACGGAGAAGATGTTTTTCTGGACGATATGACGGTTTCTTCTCTGGAGAAGGCTTTACAAGTGCCGGTAGAAATTGTAAAATCCAGTGGAGACGCACTGGTGGAAGCATTGCTGACAAAACAGAAATAACAACAGCAGGGTGATACGATGAGAAAATCGATTGTGGCCATCGTGGGACGGCCGAACGTAGGAAAATCAACTTTATTTAACGCGCTGGCAGGCAGGCAGATTTCCATTGTGCAGGATACGCCGGGGGTGACGAGAGACCGGATTTATGCGGACGTCAGCTGGCTGAATCATGCGTTTACGCTGATCGATACCGGCGGCATCGAACCGGACAGCAAGGACGTGATTCTGTCCCAGATGCGGACCCAGGCGGAGATCGCCATCGATGTGGCGGACGTGATCCTGTTCATGGTGGACGTGCGGCAGGGCCTCACGGATACCGACCAGCGGGTCTGCGAGATGCTGCGCAAAGCCGCAAAACCCGTGGTGCTGGTGGTGAACAAGGTAGAAAATTATAACGCCCAGCTGGCGGATGTCTATGAATTTTACAATCTGGGTATCGGAGAGCCATTTGCGGTTTCTTCTTCCCAGAAGCAGGGCCTGGGGGATCTGCTGGATCAGGTGGTTTCCCTGTTCCCGGAAGCTGCGGCGGAAGAAACGGAAGACGAACTGACCAAAATCGCGGTCATCGGAAAGCCCAATGTGGGCAAGTCCTCCCTCATCAACCGGATTGCCGGGGAAACCAGAGTGATCGTGTCCGATATCGCGGGCACCACCAGGGACGCGGTGGATACCGTGATCCATTATCAGGACAAAGACTATGTGCTGATCGATACGGCGGGCCTGCGCAAAAAAAGCAAAATCCGGGAGGATATCGAGCGCTACAGCATGATCCGGGCCGTTTCGGCGGTGGAACGCTCGGACGTGGTGCTGCTGATGATCGACGCGGCGGAAGGCGTGTCGGAGCAGGATGCAAAAATTGCCCGGATCGCCCATGAAGCAGGCAAGGGCATCATTATTGTGGTGAATAAATGGGACGTGGTGGAAAAGGACGACAAGACCATTTACAAATATGAAAATGATGTGCGGGGTACCCTTTCCTTTCTGTCTTATGCGCAGATGATTTTTATTTCCGCCATGACGGGACAGCGGATTCCCCGGCTGTTTGCCATGATCGATTCGGTGGTGGAAAATCATGCGCTGCGGATTGCCACCGGCGTGCTTAACGAGATTATTACGGAGGCTGCGGCCATGCATCAGCCGCCTTCCGATAAGGGCAAACGGCTCAAAATTTTTTATACCACCCAGGTGGCGGTGAAGCCCCCCACCTTTGTGATTTTTGTCAATGACAAAGAACTGATGCATTTTTCATACTTACGATATCTGGAAAACAGGATCCGGGAAAC
>CANRGZ010000086.1 GCA_947630295.1 uncultured Lachnospiraceae bacterium | reverse complement strand
GTTCCAGACGGAATTCCAACCAGCCGATGCAGGGGGCAAACGTACATACCTCTGTACGGATCACCTTTGAGCAGGCAGTGTTCGGCTGTGAAAAAGAACTGGAACTGACCTTAAAAGATCCCTGTCCGGTCTGCGGCGGCAGCGGCGCGAAGCCGGGAACCTCACCGGTGACCTGTACAAAGTGTAATGGCCAGGGTCAGGTGGTATTTACCCAGCAGTCCCTGTTCGGTATGGTGCGCAATGTACAGACCTGTCCGGAATGCGGCGGTACCGGCAAGGTCATTAAGGAAAAATGTACTTCCTGCTACGGCGCCGGATATGTTTCCAAGAAGAAGAAAATTTCCGTAACGATTCCTGCCGGTATCGATGACGGACAGAGCGTCCGGGTCAGAGGCAAAGGAGAACCGGGCAAAAACGGCGGCCCAAGAGGGGATCTCCTGATCGAAGTACGGGTCAGCAGGCATCCGGTATTCCAGCGTGACGGCTGGGATCTGTATTCCAGCGCGCCCATCAGTTTTGCCAGAGCGGCCCTGGGCGGCGAAGTGGAGATCGATACCATTGACGGCAAGATTCTCTATGATGTAAAGCCCGGTACCCAGACCGACACCCGGGTGCGGTTCCGGGGCAAAGGCGTTCCCACGCTGCGCAATAAAGATGTGCGGGGCGATCATTTTGTAACCCTGATCGTGCAGGTGCCCGAGAAGCTGACGGCAGAGCAGAAAAACCTGCTGAAAGCCTTTGATGAGAGCATGGGCGGCGAGACAGGGAGAAAGACGGATAAGAAGATTTTTAAAAAGAAATAAATAACATACAGAACGGCAGTTTCATGTAATGCAAAGAAAGCTGACATGCAAATACGAAAAGTAGATGCATGCCAGCTTTTATTTTTATGATCTCACTATTGAAATTTCTGTTTGAAAAAATTTTTCAGATACTTACAAAGTAGTATCCATATGAACGGGTTTTTGAAATGAAGTGTATAAAGTATTGGGTTTATCAGGAGTTTAGAGAAATTGTTAATGAAGATATTATAAATAAACTGTCATTCATTTTTATTTTGATTTATAGTAAATTTAATATTATGCAACAGGATGCATGATAGAAATCATACACAAGGAAGGAGAATCGTATTGATGAAATATCAAAGAAATCCATGGAGCAGGATGATCGCGTATCTGCTGATCATTACAATATGTTTGGGTGCATCCATCTTGCGTTTGCCTGCGGTAGAAGTGCAGGCGGAAAGTACATCGGATGGATTGGAATATTGGGTGAATGATGATCAGACCGTGATGATTACCGGATATCATGGAAGCGCTACGGAACTGCCGATTCCGGCGGCAATAGACGGGTATCCGGTGACAGGCATCGCGACTCAGGCATTTTTTGGCTGCAGCAGCTTGATGAGTATCGATATTCCGGACAGCGTGACGAGCATCGGGGACGCATTTTCCTGGAGCAGCCTGAGTGCGATCAATGTGGATCTGAATAATACGGTATATGCGTCTGTTGCAGGTGTATTGTTCAATAAAGAAATGACCACATTAGTCGCCTGCCCGCCAAAAAAAGAAGGCGCATACAGCATTCCGAACAGCGTAACGAGCATCGGGGATAATGCATTTTCTAACTGCTACAACCTGACAGGTATTGAAATACCGGACAGTGTAACGAGTATTGGAGAATTCGCATTTTCCTGGTGCAGCAGCCTGACCAGTATCGAAATACCGGACAGCGTAACGAGCATCGGGTACAGAGCGTTTTCGCAATGCAGCAGTCTGACCGGCATCAAAATTTCAAACAGCGTGACGAGCATCGCGGATAATGCATTTTGGGGCTGTAGCAGCCTGACCAGCATTGGCATACCGGACAGCGTGACGAGTATCGGGCGCGAAACATTTTTGGATTGCAGCAGTTTGACCAGTATCAAAATACCGGGCAGTGTAACGAGCATCGGGGAGCGTGCATTTTGGAACTGCAGCAGTTTGATGAGTATCGATATTCCGGACAGCGTGACGAGCATCGGGGACGAAACATTTTTAAGATGCAGCAGTCTGACTGCAATCAATGTGGATCTGAATAATACGGTATATGCGTCTGCTGCAGGTGTATTGTTCAATAAAGAAATGACTACATTAGTCACCTGTCCGCAAAAAAAAGAAGGCACATACAGTATTCCCGGCAGTGTAACGAGCATCGGAGAGGGCGCATTTTCTTACTGCTACAACCTGACATGTATTGAAATCCCGGACAGTGTAACGAGCATCGAAGATGCATTTCATGGTTGCAGCAACCTGACTGCGCTCAATGTAGATGGGAAAAATACGGTATATGCGTCTGTTGCAGGTGTATTGTTCAATAAAGAAATGACCACATTAGTCACTTGTCCGCAAAAAAAAGAAGGCACATACAGCATTCCGGACAGCATAACGAGCATCGGGGAGCGTGCATTTTGGAACTGCAGCAGCCTGGCAAACATAGAATTTCCAAATAGCGTAACAAACATAGAAGAATGTGCATTTTATGGATGCAGCAGCCTGACAAGTATTGAAATCCCGGACAGTGTAACGGACATCGGGGACTGGGCATTTGAGGACTGCAGCAGCCTGACCAGTATCGTAATTCCAGACAGCGTAACAATCACTGGATATAATCCGTTTGGTGGCACAGCAGTGGATCATGTGATATTTAGCGGCAGTAAAGATGCATGGGATAAACTCACAGCAGCAGTTGAATTGTTTAACGGAGCTGCTTTCTTAAGAGATGCCACCGTACATTACAATACGGAAGAAAATGTTTTCACACCGGAAGCGCCGGTATTGCCGGATTGTATAAATAACGGATATACCACCTATAAATGTTCTCTTTGCGAGAAAGAATACAGATCTGACTTTGTTCCACCGACTGGTCATTCCTTTCAGGACGATATCTGCAGTAAATGCGGCAGGAGCAGGGAGGATTGTATCGAGTCTGCGCATCCGTATGAGAACAATGCAGACGAAACTTATACTATTTATCGTCCGGGGGCAGCCGAGATCAAAGTTACCTTTTCTTCTGCGACAAAGCTTTCCGAGGGGGATCAGATTATAATATACGATAAGGAAAACAGCAAAATTGGCAGTTATTATGGGAATGATCTGGCATCAAAGCAAATTCAGGTACCGGGGGATACGGTCAAAATCAAACTTGTGGCCGATGAAACAACTGGTTCAGCATACGGATTTGCCGTATCGGATATTGAGGCGATAATGCCGGCTATTATTTACGGTGATCTGGACAACAGTGGCCACGTGGATGCCAGGGATGCGCTGATCATCTTGAAAATCGCGGCACAATTACAGACGCCCACAGAGGAACAAAAAATTGCCGGAGATGTGAATAAAAGTGGCCACGTGGATGCCAAAGATGCGCTGGATGTTTTGAAAAAAGCGGCGCAATTGATCGATAAATTTCTGGCAGAAGAAAATTAAGGCAAAAAACTGACGGCTGAATTATGTAACAAAGAAGTCATGCGGATATATTTATCTGTATGACTTCTTTTCATATTTGGAAACAACAAATAGAAGCAGGTGTAATTGAACCACAGGTTCATTGACGCTGCTATATCCCCATGTTAAGATAATAAAAATCGTTTTTTGTTACCTTGCCCCTGCCAATAAAAAAACAATATGTAACGACCTTGACAACATATACATTATATGCTATTGTATTACGGTAAAACATGCGCATGTAAAAAAATGATTATTGGAAAGGAAATACATATTGGGGAAAGTTGACATAACTACAAAAGCATACATGCGGAAGAATGCCGTTTTTGCGGATGCGTTTAATTACTTCATCTATGGCGGGAGACAGGTCATCCAGCCGGATGGACTGCATGAAATGGATCCGACGGAGATCGCGGTACTGCTCGATCAGGGAAATCCGAAAGCCGTCATGAAATTTCGGGATCTTCTGAAAAAGACCACGTTCATGTCCGACGACAAAGCGGCGTATCTGATCATGGGAATAGAAAATGAATCCAAAACACGGTATGCGGAGCCGGTGAAAAACGGCCTGTACGATTTTCTGCGGTATGCAGCGCAGATACAGCAGACGGAGGAAAGGCACCGAAGGGAGAAGGACTGGAAAGGCCGCAGCAGCGGAGAGTTTCTTTCCGGATTCTATAAAGACGATAAGCTGATCCCGGTGATCACACTGGTGATTCTGTTCGGCACAGAGAAGTGGGATGGCCCCAGAACCCTGCAGGAGATGATGTCGATTCAGGATCCGGAAATACAAAAATATGTGGCGGATTATCAAATCAATCTGATTGAACCTGCCGCGATGGACGAAGAGGACCTGGCGAAGTTTCAGTCGGATTTGTGATCGGTACTTGGTTTTATAAAATATGCAAATGATGAAGCAGCACTGAACAACTTTCTTTCGAATGACGCGAGCCTGAAAAGACTGGACAGAGAGGCGGCGCAGGTAATCAGTACCTGCACACATACAAAGATAGAAATACACGAAGAAGAGGAGGAGATTGATGTGTGTAAAGCAGTAGATCAAATGACCGAAAGGGCGAGGCAGGAGGGACTGCGCGCGGGAAAAAGTGAAGGAAGACTGGAAACCTTGCGAAATGATATAAAAAATGTCATGGAAGCTTTCCATGTGAGCTTAGAGGAAGCCATGGCTGGTTTGAAGGTGACAAAGGAAGAGCAGGCTTTGCTGAAAGAGATGGTGTAGCGCAAATCCCATCTTTGACAGTTATTTAAAATGTCTTTGAACAGAGAAAGATGGCATGCAAATTGAATCGCTCCCCGTCAAGTAGACAATCAAAATAATAAAAATTTCTGCCATCAGATTTCGGTCTGGTGGCAGTTTTTACGCTGCCGCCAGATATTGTTTGTGTTTCTCCATTGGTGTCAGAAACACCTAAGTTTCGCTGCAATCGTTTGTTGTTATAATACTCGATGTAGTCCTCTATTATCTTCACAAGAGTTTTTCTATCGGTGAACCGTTTTCCGTAGTATCTCTCCCTCTTTAGAATGCACCAGAATCCTTCCATTGGACCGTTATCAATACATTTGACCACCTTGGACATGCTATTATGAACAGATTTTTGACATATACAATACTATTTACAAACAGAATATAATGCAATATAATCAAAAAAGAAATTATTAAAACCTATGTGATTTTTAATAAATTATATCGACATAGAAGTACAAAATCATAAAATCGGGAGAGAATGCCACTGTGCATTTTATTGGGAAAATTAATTGGGAAATCTACAAGTGCATAACGGAAGGTATTGTGACTGATGAGGTAATTATTACGGATGAACGTATCGAACATATCAAAGAACGGCATCCGGGTGATTATGAACGATATATGAATTATATTGGGAAGATTTTGCAAGATCCAGATTATATTTTGGAGGCAAACAAGCCAAATACCGGCATTGTCTTAAAAGAATTTACGGAAAATGGGAAAAAATTTAAGTTGGTTTTACGCATAAGAATTGAGAGTGATCCACCCAATTATAATAAATCTATCCTTTCTTTCTGGCATATTGGAGATACGACGTGGAATAAGAATATTAAGAATAAAATAATACTTTACAAGAGGGAATAATTTTGTTAAGCTACATATAGAATAAGAAAGGGCTTTGAGGTGGAAAATGCGTTCCCATACGCCACATGCCGCAAGGTGATGGGCAAAAGGGATGCCGGGTGTGACGCTCCGGCCAAGGCCCTTTTTTATTGTAAATGTCTTTGACCAGAGAAAGATGGCATGCAAATACGTGCAGTAGATGTATGCCATCTTTTTTAATGGTTTTATATGTTTGCACAATAATCTTTTCAATCATAAATATAACTGAAAAACTTGAATAATCCCCCGAATTCTGTCATACTGCAAGAAGAAAATCCGTCCCGTAGTTTTTGCATTTTTGGAGGGGAAAATCATGTGGTTCATTCTTGCGTTATTATCTGCCGTATTTGCGGCGCTGACGTCTATATTGGCGAAGATTGGCATTGAGGGCGTCAATTCCAATCTGGCCACGGCCATCCGAACCGTTGTTGTGGTCCTTTTGGCATGGGGTATGGTATTTTTGACAAATACCCAGGGAGGCATCGCCAATATCAGCAGGAAAAGCTGGATTTTTTTGATTTTATCCGGACTGGCTACCGGGGCTTCCTGGCTGTGTTATTACAAGGCACTGCAGCTGGGCGAGGCGTCGAAGGTGGTGCCTGTTGATAAGCTGAGTGTTGTGATTACACTGATTCTTGCATTTATTTTTCTGCACGAAAAAATCACCCCGAAATCTCTGATCGGCTGTGTGCTGATCGGTGCAGGAACATTATTGATGGTATTATAGAAGTAAGGATTGAGGTAAACCATGGAATTATGGGATGCATACGATGAATACTTTCATAAAATTAACGGCGTGTCATTGATCCGGGGAGAACCAATTCCGAAAGGTATGTTTCATTTGGTCTGCGATATCATTGTTAGACATGCGGACGGCAGTTATTTGCTCATGCAGCGGGATTATGCCAAGCATTTCGGCGGTATGTGGGAGGCCACGGCCGGCGGCTCTGCCCTGCAAAATGAATCCCCGTTAGAATGCGCTTTCCGGGAACTGCAGGAGGAAACAGGAATCATTGCCGATCATCTGACAGAAGTCGGACGGGTACGAATGGATGAGCGCGCTGCTTTTTATGCGGAATTTTTATGTGTCACGGACTGTAAAAAAGACAGTATTGTTTTGCAGGAAGGCGAAACTATTGCTTACCGGTGGGTCAGCAGAGATGAGCTGGTTCAGATGAAGGAAGATGCCTTAGTGACTAAACGGATGCAGCAGTTCATTGAGGAATTACATTCCGGATAAGGCAGTGGTGATGCGATGGTTTATGATAATGTGAAACCCGCCGTCTTTCTGGCACGCCCCAATCGTTTTATTGCAGAGGTGGAAATTGACGGGCACAGGGAAACGGTGCATGTGAAAAATACCGGCCGGTGCAAAGAACTGCTGGTTCCCGGCTGTACGGTGTGGCTGACTGCGCCGGGGACGCCGGGCAGAAAAACGAAATATGATCTGGTGGCGGTTCGAAAGGGCAATGGTTTATTGATCAACATGGACAGCCAGGCGCCAAATAAGGTGGCGATGGAGTGGCTGTCTGCGCAGCAGTTTGATCTTGTTGTGCCGGAATATACTTACGGTGATTCCAGAATTGATTTTTATATGGAACACGGCGGCGAGAAGTACCTGATGGAAGTGAAGGGCTGTACGTTGGAAAAAGTCGGCGTGGGCTATTTTCCTGACGCGCCTACAGAGCGGGGCGTAAAGCATATCCAGGATCTGATCCGTGCAAAGGCAGCCGGATATTATGCAATACTGGCATTCGTGATCCAGATGGATGGCGTTACAGAAGTCAGAGCCAATACGGAGACACATCCGGAATTTGCTGCGGCGATGGAAGAAGCGCTTGCGTCCGGGGTGGAGGTGCTTTATCTGCACTGCCATGTGGAGCCGGACCGACTGATATGCAGCGCAGTAAAGAGGAAAAATACAGAGTTATGCAAAAATCTTGTGGGTGTTTTGCCAGATTCCGGAAAAACATTGGAAGAATATCAAAAAGATCGGATAAAGGAACGTTATAATATTGAATAGATAATTTACGACAGGCTAAGAGATGCCGGGTATCTTTTGGCCTGTTCATTTTTTGTCTTTCCGTTTTGAAAGAAAAATCTTTTTTTTTATATATCGATATCTCAAGTTCCGAAGTAAAATAGGCTCTAACCCAGTAAATATGCGGGTTAGAGCCTTTCTGTCTGTATGGCTTATT
>CANRGZ010000085.1 GCA_947630295.1 uncultured Lachnospiraceae bacterium | reverse complement strand
GCAAACCGTCGCCGATTTATGACATTGACATTCTGGATCCGGAGGGCAATCCGGTGCCCAACGGCGAACCGGGCGAAATCGTCATCAAGGCCACGAGAGACCATATCCCCTGCGGCCTGTATTCCGGTTATTATAAGGATGAGAAGCTGACCAGCGAGGCCTGGCACGACGGATATTATCATACCGGCGATACCGCATGGCGGGATGAGGACGGCTTCTTCTGGTATGTGGGCCGTGTGGACGATGTCATCAAGTCTTCCGGTTACCGGATCGGACCCTTTGAGATTGAAAGCGTTATCATGGAGCTTCCCTATGTTCTGGAATGCGGCGTATCCGCTGCCCCGGACGAGGTCAGGGGCCAGGTGGTCAAGGCCAGCATCGTACTGGTGAAGGGAACCGAGCCCACCGAGGAACTCAAGAAGGAAATCCAGAACTATGTAAAGAGTCATACGGCGCCCTACAAATATCCGAGAATCGTGGTATTCAAAGAGAGCCTGCCGAAGACCATCAGCGGCAAGATTCAGAGAAATCTTTTATAAATAATCCAACCGGCAGCGGTACGGCGATACCACTGCCGGAACATCATGAGGTGAGGTATGCATCCATACAAACGGCTGACACTGCTGTGCGGACATTACGGCAGCGGCAAGACCAACGTGGCGCTGAATATGGCTTTTGAACTGAAGCGGCAGTATGCGCAGGTGGCCATTGCGGATCTGGATATCGTCAATCCGTATTTCCGCACGAAGGACAGCAGCGCGGCGCTGGAACGGGAGGGCATCCGCCTGATCGTTTCCCCCTACGCGGGCAGCAATGTGGATATCCCGGCCATGCCCCAGGAAATGTACGCCATCTGCGACGACCGGCGGCTGCATGCCGTGGTGGACGTGGGCGGCGACGACCGGGGCGCGCTGGCGCTGGGACGGCTGGTGCCTGCGATTTCAGAGGAAAACGACTACGAAATGCTGATGGTGATCAACCGTTACCGGCCCCTGACGCCGGATGCGGCTTCCACCCTGGAGGTTATGCGGGAAATCGAAACAGCCTGCGGGCTGCGTTTTACCGGACTGGTGAACAATTCCAATCTGGGGGCGCAGACGACGCCCCGGGACATATCGGATTCCATGGAATATGCGCAGGCTGTGGCAAAGCAGTCGGGCCTGCCGCTGATGTTTACTTCGGTCAGGGCGGATTTTTACGAAGCGCTGAAAGATAAAATACCGGATCTGTTTCCGATGCAGCTGCAGCAAAGCCTGCCGGGCATATGAAACAGCCGTCCGGAGAGAAGGAGAATAGCATGGCAAAATTAACGTTTCAAACGGATTTCTGCAAAGGCTGCGGATTGTGCGTGGACGCCTGTCCGAAGCATCTGCTGGAGCTTGCAGCGGATATCATCAATAAAAAGGGACACCATCCCGCCCGGATCACAGACGAGGCAGCCTGCGTGGGCTGTGCTTCCTGTGCGATCATGTGCCCGGATTGTGTGATCCGGGTAGAAAGGTGAGTGAATGCATATGGCAGATAAAGTTCTGATGAAGGGCAACGAAGCCCTGGCAGAAGCGGCGATCAAAGCCGGATGCCGTCATTATTTCGGTTATCCCATTACGCCGCAGACCGAAGTAGCGGCCTATATGGCAAAACGGATGCCGAAAATCGGCGGGACCTTTTTGCAGGCGGAAAGCGAGATCGCGGCCATCAACATGGTATACGGCGTGGCCGCAGCCGGAAAGCGGGTCATGACCTCTTCTTCCAGCCCCGGCATTTCCCTGAAGGGCGAAGGCATTTCCTATCTGGCAGGTTCGGACCTGCCGGCACTGATTGTCAACGTACAGCGGGGCGGCCCGGGCCTGGGGGGCATTCAGCCCAGCCAGTCGGATTATTTCCAGGCCACCCGGGGCGGCGGCCACGGAGATTATCATATGATCGTGCTGGCGCCGGCTTCCGTACAGGAGATGGCGGAACTGACCGTTCTGGGCTTTGAACTGGCGGATACATACCGGATGCCGGCCATGGTGCTGGCGGACGGAACCATGGGACAGATGATGGAGCCGGTATCGCTGGACTTTGCCGTTTCCCCTGCGCCTGAAAAACCCTGGGCAACCACGGGAACGAAGATGGCCAGAGAGCACAATATCGTCAACTCTCTGTTCCTGACGCCGGAAGAACTGGAACAGCTCAATTTCACGCGCTACGAACGCTATCAGGCCATCGAAGCAAATGAAACCAGGTATGAAGAATATATGACAGAGGATGCGGACATTATCCTCGCAGCCTTCGGCATTGCCGCCAGAGTTTCCAGAACGGCGGTGAACGAGGCAAGAAAGCAGGGCATCAAGGTGGGCCTGATTCGCCCCATTACCCTGTGGCCCTTCCCTTACGCACCTTTCGCAAAGGCCGCGGAACACGCGAAAGCATTCATTTCCGTGGAACTGAACATGGGACAGATGATCGAAGACGTGCGTCTGGCCATTTCTTGCAAGGCGCCTGTAACGCTCTGCAACCGGGCAGGCGGCATGATCCCTTCTCCCGGCCAGGTGCTGGAAGCCATTCAGAAAGCGGACGGAGGTGTGAGCAAATGACAGTATTTGAAAAACCCCATGCAATGACAGACGTGCCCATGCATTATTGTCCGGGCTGTACCCACGGCATCGTACACCGCCTGGTGGCGGAGGTCATCGACGAGCTGGGCATCGAAGGCAGGACCATCGGCATCGCCCCGGTGGGCTGCGCAGTCATGGCGTATGATTATTTTAACTGTGATATGATCGAGGCGGCCCACGGCCGCGCCCCTGCGGTGGCTACGGGCGTGAAGCGGGCCGATCCGGAAAATCACGTGGTGTTTACCTATCAGGGCGACGGCGACCTGGCTTCCATCGGTACGGCGGAAACCGTTCACGCAGCGGCCAGAAATGAAAATATTACCGTTATTTTTATCAATAATGCGATTTACGGCATGACGGGCGGCCAGATGGCTCCCACTTCCCTGCCGGGACAGGTGACCCAGACTTCTCCTTACGGCAGAGATCCGAAGCTGTGCGGCTATCCGGTGAAGATCTGCGAGATGCTTTCGACGCTGGACGGCGCGGAGTATCTGGAGCGGGTGGCCGTCAATAACGTGGCCAATATCCGCAAGGCCAAAAAGGCCATTAAAAAAGCGTTCCAGAACCAGCTGGACGGCAAGGGATTTTCCCTGGTGGAGGTGCTTTCCTCCTGTCCCACCAACTGGGGCATGACGCCGCAGAAGGCGCTGCAGTGGATCGACGAGAAGATGATCCCGTACTATCCGCTGGGGGTATACAAGGACAGATCTGCCGCAAAGGAGGAAGCATAAGATGAGCATGAAAAGATTTTTGTTTTCCGGTTTCGGCGGGCAGGGTATTTTATTTGCAGGAAAGCTGCTGGCCTACAAAGGGCTGATGGAAGACAAGCAGGTGAGCTGGCTGCCTTCCTACGGTCCGGAAATGCGGGGCGGCACAGCCAGCTGCAGCGTGATTATCAGCGATGAGCCGGTGGGGTCTCCCATCGTTGCAGAACCGGATATTCTGGTGGCAATGAATCTGCCGTCGCTGGACCGCTATGAATCCGCGGTACAGCCGGGGGGCATGATATTTGTGGATTCCTCGCTGGTGGAACGAAAGGTACAGAGAGACGACGTGCAGGTATACTATGTACCCGCCACAAAGCTGGCCGGAGACAATGATATGCCCACGCTTGCCAATATCATTCTGATGGGAAAAATCCTGAAGGTATTGGACGAATATGAAGAAAGCAGCATCGGGGCGGCGCTGCAGAAGGTCATTTCCGCAAGACACGCCGATATGCTGGACGTCAACCGCAAAGCGCTGGAAATCGGCGCGAATGCGTAATAAAGAATCAACAGATACTATTTTATAAGGGAGGCAGAAACATGAACATCAGTATTACGAAAACGACTTGTCCTAAAGAAAAACCGGACAGCAGTACGCTGGGATTCGGCCAGGTATTTACCGATCATATGTTCCGGATGGATTATACCCCGGACAAAGGCTGGCACGACGCGAAAATCGTACCGTTCGAAAACCTGTCCATCCACCCTGCATCTACGGTGCTGCACTACGGTTCCGGCATTTTTGAGGGACTGAAGGCTTACAGACGCGCGGACGGCAAGGTACAGCTGTTCCGCCCCATCGAAAATATCCGGAGAATGAACTCCTCGGCGGACCGTCTCTGCCTGCCGCAGATCCCGGAAGACATCGCTATGGAAGCGCTGATGACCTACGTCAGAATAGAGCAGGACTGGACCCCGGATACCTTTGGCACGTCGCTGTATCTGCGTCCCTTCATGTTTGGCAATGACGAAACCCTGGGCGTACATTCGGTACAGCATGCGACGTTTATGATCATCGCGTCTCCTTCGGGCAGTTATTATAAAGAAGGCATCAATCCCGTCAAGATCATGATCGAGGATCAGGACGTGCGTGCGGTGCGAGGCGGCACGGGTTACATCAAGTGCGGCGGCAACTACGCGGCATCCAACCGCGCCGGCGAACGGGCAGAGCAGAAAGGCTATTCCCAGGTACTCTGGCTGGACGGCGTAGAGCGCAAATATATTGAAGAAGTGGGTGCCATGAACGTTATGTTCAAGATCGGCGACGAGATCGTTACGCCGAAGCTGACAGGATCCATTCTGCCCGGTATTACGAGAAAATCCTGTATCGAAGTTCTGCAGAAAAAAGGGTATAAAGTCAGCGAGCGCCTGCTGAGCCTGACAGAGCTGGAAGCGTCCATGAAGAACGGTATGCTGGAAGAAGCCTGGGGCTGCGGTACGGCCGCGGTGGTTTCTCCCATCGGCGAGCTTTGCTACAAGGACGAAAAGTTCACCATCAACGAGGGAAAGATCGGCGAAGTCACCCAGTATCTGTACGACACCCTCACCGGTATCCAGTGGGGCAAAACGGAAGATCCCTTCGGATGGGTGCAGACCATCGATTAAGGCACTGGATATGACAGAGCAGGGTTATGAAATCATAGACGCGCACTGCCACATATTTCCGGATGCCATTGCGGTGGCTGCCACGGCTGCCACGGACCGGTTTTACGGGACCCACGCGCTGCATAACGGTACAGTGGCGTCGCTGAAAACAGAACAGGAGGCCTATGGGATCGACCACTTTGTGGTACAGTCGGTAGCCACAAACCCGAAACAGGTGGCCGCGATCAACCGTTTCATTTCCCGGGCAGTGGAAAACGGCAAGGGCAATTTTACGGGACTGGGGTCTTTGCATCCGGACAGCAGCGATATCAGAGGCGATATCGAAGGGATTATAGAAGCCGGACTGCACGGCGTCAAGCTGCATCCGGACATCCAGCATTTTCCTATGGATGACGTCCGCTGTATGCCTATTTACGAGCTGTGCGAGGAAAAGCATCTGCCGATTCTGATGCACACCGGAGACAGCCGTTATGATTATTCCAATCCCAACCGGCTGCTGCCGGTGGTGAAGCATTTCAGCGAACTGGTGATCGTGGGCGCCCATCTGGGCGGATGGTCTGTGTGGGACCGGCTGGGAGATCAGCTGGCAGGATATGAACATCTGTATTTTGACTGTTCTTCCTGCTTCCACTGGCTGCAGCCGGAGGTTGTGAAGCAGTTTATCCGCCTTTACGGCGCGGATCACGTGCTGTTCGGCAGCGATTATCCCATGTGGTCTCCGGGAAAGGAACTGGAAACCTTCCTGTCCATGGGGCTGACCGAAGAAGAAAATCAGATGATTTTAGCCGGAAACGCCAGAAAGATTTACGGCATTTCTGAAAAGGTATAAAAGAAAAACAAATCAGTATGGAGGAAAACCATGTCGGTTTATGAAAAAGTGCCTACCAGCCTGAATTTTGTCGAAAGAGAAAAAAAGGTGGAGGCGTTCTGGAAAGAGAACCACATTTTCGAAAAAAGTATCGAAAACAGAAAAAACGGACCGTCCTACATGTTTTACGACGGCCCGCCGACGGCAAACGGTACGCCGCATATCGGGCATGTCCTGACCCGGGCGATCAAGGACATGATTCCCCGTTACCGGACCATGAAGGGTTACTGCGTGCCGCGGAAAGCAGGCTGGGATACCCACGGACTTCCGGTGGAGCTGGAAGTGGAAAAAATGCTGGGCATCGACGGCAAGGAGCAGATCGAGGAATACGGTATCGCCCCGTTCATCGATCACTGTAAAGAAAGCGTCTGGAAATACAAAGGCATGTGGGAGGAACTGTCCTCTTCCGTGGGATTCTGGGCGGATATGGAGCACCCGTACGTCACTTACGACAATGATTTCATTGAATCGGAGTGGTGGGCGCTGAAAAAAATCTGGGACAGAAAGCTGCTGTACAAGGGCTTCAAGGTGGTGCCCTACTGTCCCCGCTGCGGTACGCCCCTTTCGAGCCACGAGGTGGCCCAGGGGTATAAGGACGTAAAGGAACGCTCCGCCGTAGTTCGTTTTAAGGTCAAAGACGAGGACGCGTATATTCTGGCATGGACCACCACGCCTTGGACGCTGCCGTCCAATGTGGCGCTGTGTGTCAATCCTTCTTATACCTATGTGAAAGTCAAAGCAGGCGACACCGTTTACTATATGGCGGAAGCGCTGGTGGAAACGGTGCTGGGCAGCGACGTCACCGTGCTGGCTTCCATGACGGGACAGGAACTGGAAGGAAAGGAATATGAGCCGCTGTTTGATTTTGCAGACAAGATCATCGAGAAGCAGCGCAAGAAAGCCTTTTATGTGGTCTGCGACAACTATGTTACCCTGACCGACGGTACCGGCGTCGTGCATATTGCGCCGGCCTTTGGTGAAGACGACTCCCAGGTGGGCAAGAAATATGACCTGCCTTTTGTACAGCTCATTACCGCCAAGGGTGAAATGAGCGCGGAAACCGCCTGGCCCGGTGTCTTCTGCAAAGACGCCGACAAGCTGGTGCTGCAGAACCTGGAAGAACGGGGCCTGCTGTTTGACGCGCCGGTGTTCGAGCACAGCTATCCCCACTGCTGGCGCTGCGATACGCCGCTGATCTACTATGCCCGGGAATCCTGGTTTATCAAGATGACCGAGGTCAGAGACGATCTGATCAACAACAACAATACCATCAACTGGATCCCCAAGAGTATCGGCAAAGGCCGTTTCGGGGACTGGCTGGAAAATGTCCAGGACTGGGCCATCAGCCGGAACCGCTACTGGGGAACGCCGCTGAACATCTGGGAATGTGAATGCGGACACATGCATTCCATCGGCAGCCGGGCGGAGCTGAAGGAAATGGCGGAAAGCTGTCCGGAGGATATCGAGCTGCACCGGCCCTACATCGATGAAGTTTATCTCAAATGTCCGGTCTGCGGCGGCAGAATGAAACGTGTGCCGGAGGTCATCGACTGCTGGTTTGATTCCGGCTCCATGCCCTTCGCGCAGCACCATTATCCTTTTGAAAATCAGGAGCTGTTCGCGCAGCAGTTCCCGGCGGAATTCATCTCCGAGGCGGTGGATCAGACCAGAGGATGGTTCTACTCGCTGCTGGCAATTTCCACGCTGATTTTCAACAAGGCGCCGTATAAGAACGTGATCGTTTTGGGCCATGTGCTGGACAACGAAGGCCAGAAAATGTCCAAATCCAAAGGCAATGCCGTGGATCCCTTCGACGCCTTAAATACCTACGGCGCGGACGCCATTCGCTGGTATTTCTTTGAGAACAGCGCGCCGTGGCTCCCCAACCGTTTCTATGAAGAAGCGGTGGTGAAGGAGCAGCGCAAATTTATGGGCACTTTGTGGAATACCTACGCATTTTTCGTGCTGTACGCCAATATCGACGAATTTGACGCCAGCAAATATACGCTGGAATATGAGAAGCTGTCCCTGATGGACAAATGGCTGCTTTCCAAGATGCATCATGTGATCCGGGATGT
>CANRGZ010000084.1 GCA_947630295.1 uncultured Lachnospiraceae bacterium | reverse complement strand
ATATGATCTCTCGTCGCCTTGATGACGATCTCGCCCGGTTCGCCGTTGGGCACCGGATTGCCCTCCGGATCCAGAATGTCAATGTCATAAATCGGCGACGGTTTGCCCATGGAGCCCAGCTTGTGGGAGCCGCCCATCAGGTTGCCGATGGCCAGCGTGGTCTCGGTCTGGCCGAAGCCTTCCATGATCTGCAGGCCCGTAGCCGCCTCAAACTGCTTGTAAACCTCCGGATTCAGCGCCTCGCCTGCCGTGGTCATATGCTGGATGGAAGAAAGGTCATACTGAGAAATGTCCTCCTTTACCATCATACGTAGCATGGTAGGCGGCGCACAGAAGGTGGTAATATTATATTTTGCAAACATCGGTAAAATATCCGCCGCGGAGAACCGGTCAAAGTCATAGGTAAAGACCGCGCCCTCGCACAGCCACTGGCCGTAGAGCTTGCCCCAGAGCGCCTTGCCCCAGCCGGTGTCGGAAATCGTAAAGTGCAGGCCCTCGTCGCTGACGCCGTGCCAGTAACGGGCGCCGATGTAATGTCCCAGCGCATATTTGTAGGTATGGGCCGCAATCTTCGGATAACCCGTTGTACCGGAGGTAAAGAACATCAGCATCAGATCGTTGCCGCAGGGGGATTCCTCGTTGCGGTAGAAATGGGCGCTGTACAGCTGGTATTCCTCATCGAAATCACGCCAGCCTTCCCGTTTTCCGCCCACTAAGATTTTCAGCTGCAGCGTGGGACTGTTCTTCTCCGCCAGCTCTACCTGATGCGCCACGTCGCCGTCGGCGGTACACAAAATCGCGCTGACCTCCGCCGCATTGAACCGGTAATCAAAATCATGCTCCTGCAGCTGATTGGTGGCCGGAATGGCGATAGCCCCCAGTTTATGCAGGCCCAGGATCGCAAACCAGAACTGATAATGGCGTTTCAGCACCAGCATGACCTTGTCGCCTTTTTTGATGCCCAAAGACTTGAAATAGTTGGCGCACTGGTTGGACGCCCGCTTCATATCGTTGAAGGTGAAGCGGCGTTCCGTCTTGTCCTGGGAAATGTGGAGCATCGCCAGTTTTTCCGGCTCCCGGTTGGCAATGGCGTCCACCACGTCAAAGGCAAAGTTGAAATGATCCTCGTTGTGGAATTCCACGGATACCGGATATCCGTTTTCGTTTTCCACCGTAGTCACAAACTGCTCGCCCACCAGCTTTTTATCCCGCTTTTTCGTGGTAAACAAGGTGTTTCGAATCAGCGTTTCCGACTGATTGGCGCCGGGCAGTACCACGGCCACAAACAGGCAGTCCTGTCCGTCCACCGCGATCATGCCGTGGGGCGTGGAGCTGTTGTAATAAATACTGTCGCCTTCGCTTAAATATTCCACGTTGTCGCCTACCTGTACCTTCAGGCGGCCGCTCATCACCAGGTCAAATTCCTGGCCGGAATGCTTGGTCAGATGAATGGGTTTGTTCTGCAGTTCTTCGCTGTACTCATACTTGACCCAGTAAGGCTCCGCGATTTTCTTCCGGAACATAGGCGCGAGATTTTTGATCTCGATGCCGTTTTCCCTGGCGGTCTGGCTGCCGTGGCCCTTCCGCGTAATGGTATAGGAAGACAGGTGCGCGCTCTGCCCTTCCAGCAAATCCGTGATCCCGATGCCGAAAGCAAGGGCGCACTTATGTATAAAGGTAAAGGGAAAATCCAGCCTGCCCGCCTCATAATCCTGATACTCTTCCAGACTGACTTCCGTCTGCTCCGCCATCTGCAGCTGTGTCATACCGGAAATCTCACGCATTTCGCGGATTCTGGCTGCGACCTCCATCAGCTGATCTGTTGCAACTGTTGCCATGTTCATCCTCCTGATCAATGATTTTTTCTGTAAAAAAAACACCCGTCTCAAAGAAACTTTGAGACGAGTGTAAGATTTTTTTCACCCGCGGTACCACTCAAATTGCGGCGCATCCGCCGCCACTCTCAGGATCCGACAATCCCTATGCCTTCACGCAGCAATCACGGAAGAACCTAAGATACCTATCCTTCAGCCCTTCAGCTCGGAAGTGATATGTCATTTGACCTCTGCTGCCGGCTTTCACCGCCCGCCGGCTCTCTGGAAACAGAAAAATCAAGACCGTCTTCGTCATCGCTTTTCGAAATTTTATACCATTTAAGCATATTGTAAATTTTTTGTCAAGACGTAATTCCGCAAAAATCCCCGGGACTTTGCGATTTTATGCTTTCGTCTCCTCTCCGCTCTGTCCGTCGATCTCTGAAATCACCGACAGGGTCTCTTTCATGGATTCGTCGTAATAGCAGCAGCGGCCCCGGCCGCCTTTCTTGGCAGCATACAGCGCCTGATCGGCCGCATGGAACATAATGTCGTAATCGGAACCGGTGACGCTGCTTAAGGCCACGCCAATGCTGACCGAAATCGTAAAACTTTCAAAGGGACCGGTAATATTTCGGAAAATACGGTCGATGACATTTTCATATTCCGCGCCGCATTCCATGAAGAGCAGAAATTCATCGCCGCCGATCCGGGCGGAAATATCATGACTTCGAATGCTGTGCTCCAATCTTGCGGCTACATATTTGAGCACCCGGTCACCGAAACTGTGTCCGTAAGTATCGTTGGCGGACTTAAACAAATCCAGATCAAAAATCAGCAGAACGTAATTACCCTCCGGATATGCTTTGATCTGCTCCGTAATCTGTTTCCGCGCATGGAGATGGTTCAGCAGTCCGGTCAGCGAATCGTGGGCCGCTTTCTGTTTTAATTCTTCGATTTCCTGTTTTCGGTCATGGATATCCACCGCCTTGCCGAAGGCACCCTCATACTTTGGGGTTTCCTCCTCGGACCATACCGCATGGGCAAGAATCTGAAACCACCGATCCTCTCCGTTGCAATGGAACACAACCTCGCTGCTGATCTCCGGCGCATCCGGCGTTGTGTGGCGCAGTTTACCGATAACTTCATTCCACGCATCCTCTCGAACCACGTTCCGCAGCTTTTCATCCGAACCGGGATTGGAAATATGTTCATCCAGTCCCAATTTTTTTGCACCCCACTCAGAAATGGACAGCATGGGCGGGGAAACCGTATATTCAAACTGAATTTCCTCTGTCATGGATGAGAAGAAATTATATTTCATGCGTTCATAATTCAGCATACGCATAGCACGCTCCGACATGCGATCGCCTGTATTCTGCATGGCAGTTTTGATAAATTCTTTGACTTCCTGCTTCTGTGCCGACAGGGTCATCGTCTGCTCCCGGGCATTTTCCAGCGCCAGACCATCGTCGTCCAGACATTCCAGCAGCAGGGGATTAAACACGCCGCACTGCCCGTTCCGGATCATATCAACCGCCGTTTTCCGATCCAGCGGACCTTTATAAACCCGGGGACTGGTCAGCGCGTCAAACACGTCCGCCAGTGCAACCACCTGGGCTTCGACGGGGATTTCATCCCCTTTCAGGCCATCCGGATACCCCCGTCCGTCGTAACGCTCATGATGCCAGCGACAGATCTTGTAGGCGGCCTTCACCAGCGCATTATCCTTATGCACCACCATACTGTCCAGCATCTTCGCACCGATCTGGGCATGGGTTTTCATAACCGCAAATTCTTCCTCTGTCAGACGGCCCGGTTTGTTCAGAATTTTCTCGTCAATGGCGATTTTTCCAATATCGTGCAGCGCTGACGCAATACTGATCAACGCGATTTCCTTTTCACTGAAATCGAACTGATCCGAACGGTCTCTGAGCCCCCGCAGCAGAAAATCCGTATAGCGGCGCACATTGTGGATATGCTGTCCGCTTTCTCCGTTACGGAATTCCACGATATGGCTCAGTATATCGATCATCATGCTGCTGCTCTGCTCTTTTTCAAACATCTGCTCGTTGACCATGTTGATCAGCTGCTTCTGCTTGCCGTACAGCATCATGGTATTCACCACCCGGCGGCGGACAATATACATATCAAAGGGCCGCATGATAAAATCCGTAACGCCCATCTCATAGGCGCGCCGCACCTGCTCCGTTCCGTTTTCCGCAGATACCATGATGACAGGAACGTCCTCAATCCAGTTTTTTTCCTGCATAACCTTCAGCACGCCGAATCCATCCATGCCCGGCATCACAATATCCAGCAGAACCAGCGCAATGTCCATGCGGTTCTGTAAAATCGAAACTGCCGCATATCCGTCTTCCGCTTCTATAATTTCATAATCTTCCTCCAACATCTCGCTGAGAATGGCACGATTCATCTCGGAATCGTCAACGATCAGAATTTTTTCTCTCGCCATATACTACCTCTTCCATACTGCACTTTATTTCATCGAAATTGATACAACGATTCGATTTTATCAGAAAATATAAGGCTCCGCAAGCACTGTATCGAAAATCCCCACGGCCGCTTATGCGGAGATTTCTTTCTTTTGCCGCCAGTATGCCGAAACCTTCTTTACGGTTTTGTTTACCGCCTGTGTAAAAGGTTCCACGCCCGGCAGCGCGGAAAGAAAAATCATCGGCACATAATTGGAAAAATACCGCCATCTGGCCTCCCAGCAAATCAGAAACAGCAGCAGTCCGAAAACCGCCAGCCGGGGCGCCAGACAGAAAAAGGATCGGCTTTTGCTGTCCATCAGTTCATGCACACCCGACGCCAACATAAACACATACAGCGCCAGCAGGATTCCCGTGCATATATGCATATAATATGGATAAAACTCCATTTCTTTCACAACAATATTCTGCAGCCAGTTGCTGGTGCCGTCCCGGGTCCCGCAGCCTAAGAGATCCGACAGCCCGTATGTGCCGTCGCCAAAGCAGATATCGCCCTTCACCGTCAGCAACCGTACCATGCCGTCAAACCCGAGGGTCCGGATCCGGTTTTTAATTTCCTCCTGCACCGCTTTTGATTTTTCCTTCGGATCCTCAAACGACCGGACAAAATCCACATCCGCGCCGTTAAATATCCCGTCGCCTGTCAGTCCCATCATCACCCAGTGGAGCACCGGCATACGCATGGTCTCCACTCTTTCAGGATCCAGATGTTTGGAAACCGTATGATCCAGGAACCGGTTTCCTGCCGTAACCAGCACAGCCACCGTCAGCATCATTACCAAGAGACGCTTCCAGTTCCATGAAAACAAGGCGTCTATCAGAATCGCAACACAGACAATGGCTACCGTGGGTTTCAGACAGATGCCGGCGGCACATGCCAGTCCGGTCAGGCAATACAGCACCATCCGCCGGCTGCGTTTGTCCTGTTCCTTTGCCAGCAGATACAGCCAGTAAATCAGCACGGGAAACAGCATCGTCAGCGCATCGGTATAAAACGCGGGCGCAATAAAATAAAAGGGCGGACTGCATACGAAAAACGCATACATCATCATCTGTCCCCGCACCCCCGCCAGTTTCTTTGCCGCAGCGCCGCTGACAAAAATCGTAGCGGACGAAAGCAGCGCGTTAACCAGCGTCGCCGTCATAAAATAATCTTTGACGCCAAACAGCTTCGCCGCCCGGAAAATCAGGGAGAAGAGGTACAAGCCGCCGAAATTATTAAAATACCAGGAGAAATAATCATAGAATGAGGCAAACGTACCGGTTTCCGCCCATTCGATTCCGCCGTCATACAGCGACCGGATATCGTACAGCGGCGTATAGCGCAAAATCATCCCCGCAATCATCTGCAGAATAAACATCCATCCGATGACGCCCAGCGTAACAGCGCTGCCATACTTCTTCAGAAACACCGTGTGTTTTTTGATGGTTTTCCACAAAAACAGAAACAAAAGCAGCGCCAGTCCGATCATTGCCAGCAAAAAAACTTCCTGATACTGATAATATCCTTTGATGACCGTATGCATAAACAGCCAGAAAAAACTCAGTACAAACATTGCGTAAAACAAGACCGGCAGCAGCACTGCGGCAGGCATCCGACGCCTGGCTTTGCGCGGTTTTTGCCGGATTATTGTTTTGTTCTCTGCGTTCAACATGCTCCTTCTCCTCTTTCTTTCATTATGAAACAGCTCCATTATAATATGGATTCTGCCGCTGTGCAAGCACAGGAAAATCCGGACATTTTTTCATTGACATCAGTGTGGTAAAGCGCTAACATACTAAACATACCTGCACTGCCTTCCGGCGGGGCAAATTAAAATAGAATTGCGATGAACAGGAGCCTGTTGTTATGGATAATCTCCATTCTGCGTCCATCGACCGCTTGTTCCGGAGTATTCTTCAGCTGGAAACGATCGAGGACTGCTATCGGTTTTTTACGGATATTTGTACAATCAAGGAAATACAGGATATGGCGCAGCGTCTGGACACTGCCATCCTGTTAAGCCAGGGTATGAATTATCAGAATATTTCAAAAGAAGTCGGCATTTCCACCGCTACCATCAGCCGTGTCAGCCGGTGTTTAAATTACGGCAGCGGCGGTTACCGTGCGGCCATTGAACGTCTGAACGCTTCGGAGGAAACCTTATGAAAATCGATCCCGAAGTACTGACCCGTGAAGAACAGGCGATCTTCCGTCTGCGCTCCCTTTACAGAAGCCGCGGATATCAGCCCTATAAGATGAGCAAGTTTGAAGAGTACGACCTCTATGTAAAAAATAAGGATTTCCTGATTTCCGATAATATCCTGACCTTTACCGACACCAACGGTAAACTCATGGCCTTAAAACCGGACGTCACCCTTTCCATTATCAAAAACAGCAAAGACCTGCCGGATACCGTGAGGAAGCTTTATTATAATGAAACGGTGTATCGTACCGCGAAGGGCACCCACCGATTCCGCGAAATCATGCAGACGGGTCTGGAATGTATCGGAAATATTGACGATGGCTGTATCGGCGAGGTGCTGCAGCTGGCCGCCGGAAGTCTGGCCTGCATCTCCCCGTCCTTTGTGCTGGACATTTCCAATCTGGATCTTCTGACGGATCTGGTGGATGGCCTGTCCCCGCGCACGGAGATCCGTAAAGCGCTCATGCACTGTGTCGGGGAAAAGAATCTGCATGAAATCAGTGATATCTGCCGGGACAATGATCTGGATCCGACACGGACAGAAATATTAAAACAGCTGGCGGCACTTTACGGCACGCCGGAAACGGTGCTGCCGCAGCTGCGGACGCTTCTGAAGGACTGCGATGCCGCCCCTGCCCTTGCACAGTTGGAATCCGTGATCCGGGTATTTGAAAACAGCCCGTTTAAGGACTGCATCCGCATCGATTTTTCTGTCATCAGCGACATCAAATATTATAACGGCATCGTGTTCAAAGGTTTTCTGAACCACATTCCGGACAGCGTTCTGTCCGGCGGCCAGTACGACCGGCTGATGCAGAAGATGCATCGTCGTTCCGGCGCCATCGGCTTTGCCGTGTACCTGGACGCGCTGCAGCGCTTTGACCTAAAGGAGGAAGGCTGATGGATACCATGCTCAATATTGCCCTTCCGAAGGGACGCCTGGGAGAAAGGGTTTACGATATGTTTGAACGGGCAGGCTTTTCCTGCCCCGCTATCAGGGAAAACAGCCGAAAACTGATTTTTGAAAACGCGGCGGCGAAAGTCCGGTATTTCTGGGTCAAGCCCTCCGACGTAGCCATCTATGTGGAACGGGGCGCGGCGGATATCGGCGTCGCCGGAAAAGACATTCTGCTGGAATATGAACCGGACATTTATGAACTGCTGGATTTAAAAACCGGCCTCTGCCGCATGGCGGTGGCGGCGCCTGTGGGATTTCAGGACGATACCGCCCGGACTTTGCGGGTCGCTACGAAATTTGCCAACATCGCGCAGAATTACTATGCCTCGGTGGGCCGGGACATTGATATCATCCACCTGAACGGCTCCATTGAAATCGCGCCGATCCTCGGCCTTTCCGATGTGATTGTGGATATTGTGGAAACCGGCACCACGCTGAAGGAAAATCATCTGGAGGTCATCGAGACCATTGTGCCCATCAGCGCCCG
>CANRGZ010000083.1 GCA_947630295.1 uncultured Lachnospiraceae bacterium | reverse complement strand
GTCAGACACATCGCATTGACCATAATCGTTGTCTCCTGCTGCCACCACTGTTCCGTCTCTGCATAATCCCACTGTATGCCAAGTCCCTGAGTCCACAGCCACGATGTCCGTCCAGTCAAATACATTATATACACCACCATAAAGGCTTCCCGTCGCCACCACAGCTCCATCTTTACGCAATCCTACTGTCCAAATGAAACCTGCATCCATGTCCACGATGTCCGTCCAGTCGGATACATTGCATGAGCCAACAGAATTGTCTCCCGTTGCCACAACAGTTCCGTTTTCGCGTAATCCCACTGTATGATTAAATCCTAAAGATACTACCGATTGTGTGCCAATCTCGCTCCAAAGTTCCATACTTCGGTCATGTGCATCCTCATAATCCCCAGCTTTATAAAAAGAAATCGCTGCGGATCCAAGATCTCCTGCCGCCAGGAATTTTTCTGCCTGGTCATATGTTGCCTGACTTTCTTTCAGACGAATTGCACTTTCCTTCTGTTCCGTTGCATCCTTATAATCACCCAACGCTTCAAAAGCAGCACGTGCTCCGTCATAGTCCTCCTTTGCAAGAAGTTTTTCCGCCTCCTTGTACCTGTTTGCCGGAATAATCACCTGTGTAATCAAAATGACGATCGTGATGGAAATGGCAGCAATTCCTCCAATAATCAGCCCGATTTTCCTGCGTTTCTTCGCGATACGTTGTTCCTCGGCCTGACGTTCCAATTCCAGTTTTTTCGCTTTTTCTGCCTCGATCCGTTCCGCTTGCTCTTGTGCTAAGCGTTCGGTCATTTTCCGCCTGAGTATATTTTCATCCAACGCCGCTGTAAGTGTTTTAAAATCCCTGTGGCAATTGTAACATGTTGTTTCCCATGCCCGATTGATCGCGCCGCAGGCACACACAAACAGGTTTCCGACCATTTCCGGATAATAGGGGGTTTTTCCTCCAACCTCAATAGAGTATTGCTTTCTGAGTTCATCGTCCGTAATCCTGTCCGCCAGCCGAACAGGACTGATTTCCAACGCCGTCCATTCCGTGACAGGATGCTTCCACACTGCTCCATCCTGAAAAACAGCCTGAATTACGGATACCTTTATATGTCTTGTGGTTTTATCCGGCATAGGAATTGCTGTCTTTTGCCCAAATTCAGCACCATACACCTCCTGCAGATCAAGATAGGAAAATGCTTCTACTCCCTCAAGTTCTGCGCCACTCGGATCAAAGGCTCTGATATGTACCTTGCAGGCACTCAGTGGGGAGTGATACAGATTGCGCATTTTCAGCTGTGCAAGAACTTCACCGCTCTTATTATCTTTTAACAACGCCCCTGCTTCAATCAGAAGCGGCGCCCCATCCAGATACAGATTATCTGGAATAGAAATTATCTTTGTATATCGTTCGCTCATTTGTTTACCTCATTAAAGATCCGGAAGTTCATCGTCCGTCATTTTATCTTTTTTCTGCTGCTCAATCTTCTGTTCAAACTCTTTGAAATAATCGGGAGTCTCTGCGCCTCGATCCGGCAGTGCAATCACCATGGCCCAGCCGACAGCTCCAAGCAAAAAACACCACCAAAAATACCCGTATTGACCTTTTGTTTCTGCGATCGATTCAAATTTCCGGGATATCGCTATATCGATTGCCAGAAATACCGCAGCGCCAACAAAAATAAGAAAATACAACCATCCTTCATCATAGAACATGAATCATCCCTCCTGAAATTTAAAAATTTTGTTCATTAAGACTGTCTTGCGCCAAAATGCTTTTTCTCTTGATTTTTCCTGCATATTGAATCTCATTTATTGGGCAAGTCGAAAATAACAACATTGTGTACTTTCCTGCAAAGACAACTAACTTGTAGCACAATTCACAAAATAATGGAAAAATTTAAGCAAAGGGATGGAAATTTTGATAAATATATGCTAATATTTTTTTAATTGTATATGCACTGTTTTTTTGCAGGAAAGTACACATTTTTGTATATATACACTTCATAATCCCATGGTATTGTTGTAAATCGCCGCCCGGTAGCGGAACGTGGAGAGCGCCATCCCACATGCCTTCGCTGCAGCCGTGCCGGTGATTTTCTTTTCTTTCCATTGCTGGCAGACATTTTGAAAGTTCTCCGGCAGTGGTTTGGGCGGCCTGCCAAAGCGCACGCCGCGCATCTTTGCCGCCGCAATGCCCTCCGCCTGACGCTGACGAATATTGACGCGCTCGTTTTCCGCTACAAAAGAGAGGACTTGAAGCACGATGTCGCTTAAGAATGTCCCCATCAGGTCTTTGCCCCGGCGGGTGTCCAAGAGCGGCATATCCAGCACCACGATGTCGATACCTTTCTCCTTGGTAAGAACACGCCATTGTTCCAGAATTTCTTCATAATTTCGTCCCAGACGATCAATGCTCTTGATGTAGAGCAGATCGTCTTTTTTCATGCGCCGCACGAGCTTCTTGTACTCCGGACGGTCAAAGTCCTTGCCCGACTGCTTGTCCATATAGATATTTTTCTCCGGAATACTCAGCGCATGGAGAGCGACAAGCTGCCTGTCCTCGTTCTGTTCCCTGGTGCTGACCCGGATATAGCCGTAAACTGCGATTTTCCCCATCTCCTTTCCCATCAGCCAAAACTCCAAATTGTTTGAATCTATGCAAGGTTACTATTATATGGAATTTTAACCCACCTGGAAGGAGATTGCGCACTGCCAGCTTTCCTGAGTAAAAGAAAACTGGGCTGAATACCCAGCCCAGTAAATTTCCGTTTTATATCATTTTTTCAGATAACCATTTTATCCGGCGCTCCAGACAATCCCCCTGATTCGCCAGCATATCTCCCGCATCTTGCGGGCAAACTTTCAACAATCTTACCGATGCGCCTCGTAAGTCACGATATACGCTGTCTGATCGTCTGTTTCAAATCCGGGATCTTCTGCAGCAAAATGCCCAATGACCCCCGCTTCCTTCAATGTCAGATCGAAATGGGCAAGCGCAATCCCGATATCTACTTTCTGTATGTCCCCAAGGGGATTGTTTTGCATGGCCTTAGCCTTTTTCTCATAGAAGTGTACCTTGTCCCCGCAGACTACGGCCCGCCAGGGCTGCTTGTTTCCGGCAGACGGCGCAAGCCGCGTCATTTCCAGCGCATCCTGAAATATACCGGCGCTTTCCGGGTTTAGACGCTGCGCAAAGGAATTTTCAAAAAAGAGGGTATCAAAAGGAAGGCGCTCATCGGCCTTAATGCCCTTTCGCATCAGCTTTTCCCGGACAGATTGCTTTTCCGCCGGATAACCGATGGGACTCGCAACCGGCATGACCTCGGTATCCTGAACCTCCATTGCTTTCTCAAAGGCGCTGCGGCTGATCGTTGCAGCAAGCATAACCGTACCCACGCCCAAGGACGCTGCGAACAGGCAGAATTTTTCAAAACTGTATCCAAAGGCAATTTCTGATTGCGGCCCGCGGCTGACCTTCGCGGCAACATATGCATCCGTTCCGATAATCACGGGGCTGGACAGGCCGTATTTCTTTGCTTCGAGGATCCGAAACTCGATCGGAATGTCAAATGGATTGTCGGCGGTTTTGAGAAACGCCTCCAGCTTCTGTCTGTCTTCGGAACGAAGCGGCGCTCCGCTGAATGTTCGCACACTTTTTCTTCTGCGAATTATGTCCATCACGGAAGTATTCATAACAACCGGCTCCTTTCTTGTAAGAGAATCTGATACAAGTACATTATCTAAAAAATAGAAATAAAAGCAGGGCTCGGCATCGTAAAATGCGACTCTGCTTTTCTGAATGACTGTGATTCAAATTGACCAAAATCAAATATTATCTAATTGGATGGGTGTCATCGTAGCTATATGCTGTCTCCAGAAATTCATCCGGATTCACATTATCAAAATGTTCTCGCTGCCACTTTGTATAATCAAAACTTTCACGCAATATTACAGAAATAAAGTGCTCAGCTTCCACAATACCTAATTTTTCTACCAGACAGGCCATTCCTTTATCCATAATTTCAGCTGTACTATACCTCATATCTGCTCCTCCATTAACATTATACTCAGAAACAACTCACTTCTCAACATGATTTTTCTATTGGATTCCAGATTCATTCTGGTACAATATAATTGCAGCCATAATTACAAAACGTGCGAAAACGTGGTTCATTTCTAATGCAAAACGTGAAAAATACTACCATATGTATCGTGCAAAACGTGAATTACGAAAATGGGCATCGAATAATCCCTTTATTTCTTACTCCTGCCCACTGTCTGATCTGGTTGCGACCCTTAGTACAAAGGCTGGATGAACATGTGATATTTCTGAAATATCTTGAAAATGCATAAGTCATTTTCAAGTTTAACGTGTGCGTTTTTGCAATTTTATCAAAAACGCACACGTTAAGATTCTCTTGTCAAAGGTAGCGTTCTCACGAATACACCGGAAACTGTATAAATTCCACCTTGTCTCCGTCAGCAACACCGACATACATTTCCGCTGTATCTTTTCCCTTCTCCAGATAATGCTCTATCACATATTTGGCAGTATAGGGCATCTCCAATTCGTGTAACGCATGCATTGGAAACCACTTTAAAATTCCTTCGTTGGATACAAGGTTTAAATGCTGTTTCAGACGCGCGAAAAAATAATAGTTTTGCCGTACTTCTTCCTTTGTGCGCCTTAATGCAATATACCTTAAGGAAAGACCCTCGATCTCGTCTTCCGTGATTCCGAGTTCTTCCTGCATTTCCCGCAGTACGCAGGCTCTTGCATCATTCAATTCATTTTCCTCAAAATGTCCGCCTGCAGAACCTGTCCAAACATTATTTACCACTCTGCCGCCTTGTCTGTACAGCAGCAGCATGCTTTCCTCATGCATCAAATAAATGGAAGTCATATTTCGCAATCTGCCCGGCATAATCATCCCCCTTTCGTTTTTCCCTGCAATCCTTAATTTTTAACGCAGCCTTTCCTTGCGCATCGACAAAATAAATATTAATGCGATAGTCATTTTACAAAAGGAAAATTACCTTCGATGAAATGTCGATATTCCGGCCGATTAAGCGCATTTTCATATTCTTTTTGCATGGTTCTTTCAATCCACTCCAACTGCCTCTGACTTGTGTCCTCATATCGCAAAACAGAAAGAAGTCCTTTTTGTTCCGCCGCAAGAATTGCTTCATAGGCATCCGGCACGAACTCGCAAGATTTTACAGGCACCGATTCGCTTGACGCAGCCGCATCAGGTATTTGAACCTGGAAACCTGAATCAATGATCTCATCTGCCGTATAAATATATCCGGATACGCCTTTATAGGTATCTTTCAGCGCGTTCGGATAATATTCATCAATACGTTGTGTGCCGTCTTTTTGAAAGCCATACGATCCCCATTTCGTCCATGGACCGGAAAAGTCAAATCCGGTTTCTTTACAATACTTCTCAATCGCATTACTAAGATAAACAAGTACATTTTCCCGCTTCTTTGAAAAGTATACCAACGGTATGCCATGATTTGAAACACGCGGCTCCAGTAACTTTATTCCACCTATCGGCGAAGCATGAAAATACATTCCAGATCACCTCCAAAAACACCCATTTGCCAGGCAGGCATATCCATCCTTTAACCCATACCATTTTCAAAATACACGCTCACCGCGCCAACGTGTCGCACCACTCGTGGATATGTAGATGTACACATTTTGGTACAGATTCATAAAATAACTCCGGCAGTTATGAGTTTCCGAAATTTTTCTGGCTGATCAGCATTTGTGAAATCTCATCAGCCCTCTGTAAAAGCATTCGGCAAATATTCGTTCTCCAAAAAGCAAATTCTAACAGTTCGGCTTTATTTTCCACATTTAACATGTATTCTTTATATCCGTATCTGCTTCTTCCTAACTGATACAAATAAATATACGGCATATATTGCAAATCTTCTTTTGACAGAGCAGAAACGCTCTGATAACACCGGACATATCCCTGAAATTTTTCCGCATCAAAGTCAGCTGGATTTTTGGTATCTGCGGCAGACTGCATATAAGAACGCATCAGTTCCCACGAAGCAGGAATCTTTGCGGCAGAAGAAAAGTCGATCACTGCTTTGATCTCATCATCGGCGCACAAAATCTGCATGGCCGAATAGTCCCCGTGAGAATTTTTATATGTAACCTTATCAAAACAATTTCCCCAAGGCGCTATTGTATTTAGTAGTTCCTTTTTAAATATTAAATCTTCCCGTACTCTTTCTCTAAGCGTTTTATCCTGAATTTCCGCCGTTTGTTCTAAAAGAACATCATACGCTCTGCCTGCCTGTGCAATATCAAATTTTTTCACCCACGGCTTGTACATTTCAGCAGGCAGTTCATATCCCCGAAGAATCTCGTGCAGTTTTCCAAGCAGTTCGGCAGCCGAAAACAAAGTTTTATCAGGAAGATCATGGCCGATATAGTTTTTGCCATCTATATACTCCTGCAGGACAATATATCTGTTATTGATACGGTGATACGCATTTCCATTGACATCGGTAATCAATACGGATGTGGGAAAAGCAGCAGACAACAGGAAACGATTCAGCCGCGCCTCGCGCTGCAAATCCGACTCCGAAAATGTCTCCTGGTATTCCTTTAGAAAATATTGTTTGATTCCTGCGCAGACCTTATAACAATTAGCCGATCCTGTTTTCACTCTCTCTATTTTGTCAACCGACACATTGTATAGCTTTTGCAGCGATTCAGTTATGATCGAATGATTCAGTACCGTTTTTTGAATTGCCATTTGCCGCTCCCTATCAAGAATCATTATAAGTAATTTGCATTATAATTTAAAATTATTAAAGGAGAACAGCCACACTCAGTTTTTCGACCGGGCATGGCTGTTTTCCGTTTTTTATTCGTCTTCGATCACAACATCACTGTCATCCATAAAAGACAACCGGACTGACCCATTGGAATATTTTTCGGCTTTGCCATTATTCTTTGTTTTCTTTTTCACATCAAAAAATCACAAATCCGTCAAATAGTAACGCAAGTTCTTCGCTGCGCCTTTTTTTGTCAAAAGGCCTTCGGCAACCATTTCACGCAGAAGCAAAATTGCTGTTGCCTGAGAGATGTGCAGAGTTTGTTCAATATCTTTTCGGACAACAAAGCCGTTTTTTCGGCATAGGCTGACAACAGCTTCGACCCGTTCTTCCTTCTTTGCGTTGCTTGTCAGCGGGCGCCTTGCATCCCCGGTTTTGTTGCCGTCCTCTTTTGCGTAGTTAAGATTAGGGAGAATGATTTTAAAGGCATTGCCTGTAGCCTCAATCGATGGCTTGATGGATGAGTCAGAGTAACTCTCATTGATCTTCAAGATGCCCGTCCCATAAGCTTCGATCAGCCTCAACCGGTAAAATATATTGGCAAGGTTTTGATTTCTGAGAGCAGAAACGCCCAGCATGATATCATCCAGGGACATCCCTTTGACCAGTCCCCCGATGGACACAAATTCTATACGGTCATCGAAAATGCTGATCAACGTTGCGCCGCTGAATGAATAATCCCGATGAACGATAGCGTTCAGCAGCGCCTCCCGCACCGCAACGGCAGGATAATCACGACTGTCCAGCCGATCAAGTCCCTGAAACTCCGCACGGGTACGATTATAGCGGTCTATATAAATAAAAGCAGCCTCAAGCTGTTCCAGCAGAGAACCGGACAACTCGGTACGATCCTTAAAAACAGATTTTTTGCTTCCTTCAAAAACCGCCAGTTTGACCGAGTGGGTGCATTGTTCAGATAATAAGAACGCCAGATTTGTAAATGTCCCGTCCTCACCGATCATGTGGAGCGTCCGCATCTGCTGAGGACCGAGATCCAGCCCTCGCTTTTTGAAAAAGGCAGAGCAATGTTCAAACGTGAGCTGTTGATTAATAGACCGCGCCGCCTCATAGCTGTCGCCGCTGGTCTCCCGAATCATGTTAAGAATAGCCGCGTCAGAGGCGGGCACAGTGGATGCACCCTGA
>CANRGZ010000082.1 GCA_947630295.1 uncultured Lachnospiraceae bacterium | reverse complement strand
TGCCGGCAGCTCCGGCGCGGACTGGATGGCCTTCGCGGCAGCCCGCTGCGGGTATCCGGAGGATTATGATGCATATCTGATAAGGCTGGAAGCCTTTGTGGTTTCCAATATCGATACGCTGCGGCGGTCTCCCATGGCGACGGATCTGCAGCGTATGGCGCTGACCATTGCGGCACTGGGCGGTGATCCGACGGATGTGGACGGCGTCGATCTGCTGCAGGAGGGCGTCTATGGAAGAGAAAAGCCGCTGTCTGCCCAGGGGCTGAATGCCGTGATTTTCGGACTGCTGACACTGGATTCCGTGGAGGCTGCGCCGCCTGCGGAGGCGGGAGATGTACGAACGGAACTGATCGGACAGATTTTACAGGGACAGATGGCGGACGGCGGATTTACTTTGAATCAGACATCTTCGGATGCGGACATCACCGCAATGGCCCTTTGTGCGCTGGCAGCCTATCGGAGGGATCCAAAAGAATATGAAACGGCAAATGGTATGCGGACGGTGAGCGCGGCAATCGAAGCGGCATTAAACCGGCTGTCTGCCCTGCAGACGGACAGCGGCAGTTTTGCACCGGAAGCCCAGGACAGCATGGAATCCACGGCCCAGGTGCTGATTGCATTAAGTACCCTGGGCATTGACTGTACAGAAGACGCCCGGTTTATCAAAAACGGAAAAACGGCGCTGGACGCGCTGATGGATTACCGCTGTGACAGCGGCGGTTTTGCCCATCGCAGAGGGGAAGAGGCAAATCCCATGGCTTCCGTACAGGCCTGGTATGCGCTGTGCGCCTGTTACCGCTGTCTGAAAGGCGCACCGCCGCTGTATGATCTGCGGGAAGCGGCAGGCAGCGGCGCGCCGGAAGGCGTGTTTTCTGCTGCGGAAGCAGCGCTTGCAGGCAGCACGGTACCGGCAGAGGTCGGGCAGGCAGAACCCGCCGGCGGGAAAGCCCTCGTCTTTCCAGCGGTGCTGTTTGCATTTGCAGCGGCCGCAGCAGGGTCGGTGCTGTATCTGAAACACCGGAAACAGACGGAAAAATACAAATCATATGAAGATAAAGAGGACTGGTAACACAGATGAATCAGACGGACGGGATCATACGGGAAATTAAAAAGGCAATTACGGGAAAAGACGAGGTCATTGCAAAGGTACTGATGGCCATTCTTTCCGAAGGCCATGTGCTGATGGAGGACGTGCCGGGGGTAGGAAAAACGACGCTGGCAGTGGCGTTTGCAAAGACGCTGGGACTGGCCCATCGAAGAGTACAGTTTACACCGGATACACTGCCTTCGGATATCGTGGGCTTTTCGATCTATGACAAAGCGCAGAATACCTTCTGCTATCAGGAAGGCGCGGTGATGACCAATCTGCTGCTGGCTGACGAGATCAACCGGACTTCCAGCCGGACCCAGGCGGCGCTTCTGGAAGCCATGGAGGAACTGCAGATCACGGTGGATCACGTCACCTATGCACTGCCCCGTCCCTTTGTGGTACTGGCGACGCAAAATCCGGCGGGTTCCGCGGGCACCCAGCTTTTGCCGGCTTCCCAGCTGGACCGCTTTCTGATCTGCATCAGCATGGGTTATCCGGATCGGGACAGCCTGGTGGCGATTTTAAAAGAGCGCAGAATTGAAAATCCGCTTTCCGGGATGCAGCAGCAGATTGCACAGGAGGAACTGCTGAACATGCAGGAGCAGGTACGCAAAGTGCATGTGGAAGACAGTATTTATGAATATATTGCCCGGCTGGCAGAAAACTCGGGCAATGATCCGCGGGTGGCTATGGGACTGAGTCCCCGGGGCGCCCTTGCCCTCTGCAGAATGGCAAAGGCCGCGGCATTTACGGACGGCAGAAGGTACGTGACGCCGGAAGATGTGAAACAGGTGTTTGCGGATGTATGCGGACACAGACTGATTTTAAGCGACAGGGCAAAGCTGGCGGCGGAACGGCCGCAGGAAGTTCTGACGGACATCCTGAAAGCGACGAAAATGCCAGGGATCGGATGGAAACGATGATAGGAACATGGATTTTCTGGATTTTATTTCTGGGACTGCTGGGACTTGCCGCGGTTCTGACGGCGCAGCCTGTGATCGCGGCGATATTTTCAGCGGCGGGACTGCTGTTTTTGGCGGATCTGCTGCTGTTTTTATTCCTGCCGGCCAAGTGCGGGCTGCAGGCGGATTTTCCGAAGGAAGCTCCGGAGGGCGCGGTGATCGCGGGCAGGCTGAAGATCAAAAATCCAGGCAGCAGTTCTTTTGGCTTCTTGCGCTTCCGGCTGCGGGTTACAAATACCTTAAACGGGCAAATCCGGGAAAAAACGCTGCAGCTGCCATTGTATGCAAAAGAGGAACGGGAGATTGCGCTGAAAATCAAAAGCCCGGGGAGCGGGACGCTGGTGCTTTCCGCAGAGGGCGGGCAGGTTTGTGATCTGCTGGGCCTGCTGCGCCGGTCCGTGCCTCTTGCGCTGTATCAGACCATCGATATTCGCAAGGAGGCGGTCCGGGATGAAAGCGCGCCCCGCAGCGGACAGCGGGAAAATACGGAAAACGGCGCGTATCTGAATATATTACCGGGGAATGATCTGAGCGAGGTATATGCGTACCGGGAATTTCAGCCCGCCGACGCGCTGCGGCAGATCAACTGGAAGCTGAGCGCGAAAAAGGACCGTCTGATCGTCAAAGAAGGCAGTATCCCGGACGAAAACAGCAGAGTGGTATTGTCGGAAACCGATGTGGTAAGGCACATGGAGCAAACCGGGCAGACCCAAGAAAAAATCGGAGAAACCGCGGCAGCCGACGGAAAATTTTCCATGCCGGCGGAAGAGGCCGGAGAGGATATCCGGATTGGCATTCGAAAAATCGAAGAAAATGGTACGGTTTTTTACAGACTGTCCCAGCTGCTGCTTTCCGGAATGCTGATGGCGGGGATTTTGCTGACATGGATCCGGATCACGGGCTGGGAAAACAGCCCCACTGCATGGCTGAACAAACTGATGTCGGTGTACGGCGCGCGTACCGGACGGATCGTGCCGGTTTTTGCCCTGCCGGAAAAGCCGTTTCTGTCATATTTGTGGGCGGCAGCATTGCTGCTGGCGCTGTTTTTCGCGATTGCAGGTTCCATACGCGCAAAACAGCGGTTCCTGCCCTTTTTGTTTGCTGCGGCGGCATTCGCCGCGGCGCTGTTTTTTGAGAAGGCTTCCTTTTTGTCGGTGTTTTTTCTGGCACTGCCGGTATGTCTGCTCTGGCCGGGCAGGAAGGAGAAACGCTGCACGGCCCATCATATGATACGAGGCGGCAGGCTCGGTGTATTTGGCGGTATGACGCTGATGTTTACGGCAGCGGCGCTGACGGGGGCGGCGCTTTGGGGCGCTTTGCTGCAGCCGGCGCAGCTGTCCGGCATCCACAGGTATCTGTCTGATGCAGTCTGCGATTTGCTGTATGGACAAAATGAAGCGCTGTGGGACGGAGACTTTACAGATCTGAAGCCCTTTGCACCGGAGGAAACAAAGGCACAGCTGCAGCTGGAAGCGGATGACTATTATCCCTGCTATCTCAAAGGGTTTACGGCGTCGGTATATCAAAAAGACGGCTGGAAGCCGCTTTCCAATGGGGCGCTGTTTCAGTCGGCGGATTTATTTTACTGGCTGCAGGAGGACGGCTTTTATCCGCGGACGCAGTGCGGCCGTCTGGCCGCGGCTGCAGGATGGCAGGCGGATAATTCCATGCAAGTCAGGTATCTGCATGCCAGCCGCAGAGCCGTCTATGCGCCCTATGAAACGGTGGAGGCAAATTTGCTGACGCAAAAAGGACGGCTTTCCGAAAATACGGCGCTGCCTGCAGGAACCCGTACGGCCAAATATCGCTGCTTGTCCGAAGGACTGGAAGATCCGGCACAATTTGCCCGGCTGCTGCAGGCAGGCGGCGCGGCTTCGGCAGAAATCACCGGCGAAGAAGCCCATTACCGGGAGCTGGTCCGGCAGACCGATCTTGCAGTTCCGGAGGAACTGCAGCCGCTGCTGGAAAGTATGCTGGGACCCTGTCCGGCGGGGCCGGAGGAGTACCTGTCTTATGGACAGGCAAAGGAACGGATCCGCAAAGCCCTTACCGACACGCTGCAGTATGATTCCGACGCAGTATACCATGCCGGGGAGGACGGGGATTTCATATCGTCGTTTCTGCAGGTGACGGGCCGGGGGTACAGCGTGCATTTTGCATCTGCCGCCGTGATGATGCTCCGATATTATCATATCCCGGCGCGATATGCGGAAGGATATATTATCCGGCCGGAGGACCTGGAAAGCCACGATCCGGACACGCCGTTGGTGCTGACGGCGTGCAATGCCCATGCCTGGGCGGAATATTATCAGAACGGCGTCGGCTGGGTTCCCTTTGAGGCTACGCCCGGTTACGCGGAGCAGATGGAAGTACAGCCGGCGGAGGATGTGCAGGCACAGACGCCGGATACGCCGCAGACGGATGCACAGGAAAATCCTACAGAAGCACAGCCGCCGCAGCCGGAGGAAATGCGCCGCATTGCACCGCCTTCTTTCGGACGGATGCTTTTGTTTCTGTTATTCATTTTGCTGCTGGCCGGCAGTATCGCTGCCGCCGCCAGGATCGGATTCCGGGCACACCGGCTGCGGTCCTGTCTGGCAGCGTGCCGGAGTGGGGACGGTATACGGGCGGTATGCGCCATTTTTACCTATACGGCGCATCTGTTGATCTATTACGGTATATTGGAAGATGACGACAGCATTTATGGGGCTTCGGAAATTCTGACGGAAAAATTCGGCGCGGCATATTGCAAAAAATACGAATCTGTGTTTAATATATATGAAAAAGCGCGGTTTGGAAATGAATGTCCGGACAGTGAGACGCTGGAAGAAGCGGAAGCGTTTCGCCGGGAAACCATCCGTCTTTTGACAGAGAAAGACAGCGCGCTGAAACGCCGGATCGACCGGCGGATTCGATTTCTGTATGATTAAAGGAGAACACAGATGAAGAAAATTGTAATCGCATCGGCGGCGATTCTGCTGGTGATTGCCGTATTGATCTGGGGAGTGAATATTCAGTCCACGAAAGAGCATGATAAGGAAGTGCAGGAGCAGACGGCCGCGACAGAGGAAGCGAACGCAAAGAAGGTTACCATGTCCATCAGCTGCGCGCAGGTACTGGATCATTATGACGAGCTGGACGAAAGTTTAAAGGACGAGAAATATGTGCCCGAGGACGGCATGATTCTGCCGCCGGCGGAATATACGATTCAGGATGGCGAGACGGCGTTTGATCTGCTGCAGCGGATAACGGATGAGAAAAAACTGCAGATGGAGTATGTGGGCGCGGAGCAAAGTAGCTTCGGATCGGCGTATATCAAGAGCATCAACCATTTGTATGAGGGCTCCTGCGGACAGTATTCCGGATGGGTGTTTACGGTAAACGGCGAATATACGGAAGAAGGCTGCTCCCAGTATCAGCTGAAGGATCAGGATGTCATCGAGTGGGTATACAGCTGCGGCGACGACTGGGAATAAGCAGATAAAAAATTTCTTGACAGGCCGGACGGTTTTGTATATAATCAAAATCGTCTGAAAATCGGGGTGTGGCCCAGTTTGGCTAAGGCGCAACGTTAGGGACGTTGAGATCGCAAGTTCAAATCTTGTCACTCCGATCATAAAATCCCCGGAGATTTCCGGGGATTTTTTACGATGTAAGGTTCGTTCCGTTATTTTTCCACAATTTAATGTTAATTTCATTCTTTTTTCACGATTTCCTGTTGCAAAAAAATTTTTTTGTGCTAGAATAATTCTGTGACCAACGATAGCTAGGCGAAGTGGCATCTGCAATCGCCGGTTTTGATATCTTTTTCATATTTTTTAGATGAATCGCCTCTGATCCCTGTCAGAGGCGATTTCATTTTTATTTTGCCTGAAGATACTTCTGTAAAGCGGGGAAATCGCCGTGAGGAATCTCGCGGATGCTTTTGCCGGATTTGTTGATCATGCAGTCGGTAAGCAGAAAAACCTGCATACCGGTTTCGGCCGCCGTCATATCTTCATCCACATCATTCCCCACCATCAGACAGTGTTCGGGGGCAAGCTGCAGACGTTTTGCAAGTTCCAGATAATAGGCCGGATTCGGCTTGCAGTAAGCGATATTTTCATAACAGGTATACAGTGCAAAGTCCGCAGGATCCAGGCCGGCCCAGCGGACCCGGCTTTCGGTTGCTGCCGCGGGAAAGATGGGATTGGTGGCAAGGGCGGCGCGCAGACCGGAGGCTTTGACAAGAGAAAGGGTTTCCGCCGCCGCGGGATTGCAGCCGCAGACGGCTTTTGCCTCCTGAAATTCGTTTCGGTAAAAGGCGTCGAACAGCGGTTTGTGGGTGAGCACCTGTTCGCCCAGCACCTGCGCAAAACGATTCCAGAAAGCGTCTTCATTGCTTTTTGTGCCGTTGTTTTTGACCATGGCGGCCGTACCCGCCCAGATGGCATCGATCAGCGCCTGCGGTTCATATCCGTAGGGCGCCATTTTTTTTGCCAGAAGTTTAAAATAGGTTTTGGTAAACAGATCCTGATCCATGGGCAGCAGCGTGCCGTCCAGATCAAAAAGTACGGCTTTCACTGCCGGGTCTATATGTTCTGATGCGTTCATATGTATTTCCTCCGAAAAAAACTGTGACCATTATAGTATGGAAACTGCAAAAATGCAATGAAGCCGTCTGTTTTAAGTGGTTTTTCACAGGAAAAAGTGGTAAAATCGCAGTAATACCTATTGTACAAGGAGGGAAAGTATATGTGTACAGCAGCGGTATATCAGACAAAGGATCATTATTTCGGACGAAATCTGGATTATGAATTTGCCTACAATCAGACGGTGACGATCACGCCGCGGAATTATCTGTTTCATTTCCGGCGGATGGGAGATATGCCGTCCCATTATGCGATGATCGGTATGGCCTTTGTGCAGGAAGACTATCCGCTATATTATGATGCGACGAATGAAAAGGGCCTGAGTATGGCGGGACTGAATTTTCCCGGCAACGCAGACTATAAGGAAGCGGTTCCTGATCGGGATAATGTATCGCCTTTCGAACTGATCCCCTGGATTCTGGGACAGTGCGCTACGGTGCAGGAGGCGCGGGAGAAATTTGCACGGATGAATCTGTGGAAAGAGAATTTCAGCCAGGCACTGCCGCTGTCGCCGCTGCACTGGATGGTTTCCGATGCTTCGGCGAGCATTGTGGTGGAATCGGTGAAGGATGGGCTGAAAATCTATAACAATCCGGTGGGCGTTATGACCAACAATCCCACCTTCGATTACCATCTGACCAATCTGGCAAATTATATGCATGTTTCGCCGGCGGATCCGGAAAACAGTTTTTCGAAAGACTTGCAGCTGTCTCCCTACAGCCGGGGCATGGGCAGTCTGGGACTTCCCGGAGATCTGTCTTCCGCCTCCCGTTTCGTCAAAGCGGCTTTCACAAAATTAAATTCCGTTTCCGGCAGCAGTGAGGCCGAGAGCGTCAGCCAGTTTTTCCATATTCTGGCTTCGGTAGAGCAGCAGCGGGGCTGCTGCAAGGTGGAACACGGATTTGAATATACCATTTATTCTTCCTGCTGCAATACAGACAGGGGCATTTATTACTATACCACCTATGAAAACAGTCAGATTACCGGGGTGGATATGTACCGGGAAGATCTGGACGCGGCGGCGCTGGTCAGCTATCCTCTGATCGAGACGCAGCAGATCCGGATGCAGAATGAAAAATAAAACTCCCTGGCGGCAGTTTTTCGATTTTAGGTTGAAATATTTGAAACTAGAGTATATAATATGTTTAACAAGACAGCCGGAAGATAGATGAAGCCTATCCGTCCCGGCGAATAATGGTTAACTTAGTAAGTCGCCCATCCCGCCAAGGAACAGGGCGGCTTACTTATTTTTCAGATTCAGAATTGCAATGACTAATCCAGCAAAAGCTATGATCACCATTAATTCCTCATATGTACTCATAAGCATCATCCTCCTGTCAAGACTCAGGACGGATGGCAGTCGCCCTCCCGGCTGCCC
>CANRGZ010000081.1 GCA_947630295.1 uncultured Lachnospiraceae bacterium | reverse complement strand
CTTTCCTTGTTTTGCAAAACAAAAAAAGGCAAAGACGAAACGGATCTCTCCGCAGGCGTCTTTGCCTTCATGCGTGTTACTATACCGCTATCTTTTTTACTTGTCAAGAAGTTTTTCAAAAAAATTTTTACGCGGTTCAGCCGGCCGCCGGACATGATGAAAATCGCGCCTGCATGAATTTTCCATTCAATAATGACAAAAAAACCGTTGACAATACCAAATCTCCTATGCTAAACTGATCGAAATGAACAAAGGCGTTCATCGAAGGGGATTTTTTCCCTCTGATGGGCGTCTTCTTTTTTTTATTTAAAACATTACAAAAAAGGAATCAGGACAATGAGACAATTAGAAGGTCAGATCCGCATCCCTTCAGGCTGCGCCATCTCCGCCGTCATTTCCAGAGACGGCCGGCGCATGACCGGGGAAAAGATCATAGAAAGCTTAAAACCCATGCACGACCGGTCCAACGGACTGGGCGGCGGTTTCGCCGGTTACGGAATCTATCCCAGATACAAAGATTATTACGCGCTGCATATCTTCTATAATGATGATTTGTGCCGCACCGAATGTGAAAGCTACCTCCGCAGCAATTTTGTGATTGTGCAGGCGGAAATCATTCCCGTCCGGAAAATGCCGGCCATTACCAATGAACCGCTGATTTACCGGTATTTCGCCCAGCCCCTGCCCTCCATGCTGTTGACATGGCAGCTGGACGAGGACGATTTTGTGGCCCGGGCGGTTATGGAGATCAATACCCACCTGGATGGCAGCTACGTCTTCTCCAGCGGCAAGAATATGGGCGTATTCAAGGCCGTGGGTTTCCCGGAGGACGTGGGCGTTTACTACAAGCTGGACGAGTACGAAGCCTACAGCTGGACCGCCCACGGACGGTATCCTACCAATACCCCCGGCTGGTGGGGCGGCGCCCATCCTTTTTCCTTATTGAATTATTCCATCGTACACAACGGGGAGATTTCCTCTTACGACGCCAACCGCCGTTTCATTGAAATGTTCGGTTATAAATGTACGCTGCAGACAGATACGGAAGTCATTGCCTATATCACCGACTTCCTGCTGCGCCGGCAGAAACTGACCCTGGAGGAAACCGCCTCCACCATTGCGGCGCCCTTCTGGAGCACCATTGAGCGCCGGCCGCCGGAAGAACGGGAAAAACTCACCTATCTGCGGACGATTTATTCCAATCTGCTGATCACGGGGCCGTTTTCCATCATCGTGGGCTTTGAAGGCGGCCTGATGGCTTTAAACGACCGTTTGAAGCTGCGTTCCATGGTGGTCGCCGAAAAAGACGACAAAGTGCTGATCGCCAGTGAAGAAGCGGCGATCCGGGCCATGGAGCCCGATGCGGCGAATGTTTACGCGCCGGCAGGCGGAGAACCTGTGATTGTCAAAGTGAAGGATGGTGCATATTAAATGGGAATCAATTACATATATCCGGAATTTGAAGTCGTTCGCAACGACGCCCGCTGCATCCGCTGCCGGGTCTGCGAACGGCAGTGCTCCAATCAGGTACATCAGTATGACAAGGATCTGGATCTGGTCATCAGCGACGAATCCAAATGCGTCAACTGCAAGCGCTGCGTATCCCTGTGTCCTACCCGGGCGCTGAAAGTGGTGAAAAGCGACTGCCTCCTGCGGGAAAACGCCAACTGGAGCAACGACAATATCAACGAAGTTTACAAACAGGCCGGCAGCGGCGGCGTGCTGCTGTCCTCCATGGGCAATCCCAAACCCTTTCCGGTGTACTGGGATAAGATCCTCATAAACGCCTCCCAGGTCACCAATCCCTCCATCGATCCCTTACGGGAGCCGATGGAAACCAAAGTATTCTTAGGGAAAAAGGGAAGCGACATCAAACACGATGAAAACGGCAACTTGGTTACCAAGCTGCCGCCCCAGCTGGAGCTTTCCATGCCGGTGATGTTTTCCGCCATGAGCTACGGTTCCATCAGCTACAATGCCCACGAAAGCCTGGCCCGGGCGGCCACGGCTCTGGGCATCTGCTACAATACCGGTGAGGGCGGCCTCCATGAAGATTTCTACTGCTACGGCCCCAATACCGTCGTGCAGGTGGCCTCCGGACGCTTCGGCGTCTTCAAGGATTATCTGGAAGCCGGCGCCGCGGTAGAAATCAAGATCGGCCAGGGCGCGAAGCCCGGCATCGGCGGACATCTGCCGGGTACCAAGATCGTGGGCGACATTTCCAGGACCCGTATGATTCCGGAAGGCTCGGACGCGATTTCCCCCGCGCCGCACCATGACATTTACTCCATCGAAGATTTAAGACAGCTGGTCTTTTCCTTAAAAGAAGCCACGGAATATAAAAAACCGGTCATTGTCAAAGTGGCGGCGGTCCACAATATTGCAGCCATCGCCAGCGGCATTGCCCGCAGCGGCGCCGACATCATCGCCATTGACGGCTATCGGGGCGGTACCGGCGCAGCCCCCACCCGCATCCGGGACAATGTGGGTATTCCCATTGAACTGGCGCTGGCCAGCGTGGACAAACGGCTGCGGGACGAAGGCATCCGCAACGACGTTTCCCTGGTGGTGGGCGGCAGCATCCGCAGTTCTTCGGACGTGGTCAAAGCCATCGCCCTGGGGGCGGACGCCTGCTACATTGCCACCGCGGCACTGCTGGCCTTGGGCTGCCATCTGTGCCGGACCTGCCACACGGGCCTGTGCAACTGGGGCATCGCCACCCAGAAACCGGAGCTGGTCAAACGGCTCAATCCCGACATCGGCAGCGAACGGCTGATCAATCTGATGAATGCATGGCGCCATGAAATCAAGGAACTCATGGGCGGCATGGGCATCAACTCAATAGAAGCGCTGCGGGGCAACCGCTTAATGCTCCGGGGCGTAGGATTAAATGAAAAGGAGCTTGAGATCTTAGGCATCTCACACGCAGGAGAATGAAACGAGTATTTGTAAATGAAAAATGGTGTCTGGGCTGTCATCTGTGCGAATACAACTGTGCCTTTGCCAACTCAGGCGAAACCAACATGGCCAAGGCCCTGAAAAACGTGAAAATACGGCCCCGGATCCGGGTGGAAGAAGGCGGCGACGCAATTACCTTCGCGGTATCCTGCCGTCACTGTTCGGATCCCATCTGTATCAAAAGCTGTATCTCCGGCGCCCTCTCCAGGGACGAAACCGGCACCGTCTGCATCGATCACGACAAATGCGTCGGCTGCCGCACCTGTATTCTGGTCTGCCCTTATGGCGCGATCTCGGAAGATGAAAACGGCGTGATCCAGAAATGCGAACTTTGCGTCAAAAACGCTGCCGGGTCCCCGGCCTGTGTTGCAGGCTGCCCCAACCGGGCTATTATATTTGAGGAAAGGTAAATGGAAAGGTAAATGGACATGAAACAGTATTGTATCATCGGCAACGGCGTCGCCGCCGCCGGATGCATCGAAGGCATCCGCAGTGTGGGACACGACGCGCATATTACCGTGATTTCCAGAGAAGCCCATCCGGTTTACTGCCGGCCGCTGATTTCCTATTATCTGGAAGGCAAGACCAAACTGGAAAATATCGGCTACCGCAGCCATGATTTCTATGAAAAAAACAACTGCACCGTACTTTACGGACAGGAGGCCGCCCGGATCGACGCCGCAAACCGCCGCGTCCGTCTGAAAACCGGGGAAGAAATCGCCTATGACGCTCTATGCGTCGCCAGCGGTTCCATTCCCTTCGTCCCGCCCTTTCAGGGACTGGACAGCGTCCCCCGGAAATATTCCTTTATGACTTTAGATGATACACTGGCGCTGGAAGAAGCCCTGGACGCAGATGCGAAGGTACTGATCGTAGGCGCCGGCCTCATCGGCTTAAAATGCGCGGAAGGCATCCTGCACCGGGTGAAAGACATCACGGTCTGCGATCTGGCGCCCCGGATTCTCTCCAGTATTCTGGACGATGAATGCGCCTCCATCATGCAGCGGCATCTGGAAAGCAAGGGCATCCGTTTCCTGCTTGGAGACAGCGTGGCGCAGTTTGAAGGCTCCAAAGCGCAGATGCAGAGCGGCGAAACCGTGGATTTTGATATCCTTGTGCTGGCGGTGGGCGTCCGGGCGGAAACCGGACTGGTGAAAGAGGCCGGCGGAAACGTGGGCCGGGGCATTCTCACCGACACCGGAATGCATACCTCTCTGGATCAGGTATACGCCGCCGGAGACTGCACGGAAAGCCACGACATATCCTGCGGGCAGAGCCGGATCCTGGCCATCCTGCCCAACGCCTACATGCAGGGCCACTGCGCCGGCGTCAACATGGCCGGCGGCAGCGAGGTCTTCGATCAGGCCATCCCCATGAACTCCATCGGCTTTTTCGGTCTGCACATTATGACCGCGGGCAGCTATTTCACTCCCGAAGAAGGGGGCGAACTCTATGAGGAACGGGGCGACGGCACCATCAAACGGCTGTTTTCCAAAGACGGGTATCTCACCGGCTTCATACTGGTAGGCTGCACCGAACGGGCTGGCATCTATACCTCTCTGATCCGGAACAGGACTCCTCTGGCGGAGATCGATTATGAAATGATCAAACAAAATCCTTCGCTTCTGCCCTTTGGGAAAAAATATCGTGTTGAAAAACTCGGAGGTGTGGTATAATATGAAAATCAGTGCAAGAGATTTAGACCATAAGGCTTTGAATGAAGCGCTTCGCGGCGCCGGAAATGACTGCGAGCTTACCGACTGTCTGGGACAGCGCTTTATTGCGGCCGGCATGAGCGATAAACATATCCGCATTTCCGGTATTCCCGGCAATGCGCTGGGGGCCTATCTCAACGGGGCCACCATCGAAGTAAACGGCAATGCCCAGGATGCGGTGGGAGATACCATGAACGCCGGTGAAATCATTATTCACGGCAATATCGGCGACGCCGCGGGCTACGCCATGCGCGGCGGCCTGATCTGCGTTCAGGGCAACGCCGGCTATCGCGCCGGTATCCATATGAAAGCCTACAAGGAAAAGCTCCCTGTGATGATCATCGGCGGCACCGCCGGCAGCTTCTTAGGGGAATATCAGGCAGGCGGCATCATCATTGTCATGGGACTGCACCGGGGCAGCGCCCGGATCGTGGGCAATTTTCCCGGCACCGGCATGCACGGCGGCAAGATGTTCCTGCGGGGCAGATGCGAAAATGTCATCTTCCCGGCCCAGGTCAACGCCCATGTGGCCAAGGCCGCCGATATGGACGAAATTATGCCTTATATCCGGACTTTCTGTACCAGCTTCGGATATGACCCGGCAGAAATCTTAGACAGCGACTTCACAGTGATTACCCCTGACACCAAAAATCCTTACCGGCAGATGTATGTCGCCAATTAAAGAAAGCAGGAAATCATCATGAAATATTCATCGGAAGAAATCATGCAGTATATCCGGGAGGAAGACGTGAAATTCATCCGGCTGGCCTTCTGCGATATCTATGGAAACCAGAAAAACATTTCCATCATGCCCGGCGAACTGAACCGGATTTTTGAATGCGGCATCAATTTCAACGCCTCGGCCATTGAGGGATTCGGCAGCGAGATTTTTTCCGATCTCTTTCTGCATCCGGATACCTCCACCCTTTCGGTGCTCCCCTGGAGGCCCGAACACGGCAGAGTCGTCCGGATGTTCTGTGATATTACCTATCCCAACGGAAAACCCTTTGTCTGCGATACCAGGCATATTTTAAAACAGGCGATTGCCGCCGCGGAGGAACGGAACCTCTCCTTCTCCTTCGGCGCCGAAATGGAATTTTATCTTTTCAAAACCGACGACAACGGCAATCCCACGAAGGAGCCTTACGACAACGCCGGATACATGGACATTGCCCCGGAAGACAAGGGGGAAAATGTCCGCCGGGAAATCTGTCTGACGCTGGAGCAGATGGGCATCCGCCCGGAAAGCTCCCAGCACAAGCACGGACCGGGCCAGAATGAAATCAGCTTCCGGTATTCCGATCCGCTGACCGCCGCCGACGACGCCATTACCTTCCGCGCGGTGGTACGCACCATTGCCGCCCGCTACGGGCTTTACGCCGATTTCTCTCCGAAACCGCTGAAAGACGGCCCCGGCTGCGGCATGCACATCAATGTCTCCGCCCACAACGGCGGACACGAAAATTATATGACCTATATGATTGCCGGGATCCTGGACAAAATCAGCGAAATGACGCTGTTCCTCAATCCCACCCAGCAGTCCTATGAACGGCTGGGCAGCAACAAAGCCCCCGGCTATATTTCCTGGTCGTCTCAGAACCGCTCCCAGCTGATCCGGATCCCGGCGGCGGAGGGCGAATACAAGCGCATTGAACTGCGTTCTCCCGATTCCATGACCAATCCTTATCTGGCCTATGCGCTGATCATCTATTCCGCCATCTATGGCATTGATAATCAGCTGCCGCTGGCTGCGCCGGCGGATATCAACCTCTATGAGGCGGACCCCAAAGAGCTGGCCACCTACAAGCGCCTGCCCTACAATATGGATCAGGCGGCAAAGGCTGCGCGGACCAGCGCATTTATCTCCGAACATCTTCCGGAGCCGCTGATTACAGCTTACTGCAGCCGGTAAGAGATCCACGGGAGGAAGCAATATGGTTTTTAAAGAGCATGTTTACAGTGTTCTTCTGGTATCGGCCTCTGAAAAATTCAATACGGCGATTGCTTCCCTGATTCCCGAATCGGACTACTGGCCGGTCACCATCGTTTCCAACGTCGGCAGCGCCAGGCGCAAACTTCTGGAAAGCAATTACGACTTTGTACTGATCAATACGCCGCTGCCCGACGACTTCGGCTACCGATTTGCCATCCATACGATTCACGACAGTTCCCGGCAGGTGCTGCTTTTTGTTAAAAGCGAACTGTACGACAACATATTCGCCAAGGTACGGGACTACGGCATCCTGACCCTTTCCAAGCCCACGTCCCTGCAGATGATTGTTCAGACCTTAGGCCTTATGCAGGCCACCAGCGAACGTCTGAAGGGTTTTGCGCAGAAAAGCGAAAGTCTGGAAGAACGTATGAACGAGATCCGTCTGATCAACCACGCCAAATGGGTCCTGATCGAATACCTGAAAATGACGGAAACCGAAGCGCATCATTATATCGAGAAACAGGCAATGGATCTTCGCATTTCCAAGAGAGACGTTGCTTCCAATATTATCAAAACCTACAAGTAAGGGGGAGTTATGACAAAATATATTTTTGTGACAGGCGGTGTGGTATCCGGTCTCGGCAAAGGCATCACCGCGGCCTCGCTGGGACGTCTGCTGAAAGCCAGAGGTCTGAAAGTAGCGGCCCAGAAGCTGGATCCCTATATCAATGTGGACCCGGGCACCATGAGCCCCTATCAGCACGGCGAAGTGTATGTGACCGAGGACGGCGCGGAAACCGATCTGGATCTGGGACACTACGAACGCTTTATCGATGAAAATCTGAATCAGTTTTCCAACCTGACCACCGGCAAGGTCTTCTCCTCCGTCATTTCCAAAGAGCGCAAGGGCGAATATCTGGGCAGCACGGTACAGATCATTCCCCACATTACCGATGAAATCAAGCGTTTCATTTATACGGTGGGCAAAAAGACCAATGCGGACGTGGTGATTACGGAAATCGGCGGCACCACCGGCGATATCGAAAGCCAGTCTTTCCTGGAAGCCATCCGTCAGGTGGGACATGAAATCGGCCGGGAAAACTCCCTTTATATCCATGTGACGCTGGTGCCTTACCTCAAAGCCTCCGGCGAACACAAATCCAAACCCACCCAGCATTCCGTCAAAGAACTGCAGGGTTTCGGCATTTCCCCCGATATCATTGTGCTGCGCACGGACGAGCCCATCACCGACAAAAGCATTTTCCATAAAATTTCCGGCTTCTGCAATGTGAAGCCGGACTGCGTTATCGAAAATCTTACGCTTCCGATCCTCTACGAAGCGCCCCTGATGCTGGAGCAGGCGGGCCTCGCCAATATCGTCTGCCGGGAACTGCATTTAGACACCGCCGCACCGGATCTTGCGGAGTGGCAGGCAATGATCGAACGCATCAAATCCAGCGACGAGACCGTGACCATTGGTCTGGTGGGAAAATATGTACAGCTGCACGACGCTTACCTTTCGGTGGCGGAAGCGCTGCGGCACGCGGGCTACAGCCTCAATGCCAAAGTCCGGATCCGGTGGATCGATTCCGAAACCATTCTGCCGGAAACCTGTGAGGAAGTTTTAGGCAGCCTGGACGGCATTATCGTCCCCGGCGGCTTCGGAAAGCGGGGCATCGACGGCATGATTCTGGCGGCGCAGTACGCCAGAGAACACGAACTCCCCTACTTCGGCATCTGCCTAGGTATGC
>CANRGZ010000080.1 GCA_947630295.1 uncultured Lachnospiraceae bacterium | reverse complement strand
ATAGGCAAAGCGCCGCACGTCGATTTCCTGCCAGAAAGGCTGGGTGGGATCATGCAGTCCCTGGGGAATCTGCTCATAGGAGGGTTCCCCGTCCAGTACCGGCTTGATATTGCCGCAGGCGTCTACTCTGGAAATATAGCGCCAGTTGTCCTCGCCGTAAAAATAGCCCTGGGAAAGGCTGTCGTCCCACTGATTTAAGCTGGCCTGGTCGTAGCGCCTGTGGCCGGACTGGAACATATAGAAATCCAGCCAGTCCGCATCCGGGAAATAATCGCAGGTGGTGGTCCTTCCAAAAGGATGGAAGGTGACCAGCTGGTCCGGATTGTATTTTTTAAGGGTCTGCCCCATCTTCGACCAGAAGGTCAGGCCGTCCTCCCCCAGATCATTGGGTTTGTCGCCCTTGATATCTCCGCCGGTGATCCAGATGATATTGGGGCTGTTGTGATAGCGTTTCGCCAGAAACGCCGTATAGGCTTCCACATTGCCCAGGTTTAAATCGCCTTTTTTGAATCTGCCGCCCCAGCAGGGAAGCAGGCCCATATAAAGGCCCAGTTCTTCCGCCTTTTTTACCGCGAAATCCAGCGTATCCCAGAAGCCGCCGGGGGTCAGGTCGGGTTTGGTCATATCGTCGTCAATAAAGGCGTTTTTCCCATCCGCCGTCTGGGTGGGCCATTTATGCGAAATGGTCACCTGAATCACATTGTACCCTTTTTCCGCCCGGTTGGTCAGATATTCGCACATCTCGGTCCTGGTCAGGCCGCAAAGCAGCAGCCAGGCCGTATCCCCCAGCCAGAAAAACGGTTTTGTCCCGTTTACAAAATGCCGTTTATCCGCGGAAACCGCCAGTTTTCCGTATTCCCATGGTTTCTTTTTCATCGCTTTACTCCATCAGATATTCGTATCCGTCGCCTACGGTTTCATTGATAACTTTGGTTTTATAGTGATCGTTGCTGTTGGACACCGCAACATTCTGCATGTAAATATCCCTTGCCGCTTCCACCTTTGCACCCTTGTAGGCGCTGATATTGATATTGTTCAGCAGAATGTCATGGATGGAATCGTTGTTGATGCCGTCGATGCCGATGGCCTGCCCGCAGTTGAGGGCATTGACATTGCTGATGGTAATATTTTTAAACTCCGGAAAATCCTCTTTGGAAGCGTTTTCCGGATCGATTGCCCCGGCATAAGCCATGGTAAACAAGATCGCCTGCTTCGGAATATCCAGCATATTGATATCGTCGATATGAATGTCTTCCACCACGCCGCCGCGGCCTAAGGTGCTCTTAAAACGGATGCCCACGTCGGTGCCGATGAAGTCGCAGTTTCTGACTCTAACGTTCCGCACGCCCCGGCTCATCTCGCTGCCCACCGTAAATCCGCCGTGTCCGTGATAGACGATACAGCTTTCGATATTGACGCACTCCGTAGGACGTTTCACCTTTCTGGCCTCCGCGTTTTTCCCGGACTTCATACAGATGGCATCGTCGCCCACGTCAAACCGGGATTTGGTGATATTCACATATTTGCAGGAATCCAGATCCAGACCGTCGCCGTTCTGCGCATTCCAGGGATTTCTCACCATAACATTGCGCAGGGTAAAATGCTCGCAAAACAGCGGATGGATATTCCATGCCGGAGAATTCTGTAATGTCACGCCTTCGATCAGAACCCGTTTGCAGGAAACCAGCTTGATCATTTCCGGACGATAATAATCAAAATACTTCTGGGCTTTTTCCAGCGCGTCTGCATCCTTCGCGTTGATTTCCGGATTCATATGTCCGTCAAAGGAGGACTGGGAAGGAAACCACACCTGTTTTCCGCCCACGCCGGATACCAGAGGGCTCCGCTTCAGCAGATCCTCCCACTGCGCATCCGTAGTTTTGGAACGTTTCACCAGCCGCCACTGATGGCCGTTGCCGTTGATGATGCCGTCGCCGGTAATGGCGATATTTTCCTGATCCTGCGCATGGATCGGCGCCAGCGCCCGGATTCTTTCTTCTCCTTCAAAATCCGTCCGGATCAGGGGATAGTCTTTTTCGCTGTGGGTGAACAGAATCACCGCGCCCCGCTCCAGATGCAGGTCCACGTTGGAAAGCAGCGTCAGGGGCCCGGTCAGGAAAATGCCCGACGGAACCACCACGTGGCCGCCGCCTTCTTCATGTATCATACGGATGGCCTTGTTGAAAATTTCGGTATTTGTAATCATACCGCCTTTGATCGCGCCCAGATCCAGCACTGACACGCTTCTCTCCGGAAATTCAGGTTCTTCTACACTGAAATTCCAGAATTCTCTTTTTTTCATATCTTTCTCCTTGCATTCAGCTTTTATTTACGGCATCGCCCGGATCCCCATAGAGGAAACAAAGCGAACTCTGCAGCACCTGCGCAGTAATCCAGGAGGGGTTCCATACCTGCATACCGCCTCGGTAAAATCCTGTCAGCTCCAGTATCTTCGGATATTTCACCTGAAAATAATTGGTCTGATAATACTGCTCTCCCTGTTCGCCGATCACCGTATAATCATAATCGCCTTCTTTTGCCGCAACGCCATATGTCAGCGCTGCAGCTACGCATGAAGACATTTTGCAATAAAATTCGCGATTTGACAAGACCCCAAATTTAAATAATTCATAAGTTGGGAAAAAAACATCCAGATGATGGTTCTGTACGCTGACCCCCGGCCACCCTGTGGAATCAAACTGCATCTTATGACAGACCGTTCCCGGCTGAAACTTCGTATTCCAGAAATACACAAAGGTCAGCAGCCAGTCCGCAGCAACCGCGGCATCTTCCTCATAGCGCGCATCCTTTGTGATCTCATAGAGGTATGCCGCCGCCTTGAAAAAGTAAATGCCGGATTCTTTATCCTCGCAGCGGGCGTCCATGGTCGCCCGGGCGAAAGGCCGCGCAAAGGTCTTCATATGAATCTCATAATAGCGCTCATAGCGCTGTTTCGCATGCTCCAGGTAAGCCGGTTCGGAAAAATATACCCCGGCCTGGGCCAGGGCGGTAACACAGCTGATACCCGCACTGTTAAGAATCGCCGTGTTTGGCTTTCCTTCCTGGGTCCAGTCTACGGGATAGATGCCGTCTTTAGTCAGCGCCCCGTCTTCGCAGAGAAAATCCGCCGCACGGCGTACAAAGGCTTCCCAGTCTGCCGGCACTTCCATGTCCTGCGACTTCATCAGCTGCATCAGATCCACCAGATCAATCAGCGCCTCGCCCTGGATCCGGGAAGGCACTGCCGCTTCTTTGGATTTCCACTCCGGCCGCATCTGCGCCAGATCGATCATATAATAGCCCATCAGGAGGCCGGGTTTTTCCCGGCATTCTGCGTGTTTCACATAAAAATCGACAGTTTTTACGGCACGTTTTATCCGCGCCGGATCCTTTTCTTTCACGCCGATCAGCAGGTCGCACCAGGCCAGCTTGATAGCCTGCCCTGTCCAGCCGTACAGGAAATATTCCGGTCTTCCGCTGACATTGCCAAAGGCATTGGCCTTGCCGAAGGTCAGATACCCGCAGCAGCGTTCATCTTCGTAATATCTGGAATCCATGACGTTTTTCTTGTACGCCACCATTTCTTCCAGAGAATACTGCCGTTTTGCTTCGGGCTGAAGCACCTCATAGCCCAGGCGGATCAGATGCCGGAACCCTCTGCCTTCCGACGTTTCTGCAAAATGCAAATAAAATGTTTTATGTAAACTTTCTCCCGGCTGCAGCTTCCGGTAGCCGTTCAGGTAGGGCAGCGGCGTATTTCTGCCGCCGTAATATACGTCCTTCAGGCCGTTGAACATCAGTACGCCGCTGAGGGCCGCAATCCGCTCTCCGTTTCCACGGCGTAAAATGCCCATGGACCAGTATTCGCTGTCGTAGCCTTCCTGCACCTCCGGCACCATAAGCAGCGTCAGGGACTGATACCCCGACGTCTTCCATTCCACATTCACTGCCGGAATGGGCAGCCGGTTTTCTTCTACGATAATCCCCTTGCCCTCTGCATTACCGATATGGGGTACGATCCGGTCCGGATCCGCGCTGGGATTATCATTGTAAATCATATGCGGCATAGTGGCCTTATGTGCATCGCCTTCCGCGCAGTCTGCCAGCAGGCCTACGGAAAGGTCCTGCAGCGGCCGGTCCGAAATATTCCGGTAAACCGCGTCTATTTTCAGCGCGCCGCAGGCAGCGGCAAACCGCAGTTTCACCTGCATGGTGCCGTCCGTATAGGTGACGCTGTCTGCTTCTTCCATGATCTGCCACGCATTTTCGGCGATTGCAAAGGGACGGGCCGTCGAATAGAATACCAGTTGTTTCAGATCCTGCTGCCAGCGGCACGCAGCATCCTGTACAAAGGACAAAGCGCCGTCTGCAATCACCGCAGCTGCGCCGCCGATATCAAATTTCATATACAACCTCCCGGATTTCCTGCTTATTCCTCCGCGGACGTTTCCATCCAGCCCAGGTTTTCCCAGCCCAGTACCTTCAGGATCGTCCAGTCTTTTGCCGTTTCGGGATCCAGCTGTCTTCTGTTGTCATTGACAAAAGCCCCCGCACCGGTATTTTCAAATTCATACAGACGGTTGTTTCTCACCTGATAGCCGCCCATGTGCTTCCAGCCGGTTTCCCGTACCACGTCGCTCATCTGACAGTGCATAAAGACCGCGCAGCAGTTATGGTAGGGATTCATGGCCGGATGCCAGGGCCTGCCCAGATACAGCCGGTCTTTTTCAAAATTACCGTCGATGCTGCAGTTGATAAAAAACAACCCGTACTTCTGCGCCGCCACCGTACAGGGCGCACATATGTACCCGATTTTGTCCGGATTGCCGGGTTCCGGGTTTCTTCCAAACAAAGTACAGTGGTCAAACACCGCCCGGGCGCCGCCGAATACAAAATCCACGTCGCCTTCGATATAGCAGTCTTTAAAATAATGGGAGCCCTCCCGGACGTACAGCGTATCCTGCAGTCCGATAAAGCGGCAGTTTTCATAGATATGATGCTCGCCGTAGGCGTAGAGCGCCACCGCCTGGGCGCCGCCGTCTCCGGTTCTGTCATAATGATTGACAAAGGTAATGTTTCTGGCTTTGAAATGGTTCGCATACACCGTGAATGTGGCGCTGCGGAAGGTGGAAGCCACGTCGCCGTTTTCCAGGATGCTGCCTGCATGGCGGTCAAAGGAGATGATGGTATTTTCCGCATCCTCGCCGATCAGCGTGATATGCGGCCGGTCTCCGTCGATCATCACGGGCTGTTCATAGATCCCGGGCGCCAGATAAATATCCACGTGAATCAGATTGTTATGCTCAATGGCATGGATAGCGTCCTGCAGGGTGGGATAATCTCCCGTCCCCTCCGCATTCAGCCGGATCTGGCCGCCGATGGGCCACTCCCTTTCCGGATTTTTCATTCCATTTCCTCCTTGTATTTTTGTGCATAATTGATATAATATTGTCTACAAACAGTATGAAGGGAGACGCTCTATGGATGCCGAAAACACCGTTGAATATTTCTTTGCACCCGCAGAAGCATTTTTAAATTCAAGTCTTTATATCACATGGGCGGGACATAGTCAATGCTTTTCCGATTTTTCCGAGGGTCCGAAGGCGGTGGATTCCTACATCATGCTCTTTGTACTGAACGGAAAAGGCTATGCGGAGTTTGCGGACGGAAAATCCAGAAAATTAGCCAAAGGCGACTTTCTGTTTTACTACCCCAAACAGCGCCACTATTACTATGCGGATCCCGACGATCCCATGGAAATCATGTGGCTGTATTTTCATGGCGCCCACAGCCGGCAAATGATGGACAGCATCGGGCTGACGCCGGAAACGCCCCTTTACCATCATTTTGTGACCCAATCCATTCAGCGGACCATGCAGACCATCATCCACGCCCTGGGTTTTTCGGATGATGAAAACCGGCTGGCCGCCACCGGCGAAGCCATGGTACTCTTCTCTTATATTGCCCAATCCCTGCGCCAGCGGCACCACTTAAAAGACAGCTACAAACAGGAAGCGGCCATCTCCCGGGTCACCGCCTTTATCGAGGAAAACTACTATCTCTATATCGGGATTGAAACGCTTTGTAAATATGTAAACTACAGCCGGAGCTATTTGTCAAGGCTTTTTAAAAAAGAAGTAAAAATGACCATTCCTGAATACATCAATTCCATCCGGATCCAGCATGCCCGCATGCTGATTTCAGACTCCCAGATGTCCCTGCGTGAGATTTCTCTTTCGGTGGGATTCAACGATCCCTACTATTTTTCAAAAGTATTCAAAAAATATACGGGGCTGTCCCCCAGCGACTATCGCCGCAAAAACAGCACCCAGCAAGGCTGAAAAACAGGCGCATGACTGTCCATGCGCCTGTTTTTTTTCGTCAAAAGTGATTACGGATTGTTACGCTGCTTCGCAGCTTTTGACGCAGTAATTTTTACAATGCCTCATAAGGAATGACTTTCGGAAACTGCGTTTCATGGGCAAGCACTTCTTTCCCGTCGGAAAGAAGGGTCAGGCCGCCGTCTTTGGTATAGCTGATTTCGATCTGATGTCCCCGCAGACACACATTTTTCAGCGAATAATGTTCCAGTCCCAGCTGCAGCGGATCGATGACAACGCCGTCTTCTCCCGGATCCAGCCCCACCACATAATTGACAATCAAATCCATATAGAAGGAATGGTTGTAATCCGGCTCATCGCTTAAGTCTTCTCCGGTGACGCCGTGGTACTGCTCCACCAGATAGGGCAGATTGATATCCTGATACCGGTAATGCTGCATCGAATACGCCCGCAGATACTTTGCGAACTGCTGATCATAGCAATGCCCGTTGGCACGGCTCTGCTTGCCCATGGCGTCCAGCACAATGCCGTTGGTATACGGCCAGGAGGGGCCGTTCCACATGCAGCTGTCCCGGCTGACCATAAAGCCCAGCCAGGCCCCCATGGGCGAATAGGCGGGATTGGTTTTTTCAGTGGTTGCAAAGAGGCAGCCGGTGTTGAAAATTTCCGGATCAAAGACGGTTTCAAACCCTTCCAGCATGGTTTTGTCCGTGATTTCCGCCCAATAAGGATATATGCCGACGATATTTCTGACCATCGCCTTTTCATCCGTTTCATTGCTCACATCATAAAAGAACTTCGTTTCCGGATCCCAGGATTTTTCCTTCATATCGGACGCGATTGTTGCCGCTTTTTCAAAATAAACCTTTGCTTCTGCATCCCCTGCTGCTTCCATCAGCCGTGCCAGCCCTAAGGTATTCAGATAATGATAAATGGAAGAATCCACCCGTTTCAAAGGCGTCTGCATGTGCTTTCTGTCCCGTTTGGAAAAGGGATAATTGCTGAAATACCAGAAGCTGGGCTGACATTCCTTCCCGGTTCTCTGATGCCTTTCCTCTACCATCAGACTGTCGTTTTGCGAACGGAAGCTCTCGGCGTTGCCGTCCACATTTTTCTTTAAGGAAGGCAGCATTTCTTTCACAAAGTCCAGATCTCCGTCCACCAGATACATCCGGTACACGGCCCATACCAGATAATTGGCAAAGGATCCCCCCGCTTCATTGACAAAGACGCAGGGATTTAAGCCCTCCTCTGTCAGATTGGAATAATAGCCTCTGACAAACTGATGCAGCAGCTCCTTGTCTGCGTACCAGCGGTAATCCGTCATATGCAGCGGCGAAGAAAGGGAAATCAGGCGGCTGAACTCCCATCCGCCGGTGGCAAAGGGCTGTCCTTTTTTCGTCTTGTGGCCTCTGCCCTCATACACCGTGGGATACTGAAGCAATCCGTAATGCGGGTTGCTGGTGGCGTTGCGCAGAATATAGGTACGATAACACCAGGTCTTATTCAGCACCGCATCGCTGGAATCAAATTCCGGGAATCCGGCAAAGAAATCTTCATACTCCTTCACGCCGTTTTCAATGTATTCTTTGGCCGTAAGGTTCTTTGCCAGGAACTGTTCCAGCCGTTCTTTCGTTTCCTCCGGCGTATCGCTGTCGCTGTTGCCCACGGCGGCGGCAGCCACCAGCTCCAGCGTTTCTCCCGGTCCGATCTGCACTTCCTCTGCCGGCTGATTCCATCCCACCACCGCATGGATCAGAAGTCCGTGTACCGGAATTTCCGACTGAATCACATGGCGGCTGCCCTCTTTTTTCACCGGGCAGGAAGGTTCCACCTTCAGAGAAACGGTGATGGGCGCATCGTCTTTGTTTTGCCAGCGCTGCACGCTGTAAGCAATGTCATTCTGCGTCAGCAGCTTGGATTCTGTAAAACAGATATGCGCGTCTTCATAGCGCATCAGCAGTCTGGTGGGATACCACAGGGTACTGCTGGCCGCCCAGTCCGGATGGGTGCTGCATTCCATTGTAA
>CANRGZ010000079.1 GCA_947630295.1 uncultured Lachnospiraceae bacterium | reverse complement strand
TATACGCTGGAATATGAGAAGCTGTCCCTGATGGACAAATGGCTGCTTTCCAAGATGCATCATGTGATCCGGGATGTAGATCAGCATCTGGAAAACTACCGGATCCCCGAGGCGGCCCGGGCAATTTCGGACTTCGTGGACGATTTGAGCAACTGGTACGTCAGAAGATGCCGTGACAGATACTGGGTCAAAGGCATGCCCCAGGATAAAATCAACGCCTATATGACCTTGTATACGGCGCTGGTCAATACGGCAAAGATCGCGGCGCCCATGATTCCGTTCATGACGGAAAGCATTTACCGCAATCTTGTGGCCCGCATCGACCCCACCGCCCCGGAAAGCGTGCATCTGTGCGACTTCCCTGCGGCAGACGCCTCCATGATCGACGAGGAACTGGAAGCGAAGATGGACGAGACCTTGAAGATCGTGGTTTTGGGCCGTGCCTGCAGAAACAACGCCAACGTCAAGAACCGGCAGCCCATCGCGAAGATGATGGTGAAAGCGCCGGTGGAACTGGACGCTTATTATCAGGACATCGCCAAGGAAGAGCTGAACGTAAAAGAATGTATTTTCTCGGAAGAAGCCGGAAATCTTATATCTTACAGCTTCAAGCCCCAGATGCGCACTGTGGGTCCCAAATACGGCAGACTGTTAAATGGCATCCGCCAGGCTCTGACAGAGCTGGACGGCAGAAAAGCCATGGCGGAACTGGAAGAAACGGGGGCGCTGCATCTGGACATCGACGGCAATGCGGTGGAACTGACCAAAGAGGATCTGCTGATCGAAACCTCCCAGCTGGAAGGCTTTGTGGCCGAGTCCTACGGCGAGATGACGGTGGTGCTGGATACAAAACTGACGCCGGAGCTGATCGAAGAAGGCTTTGTCCGTGAAATCATCAGCAAGGTGCAGAATATGCGGAAGGAAGCGGGCTTTGAGGTCATGGATAAGATCATCGTCACCGCTGCGGGTTCCGCAAAGATCCATGAAATATTTGAGCGGTATCAGGCGCTGATCTGCCGGGAAGTCATGGCAGACGCCTATGAAGGCGAAACCATTGCCGGATTTGAAAAAGAATGGAATATCAATGGAGAAAAAGTAAAAATCGGTATCAGAAAAAAGCAGGAGGAGAGTAAATGATTTCTCAATTCAACAAAGAGCAGTTTAAGTACTCCGTCAATCATGCGGTTCGAATTTTGTCCCGAAAGACGCTGGAAGAGGCGGACGATCAGGAAAAATTCCAGGCGGTGTGCTATGCCGTGAAGAATGAAGTAATCGAGGAATGGATTGCGACAAAAAAAGTAGTAGAAGACGAAGACCCCAAGACAGTCTATTATCTGTCCATGGAATTTCTGATGGGCCGCGCCCTGGGCAACAACATTATCAATATCGGCGCACGGAAAGAGATCAAAGAGGCGCTGGACGAGATGGGCATCGATCTGAACGCCATCGAGGATCAGGAACCGGACCCGGCGCTGGGCAACGGCGGCCTGGGACGGCTGGCAGCCTGCTTCCTGGATTCCCTGGCAACCTTAGGGTATCCCGCTTACGGCTGCGGTATCCGTTATAAATACGGTATGTTCAAGCAGGAAATCGAAAACGGCTACCAGATCGAGGTGCCGGACAACTGGCTGGACAACGAGTATCCCTTTGAGCTGCGCCGTCCGGAGTATGCCTGCGAGGTACGCTTCGGCGGACATATCGACGTAGTCATGGGCGGCGACGGCCGTCTGCATTTCCTGCAGCGGGGCTATCAGGCCGTGCGGGCCATTCCCTATGATATTCCCATCGTGGGTTATGGCAATAACATGATCAACACCTTGCGGATCTGGGATGCGGAAGCTATGGAGCAGTTCCATCTGGATTCCTTTGACAAGGGCGATTATCTGAAAGCGGTAGAGCAGCAGAATTTCGCGAAAAATATCGTAGAAGTGCTGTATCCCAACGATAACCACTACGCAGGCAAAGAGCTGCGTCTGAAACAGCAGTATTTCTTCATTTCCGCCACGATCCAGACGGTCATTAAGAAATTCAAGGAAAAACACAGCGATCTGCACCAGCTGCCTGAAAAAGTCATGTTCCAGCTGAATGATACCCATCCCACCGTGGCTATCCCTGAGCTGATGCGTATCCTCATGGACAAGGAAGGCATGGAATGGAACGAAGCCTGGGAAATCACCCAGAAGTGCTGCGCGTATACCAACCATACCATCATGTCCGAGGCACTGGAAAAATGGCCCATCGACCTGTTCTCCCGTCTGCTGCCGCGTATCTATCAGATCGTGGATGAGATCAACCGCAGATTCGTGGAGAAACTGGAAGAAATCTATCCGGGCAATTATGACAAGATCAGCAAGATGGCGATTCTCTACAACGGACAGGTGCGGATGGCTTATCTGGCCATCGTGGCCGGCTGTTCGGTGAACGGTGTTGCCAGACTGCATACTGAGATCCTGAAGAATCAGGAACTGCGGGATTTCTATGAGCTGATGCCTGAAAAATTCAACAACAAGACCAACGGCATTACCCAGCGGCGTTTCCTGCTCCACGGAAATCCGCTGCTGGCCGACTGGGTCAGCGGTATCTGCGGCGACGGCTGGGTAACGGATCTGTCTAAGATTTCCAAACTGGCCGAGGTGGCGGACGACAAGAAATACCAGAAGGAATTCCGGGAAATCAAGTACCAGAACAAACTGCGTCTTGCCAGGTATATCAAGGAGCACAACGGCATCGACGTGGATCCCAATTCTATTTTCGACGTACAGGTGAAGCGTCTGCATGAGTACAAACGGCAGCTGCTGAATATCCTGCACATTATGTATCTGTATAATAAGATCAAGGACAATCCGGACATGGATTTCTATCCTCGTACCTTTATTCTGGGCGCGAAGGCGGCGGCCGGATACAAGATCGCGAAGCTGACCATCAAACTGATCAACGCCGTAGCGGACGTCATCAACAACGACGCGTCCATCAACGGCAAGCTGAAGGTGGTCTTCATTGAAAACTACCGGGTATCCAATGCGGAAATCATCTTTGCGGCTTCTGACGTTAGCGAGCAGATTTCCACCGCCAGCAAGGAAGCCAGCGGTACCGGCAACATGAAGTTCATGCTGAACGGCGCGGTAACCCTGGGTACCATGGACGGCGCCAATGTGGAAATCGTGGAAGAAGTGGGCGCGGAAAACGCCTTTATCTTCGGTCTGTCCGCAGACGACGTCATCCGCTATGAGAATTTCGGCGGCTACAATCCCATGGAGATTTATCAGAATGATCCGGAGATCCGCCGGGTACTGGATCAGCTCATCGACGGCACCTATTCCAAGGGCAGAAAGAATCTGTTCCGCGACATTTACAATTCCCTGCTCAATACGCTGAGCACCGACAAAGCGGACCGGTACTTCATCCTGAAGGATTTCCGCTCCTATGCCCAGGCACAGGAGGAAGTGGAGAAGGCTTATAAGGATACCGAGCGCTGGACGAAAATGGCGATCTTAAATGTGGCCAGCAGCGGTAAGTTCTCCTCTGACCGTACCATCGAGGAATATGTGAAGGACATCTGGCATCTGGACAAAATCAAAGTGATGTAAACTTTTTGGAGTTTGCAAAGTATAAAAATCCCCGCGAAGGCAAAGTGCTTTCGCGGGGGTTTTCGTTTCAAAAAATGGTAATGCCTGCAGGTCATTCGCAGCGGCGCTTTTGTCCCGGTATCACTTGAGTTCCGCAATCGTCACGCCGAAGTCGCCTTCGCCAAATTCGCCCAAGCGGTAGCTTTTGATCATGGGATGCCGGTGCAGATACTGCTGCACGCCCTGCCGCAGGGCGCCGGAGCCCTTGCCGTGAACGATACGGATGCTGCTTAAATGGGCCAGACAGGCGTCGTCAATGTATTTGGACAGCTTGTCGACGGCGTCTGCCACGGTGAGGCCGATGAGGTTGATTTCCGGGGAAATCTGCAGGGATTTGCCCATGGAATAATAGCTCTGTCCGGCGTTCGTCTTTTCCGGCGGCGCCAGAAATTCCAGATCATCCAGCTTAACCATGCTGGTCAGCGCGCCCATCTGCACCGTGACTTCGCCGCGGCTGGTGGGGGCGCCCAAAAGCATGCCGTCCATGCCGAAGGAGAGCACGCGCACCTTCGCGCCGGGGACCAGATCGGCTTTTTCCGTCTTTTTCTGCGCTCTGGCGCTTTCCTTTTCCAGCGTCTTTGTCTGATTTTCCCGGATCATTTCCCGGAGCATCGCCCGGTCTGCTTCCATTTCCTTCCGGTCAGGACTGCCTGCCCCGAATTTGGAAAACTTCTTGATGGTGGCGTCGGCACAGGATTTGGCCTTTTCCAGAATGTTTGCGGCTTCCTGCTTCGCCTCCCGGATGATGCGGCTGCGCTGCTCTTCCAGCTTCTTGTTTTTCTCTTCCAGCCGCGCAGTGAGTTCCTGCAGCTTCGCGGAGCGCTCTGTGATTTCTTCCTCTTCTTTTTCAATGCGCTGCCGTTTCCGGTCCAGATCAGACAGGAGGTCTTCGAAGCTCACGTCCCGGGCGTTTAAATGTTCCTTCGCGCTGTCAATGATATAATCGGGCAGCCCCAGTTTTTTGGAAATGGCAAAGGCGTTGCTTTTGCCGGGAATGCCGATGAGCAGGCGGTAGGTGGGCCGCAGGGTTTCGATATCAAATTCACAGCAGGCATTTTCCACCCCGGGCGTGCCCAGGGCATAGGCCTTCAGCTCCGCGTAATGGGTGGTGGCCATGGTGCGTACCTGCATGTTTCCGAGGAAAGTCAGAATGGCCACGGCCAGCGCCGCACCCTCCGTGGGATCGGTACCGGCGCCCAGTTCGTCAAAGAGGACGAGGGACCCGGCGTCCGCGTGTTTCAAAATCGAAACGATATTGGTCATGTGGGCGGAGAAGGTGGACAGGCTCTGCTCGATGCTCTGTTCATCGCCGATGTCCGCGAAGACCTTGTCAAAGACGGCTAGTTTGGAGTTTTCCTTCGCCGGAATGTGCAGACCCGCCTGTCCCATGAGGCTTAAGAGCCCCACGGTTTTGAGGCTGACGGTTTTGCCGCCGGTATTGGGGCCCGTGATGATGAGCTGGTGATATTTGCCGCCCAGTTCCAGCGTGATGGGCACCACGGACTTAGGGTCCAGCAGCGGATGCCTGGCCTGCAGCAGGCGGATATAGCCGTTGGTATTGAATTTGGGGGCAGTGCCGTTGTAGGAAAGGGCAAAGGCCGCCTTGGCAAAGATGAAGTCCAGGCGCACCAGCGTCCGGAAGTTTTCCGCCAGCGCCGGGGCGTATCCGGCGGTTTCCAGACTCAGCTCCTGCAGGATTCTTTCGATTTCCTCTTTTTCCTGACTTTCGTATTCCCGGATATCGTTGTTGAGCTTCACCACCACCATGGGTTCGATGAACAGGGTGGAGCCGGAGCCGGACTGATCGTGGATCATGCCCGGAACATTGGCCCGGTATTCCGCCTTGATGGGCAGGCAGTAGCGGCCCTCCCGGGTGGTTATCACGGTGTCCTGGAGGTAATTGCGCATACTGCTGTCGTTGAGCAGTTTATTTAACTGGGCCCGGATTTTTTCCGAGGCGTTTTTCATGGATTTCCGGATTTTAGACAGCGCCGGGGAGGCGTCGTCGGCAATCTCCTCCTCGCTGACAATGCAGGTGTGGATGCGGTTGGCCAGAAAAACCACCGGTTCCAGCGCGTCAAAGAGGGGCGTTAAAATGTCCCCTTCCGCATCGCCCGGCGCAGCGCCGTGTCCTTTGATGCGGCGGGTGTTGTCCAGCAGGGAAGCGATGGCCAGCAGTTCTTTGGCCGACAGGACGCTTTGCACCGACAGGCGTTTCAGAGAGCCCCGGATGTCGTGAATGCCGTAGAAGCCGAGGCTGCCGTCCCGCAAAATCCGGGAAACGGCGGCGGCGGTTTCTGCCTGAGCCGTCTCAATGTCCTGCAGATCGGTCATGGGCTGCAGCTGTCCGCATAGATCCGCGCCGGCAGCAGAGCCGGCATGGGTCTTTAATTCGGCGATGATTTTATCAAATTCAAGGGTGTGGAGCACTTTACGATTCATATATTCCGTCCTTTTGCGCCGCGGTACGGGCGGCATATGTTATGATTCTTTGTTTACTTATGGAAGAATTTACTTTATAATGATAATGCTGTTATGATGCCGGGGCGAAAGCCTATAGCCTCCGTATGGCATCATTTCATTTGATACCATAGGTATAGCATAAAATGATTCGGGCGTCAAAGGTGATTACGGATTGCTGCATTGCAGCTTCCACAATCCTACCGTGGATTCGAGCTTTTGACGCTGTAAAGGAAGAGGAGCGGTTATGAAATATATTGAAGAAATCAGGGAAGGCGACCGGCTGAACGATATTTATTTTTGTAAAAACAGACAGTCCCTGGTTACGAAGAACGGCAAGCCCTATGAAAGCGTGCTGCTGCAGGATAAAACCGGCGTCATCGACGCCAAAATCTGGGAGCCCAACAGTATGGGCATCGATGAATTTGACACCATGGATTACGTAGAGGTGGGCGGCGAGGTCACCTCCTTTCAGGGGCAGCTGCAGGTCAGCATCAAGCGCATCCGCAAGTGCGCCGCGGGGGAATACGACCCGGCAAATTATTTGCCGGTAAGCGACAAAAACACCGAGGATATGTGGTCGGAACTGATGGACTGTTTCAAGCAGATTTCCAATCTGTATTTGAAAAAGCTGCTGCATGTCATTTTCATGAATCCGGCCTTCAAGGAGCGGTTTCTGGGGGCCAGCGCCGCAAAGAGCATTCATCACGGCTTCATCGGCGGACTGATGGAGCATACCCTGGGGGTGGTGCGGCTCTGCCGGTATTATTGTGCGAATTATCCGTTTTTAAACCGGGATCTGCTGATCACGGCAGCGGCCTGCCACGATATCGGAAAGCTGCAGGAGCTTTCCCCCTTCCCGCAGAATGATTATACGGACGACGGGCAGCTGCTGGGACATATCGTCATGGGGGCCCAGATGGTTCACGATGCGATTCGGGAGATCGAAGGCTTTCCCCATACGCTGGAAAGCGAGCTGGTGCACTGCATTTTGTCCCATCATGGTGAGCTGGAGTACGGTTCTCCCAAGAAGCCGGCCATGGCGGAGGCGGTGGCGCTGAATCTGGCGGACAACGCGGACGCGAAGCTGGAAACTATGCGGGAGGCCCTTGGAGCGGCCAAGGGGAAGGATACGTGGATCGGCTACAACAAGCTGTTTGAAACGAATCTTCGGAAAACGGAAGAATCTTAAACCGGACAGAGGCAAAAGGGGACGATTTTCGTGAACAAGAATGAAATTCTGACGGTAACGATCGAGGATATGAGTGATACAGGAGAGGGTATAGGCAAATATGAGGGCTATACCCTCTTTGTGAAAGACGCCCTGCCGGGGGACAAAGTCCGGGCACGGATCACCAAGGCGAAAAAACAGTACGCATTTGCGCGGTGCGAGGAAATTTTGGAGCCGTCGCCGGACCGGGTGACGCCGCCCTGCCCGGTGAGCCGCGCCTGCGGGGGCTGTCAGCTGCAGGCCCTGTCCTACGGGCGGCAGTTGGCCTTCAAGGAAGCCAAGGTGCGCAATTGTCTGGAGCGGATCGGCGGGCTGACGAATGTGCCGCTTCGGCCCATTATCGGCATGGAAACGCCTTTGGGTTATCGGAACAAGGCGCAGTTTCCGGTGGGCCGGGATAAAAACGGCCGGATCATTACCGGGTTTTATGCCGGACGAACCCACAGCATCATTGCCAATGACCGGTGCCTGCTGGGCAGCGATCAAAATGAAGCCATACTGGCGGCGGTCAAATCCTATATGGAAGAAGCGGGCGTATCGCCCTATGACGAGACGACCCGGCAGGGGCTGGTGCGGCACGTGCTGATCCGGGAGGGCCATTTTACGGGACAGATCATGGTCTGCCTGGTGGTGAACGGGCAGGCGCTGCCGGAGCCGGAGGCGCTGATCCGGCGGCTGCGGGAAATCCCCGGAATGCACAGCATCCTGCTTAACAGCAATACGGAAAATACCAATGTCATTTTGGGAGCCCGGACCCGCTGTCTGTGGGGCGGCGAAACCATTGCGGACCGGATCGGGGATCTGGAATTTCAGATCTCGGCCAAATCCTTCTTTCAGGTCAATTCCCTGCAGACGGCCCGGCTGTACGGGCAGGCGCTGGCTTACGCCGGCCTGACGGGAAAGGAAACCGTGTGGGATCTGTACTGCGGCATCGGGACCATTTCCCTGTTTCTGGCCCGGAAGGCGAAGCAGGTGTACGGCGTGGAGATCGTAGAGGAAGCGGTGGCGGACGCCAGATGCAACGCCGCGGCCAACGGCATTACAAACGCCGTCTTTTTTGCCGGAAAGGCGGAGGAAGTGGTGCCCCGGAAGCTGGCGGAGGAGCACCTGCAGGCGGATGTGATCGTGGTGGATCCGC
>CANRGZ010000078.1 GCA_947630295.1 uncultured Lachnospiraceae bacterium | reverse complement strand
TGCTTTTTATTCAACCTGTATAAAATTTTCAAAGTTCACAAATTTATGCTTGACTTTTTATTTGCAGACTATTTCTTTTTACTCTACTATCATTTTGTTCTTTTTTCAAGCTTTTTTCATCGACTTTTTTGTGAATTTTTTTCAATTTTCGAAAAGGCTTTTCTATTTGCGCCACCAGCAGTCTCAAATATCTGGCCGCCGGCTGCACCAGACGATCCCCCAGCGCCCCGTGGTACAGCAGCATTCCCAGAAAAACGCCGGCAATGGCAAACCAGCGGATGACGCCGTAATTATATTTGAACAGAAGCCGGAAGACAAGACAGGTATGAAACATCCAATACAGAAAATCTTCCGTCCCTACCGCGGCTTTTCCATGGGGAAAAACCCGTCTTACAATCCGAATCAGATCATAAGCCCCATGCAGTATCATACCGAGGCACAGCGATTCCAGTACAAACCGCGCTTCCCATACAATCTCCGGACTCATGCTACTTCAGCAGCCTGCTTAAAGCATTTTTTCCCTTTCCTTTCATCTGATTGCTGTATTTCAGACAAACGGGATCTCCGGAAAGCGCGATCTCATGCTGTTCCACGGAAAAATATCTGACCTGAAAATCCTTTCCTGTGATGGACAAGGTCCCCATATTGGTCTTTAAAAGGATCTGATCGCTCTCAAATGAAATGACGTCCTCCACACCGGTAATCAGCCCGTTGTTTTTATCTTCCCAGAGCAGCTTGTGCCTGTTTGCCGTTTCCATGTCAATGCCTCCCATCCCCACGCATTCCCCGTTTAATTCAGTTTATGAGAGGATGGCAAGGTTTATGACTGACAGATTTCGTACATGGATTCTGCTTCTTCCTTCCGGACAGTTTCCTTCAGAGACAATACCCGGACCCGCATGGTTTTGTTGCCGAAGCCCAGTTCGATCACATCGCCCTCCTTCAGCTGGCAGGAAGCCTTTGCAGGCCGCCCGTTCACCAGCACCCGGCCTGCGTCGCAGGCTTCGTTTGCCACCGTCCGGCGTTTGATCAGTCTGGAAACCTTTAAAAATTTATCCAGCCGCATGGTTCGTTTCCTCGCTTTATTCCGTAAATAAAGGACATGCGCGCCTCGTCAGGCGGCGCGCATGCCGTATGGGTTTTATAACATCCCGTCGATCATTTTCTTCAGGGCCTGTCCCATCTTCTGCCCCTCTTCCTCTGCATGGGCAAAGGATTTGCCGCGGATGCCGTAGTAGAGCTTGAGCTTGGGCTCCGTGCCGCTGGGTCTGACGCAGACCCAGGCCGCCTCGTCCAGTTCGTAATAAAGCACGTTGGAAACCGGAAGTCCCGTAGGCGTTACCTTTCCGGTATGTACGTCCAGGATTTTATCCAGCTTGTAATCTCTCACCACGTTTACTTTCAGGCCGCCGATGGCTGCCGGCGGGTTTTTCCGCAGCGTCTCCATGATGGCGCCGATTTTTTCAATGCCTTCCTTGCCGCTTAACGTAATAGAGCAGACGTCGTCCTTGTAATATCCGTAACGCTCATACATGTCCACAAAGGCGCTCCAGAGGTTTTCTCCCTCTGCCTTGTAATACGCCGCCGCCTCGCAAAGCGCCATGGCGGCTACCACTGCGTCCTTGTCTCTGGCGTAGGTGCCGATCAGGCTGCCGTAACTTTCCTCAAAGCCAAAGAGATAGCTGCCTTTTCCGGTGGTTTCAAAATTTAAAATCTGCTGTCCGATATATTTGAAGCCGGTCAGTACCTCGATGAGTTTTACGCCGTAATGGGCGGCGATGGCGTCTGCCATATTGGTGGTCACAATGGTCTTGATCAGCGCGCCGTCCGCCGGAAGCTTTCCTGCCGCCTGCATCTGGGAAATTTCATACTCTGCCAGCAGACAGCCGGACATATTGCCGGTCAGCGGCATATATTTGCCGGTCTTGAAATCCTTTACATGTACGCCGATGCGGTCCGCATCGGGATCCGTGGCCAGTACGATGTCCGCGTCCACTTCCTTTGCCAGCTTCAGTCCCAGTTCAAAGGCTTCCGCCGCTTCCGGATTGGGATAGGATACCGTGGGGAAGTTTCCGTCGGGCAGTTCCTGCTCCTTCACCACGTAAACGTTGGTAAAGCCGATCTCTTTTAAGATTCTCCGGACAGGAAGATTGCCGGTGCCGTGCAGCGGGGTATAGACGATCTTCAGATCGCTGCCCATTTTCCGGACGATCTCCGGATTTTTCAGCTGCTGCTTCACTACGGCAATATAACGGTCGTCTACGTCTGCGCCGATGATGGTCAGAAGGCCTTTTTGGATGGCCTCCTCCTTATCCATGGTCTTTACGGTTTTGTAATCCGTGACCTTCAGCACTTCTTCCGTAATGCCGGTGTCATGGGGCGGCGTGATCTGCGCGCCGTCTTCCCAGTAAACCTTATAGCCGTTATATTCTGCCGGGTTGTGGCTGGCCGTGATATTGATGCCTGCGATACAGCCCAGATCCCTGACTGCGAAGGACAGCTCCGGCGTGGGCCGCAGGGATTCAAACAGATAGGCTTTGATGCCGTTGGCGCAAAGACAGCAGGCCGCCTCCAGCGCAAATGCATCCGACATATGACGGGAATCGAAGGCAATAGCCACGCCTTTTGCGCCCGCACCCTGCAGGTTGATGTAATTGGCCAGGCCCTGGGTGGTCTTGCGGATCACATACTTGTTCATACGGTTGCTGCCTGCCCCGATGACGCCCCGTAAGCCTGCCGTGCCGAATTCCAGATCCTTGTAAAAGCGGTCCATGATTTCCTTTTCATCCGTCACGGCACGCAGTTCCGCTTTGGTCTCTTCATCAAAGCAGTCCTCATTCAGCCAGTAAAGATAGTTCTCTTTGTAGTTCATTTTCCTTCCCCTTCTTTGTAGTTTTATCTGTATATTACAGTATTTTTTCCAGAAATTCCTGTCGTTTTTTCTCCTGTTCCAGCAGCCGCTCCAGTTTCTGTTCCAGCCGCTCGGAGATCCAGAGTTTATTGGAATTATAATAATGATCCGTCAGCTTCCAGAATTTCTCCGGATACAGCAGCCGGATTTTCAGATAGCTTTGCTCCGGCCCGCTGATGGAACGCTCCGCGTCATAAGCCTCCAGCAGCTGTTCTCCCACCAGCAGGTCCCAGTCCCGTTTTTCCAGAATTTTTCGCATAATGTGCGCCAGATCCTCGATCTGTATGCCGCACTGAAAATGTTCCGGATGGATGATAAACGCCCGCTTATCTTCCATCAGCACTTCGTGATGGGAAAAATCGCCGTGCTGAAAGCAGCCCTTTGCTTCGCTTTGTTCCCGCAGCGTTTCCAGCGCCTGGTCGTGCAGCGCCTCTTCCGCGCGCCTGCCCTGTTCCAGAAACGCCTCATACACTTTTAAAAACAGAAATTCAAACCGGCTTTTTTTATTGCGGTTCCGTATGAAGCGGCCGGTTTTCGCGATTTCATTGTTGTGCTTGATCATGGTCAGCCCCGGGGTTCCGGCCGAAAGGCAGAGGGTTTCATTTTCCCACTCTGTCCGGGGCATCCGAAAAGCTTTGTGAAATCTCGCCAGGGCCCCCGCCGCCTCCAGAAGCTCCGGCAGACTGCCGGGATCGCATTCCCTGCACTCTTTCCAGTCCTTGAAGATAAAACGGTTGCCGAAAACATCTTCGGAAACAAATCCGCCTTCCCGCTTTGGCATGGGCAGATCCACAAAAACGTCGCCGCTTTGTTTTCTTTTTAACTGCAGTTTATATAATAAAGAGGCTTTCTCCTCACTGCCGCTGAAAGGATACAGCAGTTTTCTGCCCTTATCCGTGCGGCAGATATAGGAAGCTCTCCCGTGAAATACTTCCCTGACTTCTACATCATATTGCTCTAAAACTGCCAGACTGCGCTCGTTCAATGTCTTTCTCCTTTTACCGTTCTTTTTATCATATGTAAAAGGAGTGGCAAAGTATGTCTGTTTTGCGGTTTTAATTCCGCAGATCCTTTGCAGGACTGCCTCATGCTTTGTCCGGCTTGCGCCCGCTCAAAAGCGCCCGCAGGCGGTCCTTCTGATTCAGGCCAGGGTCCTGCAGCACCGCGTCCATCAGGAATGCCAGCGCATCCCCCACCTCTTTGCCGGAAGCCATACCCATAGACAGAAGATCCCGTCCGTTCAGCGCCAGCGTCCTGTAGGACACGCAGTCTCCGTCCGCGATGATCTCTCTGCAGAGCGCCTCCGCCCGATCCAGTTTCCGCAAAGCATCTTTGTCGGCAAGGGCTTCGGCTTTCACCCGCATATTCGCAAAAATCCGGTCGGTCAGCGCTTCGCCGTATAAAAACAGGATTTTTCGTATCTGCGCCTTTTCCCCGGGAATGGGATCATCCCTGTGGCGCACCATCACCGATACGGTCCGGATGGTTTCATTGTCCAGCTTCAGCGTTTTCAAAACCGCTGCTGCCGTCTCTTCCGCCTCTGCCGCAAATAATGCGGCAAGCCGCGCCTGTTTTTCCGGCGCTGCCGCGGCAAGGGAACGAAGCAGATACGGCGTTGCCTCCGCAAGCTGCGGATAAAAAATCTCTGTTACGCCCATCCGGTGCAGATCTGCCAGCAGTTCGGGACGCCTGCCCGTCAGCAGCTTGATCAGCTCCGCCGTGATCCGTTCCATACTGATCATGCGCAGGCTCCCGCAAATCGCCTCTGCCGCCCGGCGGGTCCCCGGTTCTATTTCAAATTCCAGCTGGGAAGCGAAACGAAACGCCCGCAAAATCCGCAGGGCGTCTTCCTCGAAGCGGCAGGCGGGGTTTCCCACGCAGCGGATGATCTTTTTTTCCAGATCCGCTTTGCCCGAGAAACAGTCCACCAGCCCGGTCCGGTCACTGTAGGCCATGGCGTTGATGGTAAAATCCCTGCGCCCCAGATCTTCTTCCAGGCGGCCGGTAAAACGTACTTCCTTCGGATGCCGGTGATCTTCATAGTCGCCGTCGATCCGGTAGGTGGTCACTTCACAGGCCATACCCTGCAGCAGCACCGTGACGGTGCCGTGGGCAATGCCCGTGTCCACAGTCTTGTGGAAAATCTGCTTTACCTGCGCCGGCAGCGCATTTGTCGTAATATCCCAGTCGCCGGGCACACGGCCAAGCAGGCTGTCCCGCACGCAGCCGCCTACGGCAAAGGCTTCAAACCCTGCCTGATTCAGCTGTCCGATGATGGCTGCTGCCTGCTTTGGCATCGTGATTTTCATAAGATTAATACGCCTTTCCCCAGTATACCAGCTTCTTTGCTTTCCTGCCGCAGCAGACACAGGTATCCGCCAGCGGCGTCTGATCAAAGGGCATACACCGGGATGTGGCGGTCAGATCTTCCTTGATCTTGTCTTCACAGGCGCTGTCTCCGCACCACATGGCCTTCACGAATCCCGGTTTGTTGTTGATAATGTCGCAAAAGCTCTCATAATCGGTGGCCTCGTAAATGTGGCTCTCCAGATGGGCCTTTGCCCGGTCGTACATATCCTGCTGCATTTTCGGCAGCAGCGCGCCTACGGTTTCGGCAATGGTATCGATGGCCGCTTCCGTCTTTTCGCCGGTATCTCTCCGGACAATGACACAGACGCCGTTTTCGATATCTCTGGGACCGATTTCGATCCTGAGAGGAATGCCCCGCATCTCCTGTTCCGCAAACTTCCAGCCGGGAGACTTGTCCGAATCGTCCACTTTGACGCGGAAGGCCGACAAGGCCTCCTGCAGTTTTGCAGCCGCTTCCAGTACGCCCGCCTTCTTCTGCTGGATCGGTACGATCATGATCTGGGTCGGCGCGATCCGCGGCGGCAGCACCAGGCCGGAATTGTCACCGTGTACCATAATCAGGCCGCCGATCAGCCTCGTGCTGATGCCCCAGGAGGTTTGATATACGTGTTTTAACTGATTGTCTTTATCCGTAAACTGAATGCCGAAGGCCTTTGCAAAACCGTCGCCGAAATAATGGCTGGTACCGGACTGCAGCGCCTTGCCGTCGTGCATCATCGCCTCGATGGTATAGGTGGCCTCCGCGCCGGAAAATTTTTCCTTTTCCGTCTTCTGTCCGCAGATCACCGGAATCGCCAGCACTTCTTCCGCCACCCGGCGGTATACGTCCAGCATCAGTTCCGTTCTTGCAATGGCTTCCTCTGCGGTGGCATGGGCCGTATGCCCCTCCTGCCACAGAAATTCCCGGGAACGCAAGAAAGGCCGGGTGGTCTTTTCCCAGCGGACCACGGAGCACCACTGATTGTAGAGCTTCGGCAGATCCCGATAGGACATGATTTCATTTGCATAAAAGTCGCAGAACAGCGTTTCCGAGGTAGGACGCACGCAAAGGCGCTCCTGCAGCTTTTCATTGCCGCCGTGGGTCACCCAGGCAGCCTCCGGGGCAAAGCCTTCCACGTGGTCCTTCTCCTTCTGCAGCAGGCTCTCCGGAATGAACATGGGCATGTACACATTTTCCACGCCCGTTTCCTTGAACATCCGGTCGGCCTCTTTCTGTATATTTTCCCAGATGGCGTATCCGAGGGGTTTAATGATCATGCATCCCTTGACACTGGAATAGGCGATCATATCCGCTTTCTTTACCACATCCGTATACCACTGGGCGAAATCCTCCTCCATGGAGGTAATGGCTTCCACCATTTTCTTTTCCTGCGCCATGTTTTATCCATTCTCCTTCGTCTTTTTTACACTGTATCCGAATTTTCCAAGCTTTGCCCCCGCTTCGAAATATTCTCCATGGGAATAAATCAGCGGCTGCGCCTTGGAAAGATCAAATTTGCCGTCTTTCATATAGGCCTCGTCCACAGAAACGCTTACCACATCCGCCAGGAACATATCGTGAGACCCCAAAGGCAGCACGTCCTTGACCCTGCATTCGATATTGACGGGACTTTCCGCCAGAAGCGGCGCCTGGATCACCTGCGCCGGCTGCTTCGTCAGATGCATCTGCGCCCATTTGTCCACGTCTCTGCCGCTTTTGACGCCGCAGTAATCCGTTGCGAAGCAAAGGTCTTTCGTGGTCAGATTGACCGCAAATTCCCGGGTCTGCATCAGCAGCGCATGGGAATAGCGCTCTTTGCGCACCGAGATATAGAGCATTGGCGGATCGGAACAGACCGTTCCCGTCCATGCCACCGTAATCAGGTTGTCATGGCCTTTTCCGTCGGTGCAGCTGACCAGTACCGCGGGCAGGGGATAGAGCATATTGCCTGGTTTCCAGACCAGCTTTTCATTATGCATCGACAACGACACCTTTCTGCAGCATAATATTTGCATACAGCGCCTTTTCACTGGTAGCTATGATGCAATATACCTGCTTTGCCTCCTCATAGAACTGGAAGCGCTCGATATTGGAAATCGCTTTCCCGCCTCTCTCATCATATTTTGCTACGATTTTTTTATATTCATCCCAGATGGGCGTTTCCACCGGATCCCCCGGCATGACTTCCATCAGGTTGACGGGATGCTCCACATAGGTATCCAGGGGGAATACCTTCAGAATCGCATCCAGGATCTCCGGTACGCCGTGTCCGTCCATGCGGATCACGATGGCGTTTTTGCCCATGGATTCCGCAGGGAAATTGCCGTCCGAGATCACCAGCCTGTCGCTGTGTCCCATTTCGCATAATACTTTTAACAGTTCCGGTGAAAGAATCTGCGGTATGCCTTTTAACATGTCTGTACGTCCTCCTTATTCTTTCATTAATCATTATGTATGATTTTGACACAAAATACATAATAAGGCAACTGTTTTTTCCGGTTCTTGCACCCATTCTCCCGACATATAGTAGCTTTGAATACAGATATCAAAGGTCCCAGCTATGAAAATCACAAAGAAAACGGAATGGCTGCTGGGTCTGGCCACTTTGCTGCTGACCGGGCTGGTTTCCATCGGGTATTCCTATGCGGAAAATCAGACGGCCGCCCCCTGCCCGGTGGTGGTGGTGGACGCCGGACACGGCGGCAAGGATCCCGGAAAAATCGGGACAGACGGTACCGAGGAAAAGGAAATCAATCTGCAGATCGCCCTGCGTCTGCGGGACTGTCTGGAAGCCGAAGGCTTCAAAGTGGTCATGACCCGGACGGACGATACCCCGCTTTATGACGATGCTGCCTCCAACAAACAACGGGACGACCTGAAAAACCGCTGTGCGCTGATCGAAAGCGTTCACGCCGCCTTTTCCATCAGCATTCACCAGAACAGCTACCCGGATCCTGACGTACACGGCGCCCAGGTCTTTTACTATCAGAGTTCCGAAGCGGGGCAGGCCATGGCGGCGGCCATTCAGTCCGGCATCCGGCAAATGGCGGATCCGGACAATACGCGCATCCATAAAGCAAACAGCAGCTACTATATGCTGAAAAACGCCAAATGTCCTTCCGTCATTGTGGAATGCGGCTTTCTCTCCAATCCGGAGGAAACAAAAAAACTGCGCACCCAGGCCTATCAGCAGCAGATGGCGGAAGCCATCTGCGCAGGCTTTGTCAATTATTATCATGCAGCGGATGAGGTG
>CANRGZ010000077.1 GCA_947630295.1 uncultured Lachnospiraceae bacterium | reverse complement strand
ATCCGACACAATGGCCAAGTGCCGGATAGGAACGGCAAAATTTTTTACACTTCTATTACTTCTTTATCGCACATCAGTAAAATTTGCGGTTTTATATTTTTTCTTAACGGATTTCAGCTCCAGATCCGATACGCTTTTGGAGGGCCGCATGATGGCCACCGCGCCGATCAGTCCGGTCAATTCATCTACGGCGTACAAAACCTTTTCCATTTCATGCTCCGGCTGGATGTCTACCGTAAGCCCATACCCATGGCTGGCAACTGCATGAATCAGCCGTTCATCCGCGCCGAAGTCCCGCAGGATCTCCTGCACCTTCACACAATGCGCATCCGGATACTTCTCAAAATCCAGATCGTGGAGCAGCCCGACGATGCCCCAAAAATCTTCTTCGTCGGTATATCCAAGTTCCTTCGCAAAATACCGCATCACACCCTCCACTGTTACGGCGTGCCGCAAATGGAACGGTTCTTTATTCCACTGACAAAGCAGCTCCCATGCTGCTTCTCTTGTAATTTTCTTTGACATTTCGATCTTTCCTCCCGTATTTAACAGATACCGGTATTGTATTTCTATTTACCTACTGTGTCAATAGGAATCATCGAAATTTAAAAACTTCTATTTCTTGCGATTTCATTCATATCGCTGCCACTCCACCTGAAAAAAAGTAAAAACTTTGGTTTTATTTTCAGATTGACTGTCCTTTCCGCTCTATTTTCCCAACAAATGGAACAAAACCCCCAAACCATTTGAAATACTTTCTTTCCCGCCTTTTTTATAATGAAAGTATCTTTTGACAACTCGAGGAGGAAGGCTTTTGCGAAGCAAACTTTCAATGCCTTCCGACGACTTGGCAGGGGCGCTCTTCGAGCGCGCGTGCCGCTACATAATAAAAGGAGGATGCTTTATGCAGATGGAAGAACTGGCCCTTGCCGTAGAAAAAGGCAGAATGAAAGTTGTAAAGGAGCTTGTAAATGAAGCGCTGGAGGAAGGTATCCCTGTAAAGCAGATCCTGGATGAAGGTCTGATCGCACCCATGGGCGTGGTAGGGGAAAAATTCCGCCAGAACCAGATCTTTGTACCGGAAATGCTGGTGGCCGCCCGGGCCATGTCCGCCGGCGTAAAGATCATAGAGCCGCTGTTTTCGGAATCCGGCGTTGAGACCATCGGTACGGTAGTGATCGGCACCGTAAAAGGGGATCTCCATGACATTGGAAAAAATCTGGTAGCCATGATGATGAAAGGCATGGGCGCTACCGTGTATGATCTGGGCATCGACGTGCCTGATGAAAAATTTGTAGAAAAAGCGGAAGAAGTCGGCGCGGATATCGTAGCCCTTTCCGCCCTGCTCACCACCACCATGCCCGCCATCGGCGACGTGATCAAAGCCTTTGAAACCGCCGGTGTTCGGGACAAATACTATATTATGGTCGGAGGGGCTCCCGTAAGCCAGCGTTTTGCCGATGAAGTCGGCGCCGACGCCTACACGTCCAACGCCAGCGACGCAGCTGACGTGGCTAAAAAATACCTTCTTTCCAAAAAGAATTAAGGAGGGCTGAAACGATGGCGAAACAATTTACAAAACTGGCTTATGATTCCGTGGATGATTTTCTTTACGGCATATGCCCGCATCCTGTTACATGTAAAAACGGCATGGTCATCGGCGGCGGCACGCTTTACCCCGAGGTAAACTTTACCCTGCCGGCCATGAACGCCACAGAAGAAACCTTGCCGGAAGCAAGGCGCATCTATCAGGAAATCATCACCGGTGTCCTGGATAAAGCGCTGCAGCTTCATGCCCCCGGACTGGTCATCGAGTTTGAGACCCTGCCCCAATATACGGAGCACCCGGAATGGGGTATTGAAATCCATAAGATCCTGCGCAGTACCATGTTTGAATATGAAGCAAAGTATGGCCTGAAAAGCGTTTTCCGCATGACGCCCAACGATCTGCGGGAAATGAGCCGGCCGCCTATCATGCGCAGCGGCCAGTACTGGGAATCCATGGTGAAGATCTTTGAGCAAACCGCCAAAGACGGCGCGGATTTTCTGGCGATTGAGTCTACCGGCGGCAAAGAGATCAACGACGAAGCCATTATGAACGCGGATCTGCGCACTTCCATCTTTGCGCTGGGCTGTCTGGGTGCCAGGGATATGAAATGGCTCTGGACCAATATTACAGCCATTGCCAATGAAAACGGCGCCATCCCTGCCGGAGACTCTGCCTGCGGATTTGCCAACACCTCCATGGTGCTGGCGGAACAGGGCTTTATCCCCAAGGTATATGCCGCCGTCATGCGGGCGCTTACTGCGCCCAGAGCGCTGGTTGCCATTGAAAACGGCGCCGTGGGTCCCAGCAAGGACTGTGCTTATGAAAATGTATATCTGAAGGCCATCACCGGCACGCCCATCGCTCTGGAAGGCAAGTCCGCCGCCTGTGCCCACTTCAGCCCTATTGGCAACATCGCCGCCGCAGTGGCCGATCTGTGGAGCAATGAATCCGTGCAGCAGGTGAAACTCCTCTCCGGCTTTGCCCCCGTGGTCTCCACGGAACAGCTGATTTATGACTGCCGCCTTATGAACAAAGCCGCAGAAAAAGGCTATGCCCGCCTGATGCGGGATCTGCTGGTGGAATCCGACTGCTATCTGGATCCTCAGGCGTATATGCTGAAACCTGACGTCGTATTTGAAATCGCTTCGGAGATTGTTAAGACCCAGGATCCTTTCCTGCGCACACTGAATACCGCCAAACGCTCTCTGGATATCCTGCAGCGGGCTGTGGATAACAAAGAGCTGCAGCTGGACGAACGGGAAGAAAACTGGATCGGCATGCTGCAAGAGCAGGTAGAGGATATTCCCGAAAATGAAGAAGAATTCATCGCAGAAATGAAAGAAGAATTAGACGACACGAAGTACCGTCCCGTGGAGTACGGGATCTGACAAATATGATCAGCGTAGATATCATTTCCGGTATTCAGGGGTCAGGGAAATCCACACTGATCCTGCGGCTCCTGAATACCGTCTATGCCGATGAAGCCACAGCGCTGATAGAAAATGAACAGGGAAAGGTACGTCTTTCCCGGCAGGCTGTCCGGGCCGCGTCGGATCCCGATGTATTCGTAACGGAAATTCCCACGGGATGCATTTGCTGCAGCCGTTCTGACATGCTGGAGCAGGCCATTACAGACATTGCACGCCGGGGAACCTTCGACCGAATCCTGCTGGAGCCCGCAGGCACTGCAAAGCTGGCGGATCTGCTGCCTCTTATACAGCGCCTGCTGTCAGACAAAGCACAGATCCACCATGTGGTATCTGTGGTGGACGCCTGTTCTTTTGCGCGGCGCATGCTGCTGTCCAAAGAATTTTTTGAATCGCAGCTGCGCAACAGTCCCCTGATTTTTCTGTCAAAGACAGATCTGCTGCCGCCGGAAGAAACGGAACAGATCCAGCGGCAAATCCTTTCTATTGCGCCGGACTGCCATATACTGAAACCAGATCTGTCAGACTGGAACCGGACAGCTCCCATCACTGCACCTCTGGCAGCGCATACCATTCCCCTGCTGTCCCGGTACAACGCCGCAGGGAACCTTCACACTAAAAAAGGACCCACTTTCAAGATGGATCCTTCGTAAATGCGCAGCAAAATATCCCGGGGCAGGCGTTCCGTCATTTTCCCCCGTTCTGCCGGTACAGCTTCGGCGACACACCCAGCTGCTGCTTGAATATTCTGGAAAAATAGCTCTGATTGTCAAACCCCAGTTCCGCGGCCACAGCTACAAGGGACATGTTCGTCTCCAGCAACAGCCGACACGCCTCGTCTATACGTTTTTTTGTGAGATACTGGGAAAAGTTGATGCCCATTTCCTGCTTAAACAGGGTGGAAAAATACGTCGGGTTGAGGCCCACATATTTCGCCACCTGTCCCAGACTGATATTTTCCCGATAATGCCCTTCTATGTAACGAAGGGCATTTTTCATCACCGGCTGACAGACCGGTTCTTTGTTTTCCGGTTCTTCTATTGCCGCACTGCTCTCCTTGTTCCAGCTATCCGCCAGATTTTTCACCAGCGCATGCAGCAGTTCATTCAGGTACTGCAGGCGGCCCGGCTCTACCACAGGTACGCCGCTGATTGCACCGTACAGCCGCTTCCGATAGTTGAGCGAACAGCCGTAAGCTTCTATGATCTGGTCTATGAGCATAATGTCCGGATACTCCAGCGCTACAGGTCCGGCCAGTATATGATATAACGGCCTGTCCCCTACGATCACCGGAACCGAAAAATGCACCAGTCCACAGGGACAGTCATAAATATAGCCATCCTTCAGCCACACCGCCTGTTTCCATCCGTCGCTGTGTGTCTCCCCGCAAAATTCCTGCCTGCCGCACGCCTCTCGCAGCATCTTACAATAGGAAAATGTTTCCCCGTATGTATATAAAACCGTTCCTTTTGCATCAGACAACTGTAAATGAATATCCGTAGCAAAATGGTAAAACTTCAGCTGTTTGATCAGCTTTTCCTTCAAATCCATTTTCATCCTCAGTGCCGCTCGCAGACGCTGCCGACCAAAACTCGGTTTTTATGCGGCTGCTGTGACTGCCTATATTTGCATAGATTTCATATAGAAATGATAGGTATTATAGCATTTTAAAAAGGGCTTTGTCAATAAGAGAAAGCCCGTAAGCTTTTGATCGCTTACGGACTCTCCTTACCACCACAGGTTGGGCTCGAACCTGCAACTCTGCCGTATTTTCGCATATTTTCCATAGTTAAGGATATTATATCAACAACCCACACTTACAAACTTATTTTTGTGAATGATAAGCATATCATTTTGTCGAAATGCTTCTACATTGCTTTGCCTGCTGCGGAGGTTGGTTTATTCCACTGCATCCGTCCGATAAATGAACTTCACCTGACCGTCCATATCCTCGCTTGCGCCTGCAAAGTTCTTATAGCGCAGGGACACATCTTTTGTCGCGTGCAATCTGTTCATAAGTCCGTCGAGATCACCTTCCACCGCATCCACCAGCTTTTGGATGCCTTTTTCGTTAAATTCTTTCAGTCCATCAGAAAGCTGCATGGCGCCGTCACGAAGCCGGATGATCCCGTCCACCAGAGCCGGCGTTCCGTTTTTCAGTGTAAGGATCCCATCGTAAAGCTGCGAAGCCCCGGCAGCAAGCTCGGAAGTGCCGGCCTTCAAGTCATCCGTTCCGGCCTTTAAGGTTCCTGCCCCCGCTGCAGCATCGGCTACACCGGCTGTATAGCTTTGCAGGCCGAGATAGAACGCGTTGTAGCTGTCAAGGGAGGATTTGAGCGCGATGACCGATTTCGCACCCTCCGCAGCGGCGGCAAGCTGTGCCTGCACCTCGTCAGAAGCCATTTGTTCCGAGATAATCTTCTGAATCTGCAGCTCTGTCTGCTCCGCAATTGTCTGTTTGATGGTATTGCTTTGCATTTGTTCACCCGTCTTTGCGGCAATGGTATCCTGGATCGGCTGGGTTTCCATCTGCCCCTCTGCCCCCGCCTGAATCTGCTGGAGTATCTGCTCGGACTGCATCTGCTGTTCTATCGCAGCTTCAATCTTTTCCTGCGTCCCTTGATCTATCTGTCCGGCGCTGGCAGCGGCATCATAAGACGCTTTATCCATATGCAGAACAGACTGAATGACCTGCTCTGCTACGGTATTCCGAACAACCTGCGTCACTTGTACCGTAACCTCTTCTTTGACGGCGGCTGTGACCTGCGCGGTGACCTGGCTCTGAACAGCCGCCGTGACCTGCTGTTCAATCTGCTCTCTCTGCGCTTCCACAGCTGCTGTTACCCGGTTCAGCGCCTGCGCATATACGGCGTTTTCATCCAGCGACGCAATAACCCCGTTCAGGACCTCTGCATAATTCTCAGTCGTCAGGGTCGGGACGTCCAGTCCTGCGGCTGCCAGCTGGGTGTTCGCCGTGGAGAGCAGCGTATCAAACACCTGCCTGGCCCCGCCGTTTAAGGTGTCGTTGTTCGACGCAAGGGTGTTCAGTCCTTCGCTTAACTGCGTCGCTCCGCTTTGAAGTTCGGCTGCTCCTGCATCCAGGCTGCCGGCTCCGTTTTTGAGACTCTCCGCTCCGGCAGCAAGCTGATCGATTCCCTCCACCAGTTCATCCGATTTCTCAAGCAATGCAGCGATTCCCTCATAAAGCTGCGAAGAACCACCCAAAAGCTGATCCATGGCGCTTGTCAGTTCCTCCATGGAGGCGCTAAGCTCCGAGATGGAATCAAAGCCGTCCGCATCCAGTTCACTGAAAAGTTCATTTGTAGCAAGCGTCACCGTCATATCCAGCCGGAAGCTGCTTACATCGGCGGTGATCTCCACATAGTCGGGAATATCCAGTTTGTCTTTGGAAATCGCAAGATTTTCCTGCAGACCGGGAAATGCAATTCCGATCACAGCGGTGCGGCTCCCGTCATTGATGAGTTTCCCGTTGGTCACCTCCACGTTTGTAAACACATCGTCATCCAGCAAAGCGCCGGTCAGCATGGCAAACGGAACATAGATTTTCTCCTGCTTGTCGTCGATCTCTACAGTTTCGTACTGTTTGTTTTGATAGTCAAAGCGGATGGTCACCCGGCCGCTTTTTCCGACCAGATCGTCTGCCGAGATGGGCTTTCCATCCAGCTTGTAAGAGACCGAAAGATCAACAGGAAGTTCTTTTTCGATGTTGCCCTGATAGTAAATGTCATTGCCCTGGGCGTCCCATACACGCATATTGTCACTGTTCATGGTGTAAGTTTCGTCGCCCTTGACGTCTTCCACATCCGTCAGTTCGGATTTATCGCTCACTGCAGCATTGCCGAGGGAGTTCCTGATCCAATCGCTGACAATGATTTTCTGAACAGAGCCGTCCGCGCCGGCAAGGACATATACGGTTTCATCCTTGGAAATGCCGGTATTGTCGGCAGCAGATGCGGATACGGTTTCAGGTTTCGCCTGATTTTCCACCGCATTCCCGTCGGAGTTTTGGGCGAATGCGGTCGCTGCGACCCCGCTCACTGCTAAAGCAGCGCAAAGGCAAAGCGCAATGATTTTCTTTGAAGACATTTTCATTTCAAAAGTACCTCCTGTTCGGTTTTATTTTTCTGTTTCATTCCCAGTGTAGTTACGCAAATGACCTTATCCAGCAGAAGCAGAAGCGCCGGAAGGATCAGAATAACGCAGAGCATACTGATGACAGCGCCACGGGCCAGCAGCATACAAATGGAGCTGATCATATCGATTTTTGAGTAGAGCGCCACACCGAATGTGGCGGCAAACAATCCGAATCCCGAAACCAAGATAGACGGAATGGATGCGATCAGCGCACATCGAACGGCCTCCTTTTTGTCTGCCCCAAGGATTCGCTCGGACTTGTATCGTGTCGTCATCAAAATGGCATAGTCCACGGTTGCGCCAAGCTGGATGGTGCTGATGCAGATCGGCGCGATAAACGGAAGGCTTTGCCCCAGGTAATGCGGCAGCCCTAAGTTGATAAAAATCGCCAGTTCAATCACTGAAATCAAAATAAACGGCAAAGTGATGCTTCGTTCCACCAGTGCGATGATGAGAAAGATCGCCACAATGGAGATCGCATTGACAACCTCAAAATCGTGGGAAGTCACATCGATCATATCCTTCATGCAGGGCGCTTCTCCGATGAGCATTCCGGTGGGATCGTATTTTTTCAGGATGGTATTCAAGGATTCAATCTGCGCACCGACTTCATCGCTGGCTACAGGATATTCGGAGTTTAAGAGCAGCAGTTCCCATTTGTCGCTCTGCAAAAGTCCGGTGATCGACTCCGGCAGGACTTCCTCCGGTACACGAGGGCCGATCACCGATTCCAGTCCCAGCACATATTTTACACCGTCCACCTGTTCCATTTCCCGCGTCATGTCCCGAACGGATTTGGGCGAAAGATTCTTGTCAACAAGAAGCATATGGGTCGAGGCGATGTCAAACTCCTCCGACAGCTTGCTGTTTGCGATCACATAATCCATATCATCCGGCAGAGATTTTGCAAGATTGTAATAAACCTCGTCGTTGGTTTGGTTGTACCCGTAAAGGGCAGGCGGGATCAGCAGTACAAACAGGCTTAAGAAAACCGGGAAAACCTTCACCGTACCCGAGGCTGCGCGGCGCATATTTGGGATCAGCGACTTGTGTTTTGCCTTTTGCAGCGGTTTCTCCAGTACGAGAATCAGGGCCGGCAGCACAGTCACACAACCAACCACACCTAAAAGTACGCCTTTCGCCATCACGATGCCAAGATCACGACCGAGGGTAAAGGACATAAAGCAAAGGGCGATAAATCCGGCAACGGTGGTGATGGAACTGCCCACAATGGATACAAGCGTTTCCCGAATGGCGTTCGCCATGGCCTCCCTGCGGTCGTCGTGGTGTAAAAGCTGTTCATTGTAGCTGTGCCAGAGGAAGATGGAATAATCCATGGTCACGGCCAACTGCAAAACGGCGGAAAGGGCCTTTGTGATATAGGAAATCTCCCCAAGGAAATAATTGCTCCCCAAATTAATGAGAATCATCATGCCGATGCTCGAAAGAAAGACAAACGGAGTCAGCCAGTTGTCCAGCAGAAGGAGCATCACAACCAGCGCCAGTGCCACGGCGATTCCCACATAGATGGGTTCCTC
>CANRGZ010000076.1 GCA_947630295.1 uncultured Lachnospiraceae bacterium | reverse complement strand
CAAAATGTTGACAAAAAATTTCCGCTAACCACAAGGGCTTGCGGATAATTTGCTTATATTAAACTTCGGAACTCAGGCGTAAAGCATTTTTACGGCCCTTTTTGATTTTCCGGAAAAATTTCTTGACATGCGAATACAGACTATGGTAAAGTTTGCTGGAATGGGAGTTCGGCTCTCTTTTTTGCGTGCCTGAATTTCCATATATAATCCCAACAAAAAGAAAAGAGAAAAATGGACTACCCACCCGGATTTCTCTAAATGCAGCTTGAAATTTGTAAAAAGAAAGGTGGCAGCCATGCGCGTTAAAATTACTTTGGCATGTACTGAATGTAAGCAGAGAAATTACAATCTTACAAAAGAAAAAAGAAACCATCCTGAAAGAATGGAAACAAGCAAATACTGCAGATTCTGCAGAAAGCATACACTGCACAAGGAAACAAGATAATCCTTTGAGAAATGAGGCATTAAAAAATGGCAGACAATCAAAATGCTACAGTAAAAAAAGTCAGCTTTTTCAAGGGCGTCAAGACCGAATTCAAAAAAATCGTCTGGCCCACACGTAAGGACGTTGCAAAAGAGTCTATCGCCGTGGTCCTCGTAACGATTTTCTTGGGACTGCTGATTGCAGTGATCGATTTGTTTATGAATTACGGCATCGATTTCTGGATCAGCCTGGGCCTGTAAAATGCTGGATGAGGTGACGGTATGGAATCGAAATGGTATGTGGTGCATACTTATTCCGGATATGAAAACAAGGTAAAGGCAAATATTGACAAAGCCATTGAAAACAGGCATTTACAGGAACAGATCCTGGAAGTCCGCGTACCGACGCTGGAGGTGGTGGAAGACCGGAACGGCCTGCAGAAGCAGGTGGAAAAAAAGATGTTTCCGGGTTATGTGCTGCTGAATATGGTGATGAACGACGAAACCTGGTATGTCGTGCGCAATACCAGAGGCGTGACGGGCTTTGTCGGACCCGGATCCAAGCCGGTTCCGCTTACCGAAGATGAAATTCGTTCTCTTGGCATAAAACTGACGGATATAGTTATAGATTTCGGCGTCGGCGATACGGTGTCCGTGATTTCGGGCGTATGGAAAGATACGGTCGGTCAGGTACAGAGTATCAATGAAGGCAAACAGACACTGATTCTCAATGTGGAGCTTTTCGGCCGTCTGACGCCGGTTGAAATCAATTTTTCAGAAGTTAAGAAGGTATAAGGAGGCCAATTATTATGGCAAAAAAAGTTACGGGTTATATCAAGCTTCAGATCCCTGCAGGCAAGGCGACGCCGGCACCTCCGGTAGGACCTGCGCTGGGACAGCATGGTGTAAATATTGTTCAGTTTACAAAGGAATTTAACGCAAGAACCGCCGATAAGGGAGATCTTGTTATTCCTGTCGTTATTACGGTTTATTCGGACAGAAGCTTCAGCTTCATTACAAAGACGCCCCCTGCGGCTGTGCTGATTAAAAAAGCCTGCAATATCAAATCAGGCTCCGGCGTGCCCAACAGAACCAAGGTCGCTACGATTACCAGGGATCAGCTGAAGGAAATCGCCGAGATGAAGATGCCGGATTTAAACGCCGCCAATATCGACACTGCGATCAGCATGATCGCGGGTACCGCCAGAAGTATGGGCGTAACGGTTGCGGACTGATAACAAGAATATAGAATGTGGAAGAAGCGTGCAGCTTCGACAGACCACCGGGAGGTTTTTATGAAACGAGGAAAAAATTATAAAGAAAAGGCAAAATTGATTGACCGTTCCGTATTATATGACGCAGACAAGGCAGTTGAACTGGTAAAACAGGTTGCCACTGCAAAATTTGACGAGACGATCGAAGTGCATATCAGAACCGGCTGTGACGGCCGTCATGCAGATCAGCAGATCCGAGGCGCCGTTGTACTGCCGCAGGGTACCGGTAAGAGCGTGCGCGTGCTGGTATTTGCCAAGGGCGCCAAGGAAGACGAAGCAAAGGCAGCCGGCGCGGATTTTGTCGGCGGAGAGGAACTGATTCCGAAGATTCAGAATGAAGGCTGGCTGGATTTTGACGTTGTTGTCGCCACACCGGATATGATGGGCGTGGTGGGACGCCTCGGCCGTGTGCTGGGCCCGAAAGGCCTGATGCCCAACCCGAAGGCCGGTACGGTCACCATGGATCTGACCAAGGCCATCGCGGATATCAAAGCAGGTAAGATCGAGTACCGTCTCGATAAATCCAATATTATTCACGTGCCCATCGGAAAGGCATCCTTTACGGCGGAGCAGCTGAGCGAAAACCTCAATGCGCTGATGAGCGCGTTGATGAAGGCAAGGCCCGCCGCACTGAAGGGACAGTTCTTCAAGAGCATCTGCCTGACGTCTACCATGGGCCCCGGCATCAAGCTGAATACGGCAAGATACGGAAGCTGATCTAAGTAAAAAATGCATATGATTTGCCGTGCGTTTTAAGCGCATTGTAAATAAATAATGTTGCTGCCTGAGACAGCAGGTGTTTGAAAAAACGTAAATCCTGCCGAGGTATATAAAATCATTCGATGATAAACCTCGTTCTGCCTTTGGGAAACGGGGTTTTCTTTTTATATTGATTTGCATACGAAGCAGCACATTCAATACTTTTTAAGGAGGTGCACATTCATGGCAAAAGTTGAATTAAAGCAGCCGATTGTTGATGAGATCTCTGAAAGCATCAAGGATGCCAAATCCGTTGTTCTTGTAGATTACCGCGGCATTACGGTAGAAGAAGACACGGCGCTTCGTAAAACTTTAAGAGAAGCAGATGTGATTTACAAAGTATACAAGAACACACTGATGAAGCGCGCATTTGCGGGTACGCCCTGTGAAAGCATCAGCGAATACCTGGAAGGCCCCAATGCCATCGCGATTTCAAAGACAGATGCAACGGCGCCCGCCAGACTGATCGCAAAATACGCGAAGAACGTCAAGAGCCTGGAGCTGAAGGTCGGCGTAGTGGAAGATATCTTTTATGATGAAGCCGGCATGGCGCAGATTGCGAAGATTCCTTCCAGAGAAGAACTGCTTTCCAAACTGCTTGGAAGCATTCAGTCACCGGTTGCAAACTTCGCAAGAGTAATCAAACAGATTGCAGAAAAGGGCGGCGAAGGCGCTGCCGAAACCACAAGCCCGGCGGAAGAAGCCCCCGCGGCAGAGTAAGTTATTTCAATCAGAAAGGATAGGTAAGAAAAATGGCAAAATTAACAACAGCTGAATTAATTGATGCGATTAAAGAGTTAACAGTTCTGGAATTAAACGACCTGGTAAAGGCATGTGAGGAAGAGTTCGGCGTTTCCGCAGCGGCAGGCGTTGTTGTAGCGGCAGCAGGCGGCGAAGGCGCAGGCGCGGCTGAAGAGCAGACCGAGTTCAACGTAGAGCTGACAGAGATCGGCCCCAACAAGGTTAAGGTAATCAAGGTCGTTCGTGAGATCACCGGTCTTGGCCTGAAGGAAGCCAAGGAAGTGGTTGACAACGCACCGAAGATGGTCAAAGAAGGCGTTGAGAAGGCAGAAGCCGAAGATATCAAGGCTAAGCTGGAAGCAGAAGGCGCAAAAGTTACACTCAAATAATTGCGGAACGAAAATTTTTCACATTACGCAGTTACAGCATACCCTCAGAGAAAAGCTCCGGGGGTATGCTTTTTTTCGGAAATTGGATTGTAAAAAGATTGACAATGTCAAATTCAGGTGTTAAGATGTGAAATACACTGTTATGATAAGTTAGGAGTAAAATCGGTTAAATATCGATAAAAGATAACGAGAGGTGGGACATCGATGGAGAAAAACCGTATCAAACCTGTGAAATCAGGCAGAAACTTTCGAATGAGTTACGCCCGTCAAAAAGAAGTGCTTGACATGCCGAATCTCATTGAAGTTCAGAAAAATTCCTATCAGTGGTTTCTGGACGAAGGGCTCAAAGAGGTATTTGACGACATTTCTTCCATTACCGATTACAGCGGGCAGCTCAGTCTTGAGTTTGTCGATTTTGTGTTGTGCAAAGAAGACACAAAATATACCATCGAGGAGTGCAAGGAACGCGATGCGACATATGCGGCGCCCCTGAAGGTGAAAGTCAGACTGATCAACAGAGAAAAGGATGAGATCACAGAGCATGATATTTTCATGGGGGATCTGCCGCTGATGACAGATACCGGCACCTTTGTGATCAACGGCGCGGAGCGTGTTATCGTCAGCCAGCTGGTCCGTTCCTCCGGCATTTATTATGATATCACTCATGATAAGCTGGGCAAGCGGCTTTTCTCTGCAACGGTGATTCCCAACCGCGGCGCATGGCTGGAATATGAAACCGATTCCAACGATGTGTTCTATGTTCGCGTGGACCGGACCCGCAAGGTGCCCGTGACCGTGCTGATCCGTGCCATGGGTGTCAGCACCAATCAGGAGATTATCGACCTGTTCGGCGAGGAACCCAAGATTTATGCCAGCTTTGGAAAGGATCCTTCCACCAGTTATGAGGAGGGCCTTCTGGAACTGTACAAAAAAATCCGTCCCGGCGAGCCCCTTTCCGTGGAGAGCGCGGCCAGCCTGATCACCAGTATGTTTTTCGATGCAAGAAGATACGATCTTGCGAAAGTCGGACGGTATAAATTCAACAAGAAGCTTTCCTTCCGGAACCGCCTCACCGGACACGTGCTGGCGGAAGACGTGGTGAATGAAACCACCGGAGAAATCATTGCAGCCGCCGGCACCACCGTTACAAGGCAGCTGGCCGATGATATTCAGAATGCGGCGGTGCCTTACGTCATGCTCCGGACGGAGGACAGGGATGTAAAGGTGCTGTCCAATCTGATGGTGGATCTGGCCAGCTTTGTGGATCTGGACGTGCCGCCCAAGTCACTGGGCATTACGGAAATGGTATATTATCCGGAACTGGAAAAGCTGATGGAAGAATACAGCGATCCGGAGGAGCTGAAAGAAGCCATCCGGAAAAATACCTCCAAACTGATCCCGCCGCACATTACAAAGGAAGATATTTTAGCTTCCATTAACTATAATATTCATCTGGAATACGGCATCGGCAACAAGGATGATATTGATCATCTGGGCAACCGCCGGATCCGCGCCGTGGGCGAACTGCTGCAGAATCAGTACCGTATCGGCCTGTCCCGGCTGGAGCGTGTGGTCCGGGAGCGGATGACCACCCAGGATATTGAAAATATGTCGCCCCAGTCGCTGATCAACACAAAACCGGTGACGGCCGCGGTGAAGGAGTTCTTCGGATCTTCCCAGCTGTCCCAGTTCATGGATCAGAACAACCCCCTGGGCGAGCTGACCCACAAGAGAAGGCTTTCCGCACTGGGCCCCGGCGGCCTTTCCAGAGACCGTGCCGGATTTGAGGTGCGTGACGTACATTATTCCCATTACGGCAGAATGTGCCCCATTGAGACGCCGGAAGGTCCCAACATCGGACTGATCAACTCGCTGGCCACTTATGCGAGGATCAATGAGTACGGCTTTATCGAGGCGCCTTACAGAAAGATTGACAAATCGGATCCCGAAAATCCGGTGGTTACTTCGGAAGTGGTCTATATGACGGCGGACGAAGAGGACAATTATCACGTTGCCCAGGCCAATGAGCCGCTGGATGCAGAAGGCCATTTCGTTAAGAAAATGGTATCCGGCCGTTACCGGGATGAGACCCAGGAATATGAGAAGACTATGTTTGATTACATGGACGTATCTCCGAAGATGCCTTTCTCCGTGGCTACGGGCCTGATTTCCTTCCTGCAGAATGACGATGCAAACCGTGCGCTGATGGGTTCCAACATGCAGCGGCAGGCGGTGCCGCTGATGATCACCGAAGCCCCTGTAGTGGGCACTGGTATGGAACCGAAGGTAGCAGAGGATTCCGGCGTCTGTGTGATCGCAAAGCACGCGGGCGTGGTGGAAAGCGTTGAGGCCAACCGGATCGTGATCCGTTCGGATCAGGACTGGCAGCGGGATGAGTACAAACTGATGAAGTTTGCCCGCAGCAATCAGAGCAACTGTTACAATCAGATCCCCATCGTTTCCAAAGGCGATCATGTGGAAGCAGGCGAAGTCATTGCCGACGGCCCTTCCACCTCCAACGGAGAAATTGCCCTCGGAAAGAATCCGCTGATCGGATTTATGACCTGGGAAGGCTACAATTATGAAGATGCGGTGCTCCTGAGCGAGAGACTGGTGCAGGAGGACGTTTATACTTCGATCCATATCGAAGAATATGAGTGTGAAGCCAGAGACACCAAGCTGGGCGCGGAAGAAATCACCAAGGACGTGCCGGGCGTAGGCGACGATGCGCTGAAGGATCTGGATGAACGGGGCATTATCCGCATCGGTGCGGAAGTGCGTGCAGGCGATATTCTGGTAGGAAAAGTCACGCCGAAGGGCGAAACGGAGCTGACGGCGGAAGAACGGCTGCTGCGTGCGATTTTCGGAGAAAAAGCGCGGGAAGTACGGGATACGTCTTTGAAGGTGCCCCACGGCGAATACGGCATTGTGGTAGCTGCCCGGGTATTTACCAGGGAAAACGGGGACGAACTGGCCCCCGGCGTCAATGAATCCGTGCGGATTTATATTGCCCAGAAGCGGAAAATTTCCGTGGGCGACAAGATGGCCGGACGCCATGGAAACAAGGGTGTTGTTTCCAGAGTGCTGCCGGTGGAAGATATGCCTTATCTGGAAAACGGAAGGCCGCTGGATATCGTGCTGAATCCTCTGGGCGTGCCTTCCCGTATGAATATCGGACAGGTGCTGGAAATCCACCTTTCCCTTGCGGCGCAGGTACTGGGCTTTAATGTTTCCACGCCTGTATTTGACGGCGCCAACGAAAAAGATATTATGGATACCCTGGAGCTGGCCAACGATTACGCCAACTGCTCCTGGAAAGAATTTACGGATAAACACAAAGAGGAACTGCTTCCGGAAGTTTATGACTATCTGGAGAAAAACAAGGCGCACCGTGCGGTATGGAAGGGCGTTCCGATTCGCAGAGACGGTAAGGTCAGGCTGCGTGACGGACGGACCGGAGAATATTTTGACGGTATGGTTACGGTTGGCCACATGCATTATCTGAAGCTGCATCATCTGGTAGACGATAAGATCCACGCCCGTTCTACCGGCCCGTACTCCCTTGTGACCCAGCAGCCGCTGGGCGGCAAGGCCCAGTTCGGCGGACAGCGTTTCGGTGAAATGGAAGTCTGGGCGCTGGAGGCTTATGGTGCGGCGTATACGCTGCAGGAGATCCTGACGGTGAAGTCCGACGATATTATCGGAAGAGTCAAGACCTATGAAGCGATTATCAAGGGGGATAATATTCCGGAATCCGGTATTCCCGAATCTTTCAAGGTACTTCTGAAAGAGCTGCAGTCTCTGGGTCTGGATGTGCGGGTGCTGCGTGACGACAACACGGAAGTGGATATTCTGGAAAATACCGAATACGCGGATACGGACCTGAATGCCATCATTGAGGGAGACAGCGATTTTAGGTATCAGGAATCATTTGAGCAGCACGGCTACAGCAAGCAGGAATTCAACGAGGATCATGAACTGGTAGATGCCCGGGAAGACGAGCCGCTGGATGAAATGCTGGAAGAAGCCCTGGATGCAATGGAAAATGATATGGAATAACGGATTGTACGATTACATGAAAGGAGTGCGCGTATGCCTCAGTCAGGAAATGTAACACAAGATGTTTATCAGCCGATTACCTGTGACGCCATTCGGATCGGACTGGCATCCCCGGAACGGATCCGCGAGTGGTCGAGAGGCGAGGTAAAGAAGCCGGAAACCATTAATTACAGAACATTGAAACCGGAAAAGGACGGTCTGTTCTGCGAAAGAATATTCGGACCCAGCAAGGACTGGGAGTGCCACTGCGGAAAATACAAAAAAATCAGATACAAAGGCGTTGTCTGTGACCGCTGTGGCGTGGAAGTTACCAAATCAAATGTAAGAAGGGAACGGATGGGCCATATCGAACTGGCGGCCCCGGTTTCTCATATCTGGTATTTTAAGGGCATCCCTTCGAGAATGGGACTGATGCTGGATATTTCTCCGAGAGTGCTGGAGAAGGTCCTGTATTTTGCAAGCTATATCGTACTGGATCCCGGAGAAACCAACCTGGAATACAAACAGGTGCTTTCTGAAAAGGAGTATCAGACCGCGAAGGAAACCTACGGAAACAGCTTTCGGGTCGGCATGGGTGCGGAATCCGTAAAAGAGCTGCTGGAAGCCATCGATCTGGATCAGGATCTGGAGGAACTGAAGCAGGAGCTGAAGGATTCCACCGGACAGAAGCGGGCGCGTATCATCAAGCGTCTGGAGGTTCTGGAAGCCTTCAAAGCGGCGGGCAACCATCCGGAGTGGATGATTATGGACGTCATTCCGGTTATTCCCCCCGATTTACGTCCCATGGTACAGTTGGACGGCGGCAGATTTGCCACCTCGGATCTCAATGACCTGTACCGCAGGATCATCAACAGAAACAACCGGCTGAAACGGCTGCTGGAGCTGGGCGCGCCGGAAATCATTGTACGAAACGAAAAGAGAATGCTGCAGGAAGCAGTGGACGCGTTGATCGACAACGGCAGACGCGGCCGTCCTGTGACCGGCCCGGGCAACCGTGCGCTGAAATCTCTTTCCGATATGCTGAAAGGAAAGTCCGGACGTTTCCGTCAGAACCTGCTGGGCAAGCGTGTGGATTATTCCGGACGTTCCGTTATCGTTGTGGGTCCCGAACTGAAAATTTATCAGTGCGGCCTGCCGAAGGAAATGGCAATTGAGCTGTTCAAGCCTTTTGTTATGAAAGAACTGGTGCAGAACGGTTCCGCCCACAATATCAAGAGCGCAAAGAAAATGGTAGAACGGCTGCAGCCCGAGGTATGGGATGTGCTGGAGGACGTGATTAAAGAGCATCCCGTTATGCTGAACCGTGCGCCTACCCTGCATCGTCTGGGCATTCAGGCCTTTGAGCCGGTGCTGGTGGAAGG
>CANRGZ010000075.1 GCA_947630295.1 uncultured Lachnospiraceae bacterium | reverse complement strand
CGCCCTATCTGCTGTTTGTATATAATGGGCGACACCGTGGGCCGCAGCAGGATCACGCCGCTGATGCCGTCGATGTGGATGCCCTCGTTTAGTGCGTCGATACAGTAAAGGAGGCGTAAATGATCCTCCTCCTGGTCCTCTTTGAACTGCCGGAAAGACTGGCTTGCTATAGGGTCCTCCGTATAAACGGAATACATCCGCGGGCACGGATCCACCTTGCCAAACCATTCGGCCGCATGCCTCATCATTTCCCGCATATGCGCGGCATTGGCGCAAAAGACAATGTATTTTCCGTGCCGATTGGCCATATGCCGGTCAAAGATAACGTCCAGTCCCTCCGCCTGCTCCAGCGCCCGGCGAAATCGTTCCAGTGCCTGCTCGGCCGCCTGTCTGCGCTCCGCAGAATGCAGCTTTGCAATACGCCTGCCGTATACATCCAGTGATTTCCGGTAAGAATACAAAGCAGTGATATATCGCGGTGGGTTTAATATGCCCCGCACCATGGCTTCGCCCAGGCTCATTTCCGACGCCACATTTCCATCAAACAGTTCCTCGGCCATATCCCGCTGATGATCCAGATAGCGGATGGCCGTGGCGGACAGTCCCAGTACAGGTACCTGGGGAAAGATTTCCAGCAGTCTCCGGACGCCATTGCCCCACTGGTCAGCGCCGCAGCGATGAAACTCATCCAGGATGATATAATCCGGCATCAGGGACGAAAGTTCCCCCTCGTCCATCAGCATCAGCTTTGCATAGGTAAAAAACCGGATATTCTGCGGGATGAAACCGCCGGTCATCTGCGACAGATTTTCCGTCTGGGTTTTAAAAATATACGAAGACGGCGACAGCCAAAGCATGCGCTTCTTCGGAAAATCTTCGCAGAGCTTAAAAGCAATCAGCGATTTTCCGGTACCTGTCGGATGAATCACCGCGGCTCTGTGCCTGCTGTGAAGCAGCTCCAGCGCCGATGTATATGCAATTTGATTATGTTTGTAAAGCGTAATCATTTTTCTATATCTATTTGTTTTGCCAAACGGAAACACCATATCTTGTATTTTTTCTTTCGCAAAGTTTACAACTTTGCGATTTCTGGATTCCTATATCTTATATCACAATGTGAAAGAAAAAGCAACATGAAACATGAATTATTTACAGAAAAATATTTCCAGCCGGTAAAATAGGAGTACTAATCTACAGAAAGAGGATGAGGAAAATGTTAAAAAGTGAAAATATGTACAAAAGAAAAGACGGAGAAACCGTGCGCGTACGGCACCGGCTGGACTGGTACTGTGATTTGTGGCTGTCGGTGCACCGGGGGACATGGAAAGAATCTACGCGGGTCCGCTATGAGATGATCATCAGCAAACACATCTTACCAACCTTTCAAGACTGCTGGCCTGCCGCCGTGACCACGGGAAAAATCGCCGCATTTACCAATCTGCTGCTGGAAGAAAAAGGGTTGTCGCCAAAAACCGTAAAAGATATTCTGCTGGTACTGCACGGTGTTTTGCAATTTTCGGCAAAACTGTCGGATCATCCGCTGCCGGTGGTGGAGTTCATCTATCCGAAAGAACGAAAAAAAGAAGTGCGGGTATTGTCGGTGGAAGAACAGAACCAGCTTGTTGCTTATTTATTAAGGAAAATGGATTTTTGCAAGCTGGGGATCCTGCTGGCGCTGTCTACTGGCATTCGTATTGGCGAACTTTGTGCTTTGCGATGGAACCATGTCTCAATCAGTGAGAAGACCATTCGCATTACTGATACGATGCAGCGTCTGAAAAACACAGACAGTCACGGCGCCCGGACGAAAATCCTCATCGGCGCACCCAAAAGCGATCAGTCTGTCCGTATCATTCCGCTGACAGAACATATGACCGCATTGTGCGCATCTGCGAAACCAGGTAAACAGAATGCGTTTTTCCTCACAGGGACCGAACATTTCATGGAACCCCGGGCCCTGCAGTACCGTCTGAAAAAATATGCCATGGACTGCGGCCTTTCCGGCGTACATTTCCATACGCTGCGGCATACCTTTGCGACGCGCTGTATGGAAGCGGGCGTTGAGATCAAGTCTCTTTCTGAGATTCTGGGGCACGCGAATACATCCATTACCCTGGAGTGTTATATTCATTCATCCATGGAGGTCAAGCGGAAGAATATCAACAAACTGTCCGTATTCGGTCTTTGAGATTTTCGGCATTATATTATAGAAAAAAGTCGGAGATTACAGCCGCAAAATGCTGTAAACACCGGCTTTTTTTATGCTTTTCGCAAAGTTGTAAACTTTGCGATTTTTTGCATACAAAAAAAGGACTTGAAAATGCGCTGTATCCACTGCATCTTCAAGTCCCTGTATTTTTGTCATATAATCACACGCTCTGTCCGTTCTGCCGGTTCCGCGCGTATTTTCCGAACTGGTTTTTCAGACGGATCACCAGCTCCGCATTGTCATTGGTGGCGGCAAACAAATCCAGTACCCGTTCCACCGCTTCTTCTGATTTTCCGGTGTTGAAATGCCGCCGCATATAGTACATGGCCTCCCGTTCATCGGGGCTCAGCAGCAGATCCTCCCGCCGCGTGCCTGATTTGACAATATCGATGGCAGGGAAAATCCGCCGTTCGGACAGTTTCCGATCCAGTACCAGTTCCATGTTGCCGGTACCCTTAAATTCCTCAAAGACCACGTCGTCCAGCTTGGAGCCGGTATCCACCAGGGCAGTGGCCAGTATGGTGAGGCTGCCCCCTTCCCGGATGTTCCGCGCCGCGCCGAAGAAACGTTTCGGCATATGCAGCGCCGCGGGATCCAGACCGCCTGACAAGGTTCTTCCGCTGGAAGGGATCGTCAGGTTATAGGCCCGGGCCAGCCGGGTAATGCTGTCCAGCAGAATCACCACATCCTGCTTGTGCTCCACCAGCCGTTTCGCCCGTTCCAGCACCATTTCCGATACCCGTTTATGTCGTTCCGGCAGCTCGTCAAAAGTGGAATAAATCACCTCCACATTTTCCCCGGGAATGGATTCTTTCATATCCGTCACTTCCTCCGGCCGTTCGTCGATCAGCAGGATAATGATATGCACTTCCGGATTGTTTTTCACCATGGCTTTGGCAATGGCCTTGAGCAAGGTGGTCTTTCCTGCCTTCGGCGGCGAAACGATCATCCCCCGCTGGCCCTTGCCGATGGGGGAAATCAGATCGATGATCCGGATGGCGCGGTTGCTGCTGCCTTCCGAAATCCGCATCCTTTCATCGGGAAATACCGGAATCATATCTTCAAAATTTTTTCTGTGGGAAGTTTCCTGCAAAGAATAGCCGTTGACAGACTTGATGTAAAGAAGGGCGCCGAATTTTTCATTCTGGGTTTTGACGCGGATATTGCCTTCAATGATGTCTCCGGTCCGCAGGTTGAATCTGCGGATCTGGGATGGCGCCACATAAATATCATTGTCCCCCGGCAGATAATTGGCGCTTCGAATGAAGCCGAAGCCATCCTGCATGACTTCCAGTATGCCCTTGGCTGTCACGCCGCTGTCCAGACTGGAGTTTGCGAAACTGCTGGCATTGCTTTTCTGTGCCGGTTCTGTTTTCGGCGCTTCTTCCCGTTCCGGTTTCCGCGCAGGTTCTTCGCTGAACGCTTTCTGTACCGCCTGCGGCACCTCTTCCCGCACCGGCTTGGGCACTGCCTGTGCAGATTCTTCCTGCGCTGCTTTCTGTGCCGCCTGTGCCGCGTTTTCTTTCTCGTCTTCCTCCAGCATCCGTGCAATCAGGTCATTTTTTCGAAGCGAAGAAATCTTTTTCAGGCCTCTTACCTTTGCAATCGCCCTTAATTCCGTTAAAGGCAGTGACAGATACTTTTCCCGCATACTCATTTGCTTTCCTCCAGATTTCTGCAGCAGTTTGATGTGTTCTTCCGGATGGTCATATCCTCCGCTGTTTTACACAAAGTCTTCAATTAATTGACACAATTCTTTCACATTTTGTTTCTATAGTGAGCATTGTAGTAGTGAAAACTATTACAACTTTCATAACTCGGCCAAGCCGGGAGTCGCACCCGGCTTGGTACTCCCTCTTTTTTCTCCTTTGTACAGATAATCTCGCCATGGCAACATGGCGGGATTTCTTCTTTTATTTCAGCAATTTCTTTACAAACTTTCCGGTATAGGACTTATCACAGGCCGCCACTTCTTCCGGCGTGCCGCAGGTCACCACCGTGCCGCCGCCGTCGCCGCCTTCCGGGCCCATATCGATCAGATAATCCGCCGACTTGATCACATCCAGATTGTGTTCGATGACGATAATGGTATTTCCCGCGTCCGTCAGCCGCTGCAGAATCTGAATCAGCTTATTGACATCGTCAAAATGCAGTCCTGTGGTAGGCTCATCCAGAATATACACCGTCTTTCCGGTGCCCCGCCGGGACAGTTCCGTCGCCAGCTTGATCCGCTGCGCCTCTCCCCCGGACAGGGTGGTTGAGGGCTGTCCCAGTTTAATATATGAAAGTCCCACGTCATATAGACACTGGAGTTTGGTGCGGATTTTCGGCACCGCGTCAAAAAAGTCAAGGGCCTCTTCCACCGTCATATCCAGCACTTCAAAGATATTTTTGTCCTTGTACTTCACTTCCAGCGTTTCATGGTTATACCGCTTGCCCTTGCATACTTCGCAGGGGACAAACACATCGGGCAGGAAATGCATTTCGATTTTAATGATGCCGTCCCCTTTGCAGGCCTCGCATCTGCCGCCTCTGACATTGAAGCTGAACCTGCCTTTGGTATAGCCCTTTCGCTTTGCGTCTCTGGTCTGGGCAAAGATATCCCGGATCAGATCAAAAGCCCCCGTATAGGTCGCGGGATTGGACCGGGGCGTCCTGCCGATGGGGGACTGATCGATATTGATGACCTTGTCCAGCTGTTCTAATCCCGTCACGGTTTTGTGTTTTCCCGGAATGGTTCTGGCGTGGTTTAACTTCTTCGCCAGCACCTGATACAGAATATCATTCACCAGAGAGCTTTTTCCGGAACCGGAAACGCCGGTGACACAGGTAAATACCCCAAGGGGAAAATCCACGTCGATGTGCTTGAGATTGTTCTGCGCCGCCTGTTTGACGCTGATCCAGCCTGCGGGACTGCGTCTGGTTTCCGGCACGGGAATACATTTTCTGCCGCTTAAATAATCGCCGGTCAGCGACTCCTTACATTGCATGATCTCTTCCGCCGTGCCGCAGGCAACCACCTGCCCGCCGCCGATGCCGGCTTCCGGCCCGATATCAACGATATAATCCGCCGTCCGCATGGTATCTTCGTCGTGCTCCACCACAATGACGGTGTTGCCCAGATCCCGCAGATTCTGTAAGGTATGGATCAGTTTTTCATTGTCCCGCTGATGCAGGCCGATGCTGGGTTCATCCAGAATATAGACCACCCCGGTGAGTCCCGAACCGATCTGGGTCGCCAGCCGGATTCGCTGTGCCTCTCCCCCGGACAGGGTGCCCGCGGCACGGCCCAGAGAAAGATAGTCAAGGCCCACTTCGATAAGAAATCCTACCCGGGCGTGAATTTCCTTTAATATAGTTTTTCCGATTAACTGCTGCTGGGGTGTCAGTTCCAGACCGGAAAGAAAGGATTGCAATTCGGATACGGACAGACTGGTTACTTCAAAAATATTCTTCCCTCCTACTGTAACAGCAAGACTGGATTTTTTCAAGCGCATTCCTTTACATTTTTCACAGGGAGTGATCCGCATAAAGGTTTCGTACTCCGCTTTGACGATATCCGAAGCCGTTTCCCGGTATCTGCGGTTCAGATTTTCAATCAGCCCTTCGAAGGCCACGTCGTAAATGCCCTGGCCCCGCTGGCCTTTATAGTAAACCTTGACCTTTTTCCCTTCCGTTCCGTAAATCAGCATCTTCCGGATCTCCTCCGGCAGCGCTTCAAAGGGGGTATCCAGGGAAAAATCGTATTCCTTTGCCAGCGCTGTAAGCACCGCATGAGTGAAACTGGACGCATCAGTACAAGACTGCCATCCCGGGGCTGCAATGGCGCCCTCCGACAGGGCCAGAGACGGATCCGGAATGATCAGATCCGGATCGAATTTCATTTTAAAGCCCAGCCCGAAGCATACCGGGCAGGCGCCGAAGGGATTGTTAAAAGAAAAGCTGCGGGGTTCCACTTCCTCGATGCTGACGTCGCAGTCCGGACAGGAAAAGCTGTCGCTGAAGGTCAGCAGCTCCTCCTCCGCCACATCGGCGTAGAGCAGTCCCCCGGAAAGATTCAGGGCGTTTTCAATGGATTCCGCCAGACGGGTTTCGATGCCTTCCCGGATCATCAGCCGGTCTACAATGATTTCAATATTGTGCTTGTTGTTTTTTTCCAGCTTGATTTCCTCGGAAAGATCGTAAAGATTGCCGTCCACCCGCACCCGGACGTAGCCGCTCTTTCGCGCCTGTTCAAACACCTTGGCGTGCTCGCCCTTGCGGCCCCGCACCACCGGCGCCAGCAGCTGGATCCTGGTCCGCTCCGGATACTGCATCAGACGCTCCACCATCTGATCCACAGTCTGGCGTTTGATCTCTTTGCCGCAGTTGGGGCAGTGTACAATACCGATCCGCGCGTACAGCAGCCGGAAATAATCATAAATTTCCGTCACGGTTCCCACGGTAGATCTGGGATTGCGGTTGGTGGACTTCTGATCAATGGAAATAGCAGGGCTCAATCCGTCGATTCGCTCTACCTGCGGTTTTTCCATCTGTCCCAAAAACTGTCTGGCATAGCTGGAAAGGGATTCCATGTACCGGCGCTGTCCCTCCGCGTAAATGGTATCGAAGGCCAGGGATGATTTGCCGGAACCGCTCAGTCCCGTCAAAACCACCAGCTTGTTTCTGGGAATATCCACGTCGATGTCTTTTAAATTGTGTTCCCGTGCGCCGCGCACTTTAATATAATCAATTTTCTTCATGTTCCGATATCAGTTCCTTTATCTTAATCAGCTCGTCGCGGTACAGCGCAGCGGATTCGAAATCCAGCTCCGCCGCCGCTTTGCGCATTTTCTTTTCGGTCTGCATGCTTAGTTTTTCCAGTTCCTTCCGGCTCATGGATTCCAGATCCTTCTTCAGGCTGGCTTCCTGCTTCTCCACTTCCGTGGAAATGCGGATCAGATCCCGGACGGATTTTTCAATGGTCTTCGGCGTAATGTGATGGGCCGTATTGTACGCCTGCTGGATTTTACGCCGCCGGTTGGTCTCGTCGATGGCCGTCTTCATGGAATCGGTCATCTCGTCCGCAAACATAATGACCCGGCCTTTGGCGTTTCGTGCCGCACGGCCCACCGTCTGAATCAGCGCGGTAGCCGAACGCAAAAAGCCTTCCTTGTCCGCATCGAGAATCGCCACCAGCGAAACCTCCGGGATATCCAGTCCTTCCCGGAGCAGGTTGATGCCCACCAGCACGTCGAATACATCCAGCCGCATATCCCGTATGATTTTACTACGGTCAAAGGCCGTAATATCGGAATGCAGATACCGGACCCGGATCCCGGCCTCCCGCAGGTAATCCGTCAGGCTTTCCGCCATACGTTTGGTCAGCGTGGTTACCATGATCTTGTGCTTGTCTGCCGTTTCCTTTTTGATCTCGCTGATCAGGCGGTCGATCTGGCCCTTTACCGGGTAAACCGTAATCTCCGGATCCAACAGTCCCGTAGGCCGGATCAGCTGCTGCACCCGTTTGAGCTCGTGTTCCTCCTCATAGGGCCCCGGCGTCGCCGAAACAAACAGCACCTGATCGATATGCTGTTCAAATTCCTCAAAACATAAAGGGCGGTTGTCCAGCGCAGAGGGCAGGCGGAAGCCGTATTCCACCAGCGTCTCTTTCCGGGACCGGTCTCCCGCGTACATGCCGCGGATCTGGGGAATGGTCATATGGGATTCGTCGATCATAATGATGAAATCATCGGGAAAATAGTCCAGCAGCGTAAAGGGCGGTTCCCCGGGGGCAAGGCCGGACAAATGCCGCGAATAATTTTCAATGCCGCTGCAGACGCCGGTTTCCCGCATCATTTCCACGTCGAAATGGGTCCGCTCCGCAATGCGCTGGGCTTCAATCAGCTTGTCATGCTGCTTGAAATATTTCACCCGTTCTTCCATTTCTTCCTCAATCGCCGCCACAGCCCGCTTCATATTTACCTCGTCCACCACATAGTGGGAGGCGGGGAAAACCGCCGCGTGTTCGAGAATGCTTACAATCTCTCCCGTCACCACGTCAAATTCCGCGATGCGGTCGATCTCATCCCCGAAAAACTCCACCCGGATCGCCCGGTCCGTATTGACCGCCGGATAAATGTCCAGAATATCTCCGTGCACCCGGAAGGTGCCCCGCTTGAAATCCAGATCATTGCGATCATACTGCATTTCAATCAGGGATAAAATGACTTCGTCCCGGTCCCGCTGCATGCCGGGGCGCAGGGAAATCATCAGGTTCTGATAGGACTCGGGACTGCCCAGCCCGTAAATACAGGACACGGAAGCCACAATGATCACGTCTCTGCGTTCGGACAAAAAGGCGGTGGCGGACAGCCGGAGCTTGTCGATTTCATCGTTAATGGAAGAATCTTTCGCAATATAGGTATCAGACGAAGGAATATAGGCCTCCGGCTGGTAATAATCGTAATAAGAAATGAAGTACCCCACGGCATTTTCGGGGAAAAAAGCTTTGAACTCCCCGTAGAGCTGGGCAGCCAGCGTCTTGTTGTGGGCAATCACCAGCGTGGGGCGGTTCAGCGCCTGTATCACATTGGCCATGGTGAAGGTTTTTCCGGAGCCGGTGACCCCAAGCAAAGTCTGGCACTGATTGCCCTCCTGAAAGCCTCTGACCAGTTCCGCGATGGCCTGGGGCTGGTCGCCGGTGGGCTGGTATTCGCTGTGCAGTTTAAAATGATCCATGAAAGGCCTCCTGTGGGCAGTGGTAAAAAAGCATACAACAGAGTTATTATAGCATTATGCAGAAAAAATGTACAGAACAAATGTTCATGTAAAAAAATCGGTGAAGTGAAAAGTTAACTTCCACTTCTAAGGGGTCTAAGTGGAAATTAGTCTTTCTCCAACCTCCACTTGAAAT
>CANRGZ010000074.1 GCA_947630295.1 uncultured Lachnospiraceae bacterium | reverse complement strand
TTCGCTTTTTGTTTCTCTCTTTGAATGTTTTCAGGGTTGTGTCTCTGTTCTGTTTTCAAGGTTCGCGCTGTCTTTTTTCGTGACAGCGAAGTTTATATTATCAGCATTTTCCTGCCTTGTCAAGAATTATTTAAAAAAATTTAAAATAAAATTATGCCTGTAAAATGCGGACAAAACTGGGTTGTCAGCAATCTGTTTCATGCATCTGCTGCCGAAGTCCGTGGCCGCTCCGGCGGTGACCAGCGCAAAGAAAATCCACAGAAGCAGCAGGCCGATCAGGCCGCCCAGAAAAAGTCCTGCTATCTTATTGGCCCCATGGATCACCGGAAGTTTCTCTATAATTCGAATCACCCCAAGCAAAATCCGGATCAGGATGCCGGTCACGATCCATGTCAACAAAAACGCCGCTGCTTTCACGCTGAGTCCTGCAAAACCGGCAGCCAGCAGCTGTTTGGATTCGTCCGTTACCGCCTGCAGGGCGTCCTGTGCGGTTTCCTCCAGCGTTTCTCTGCTTTTGATCAAAGAAAGGAAGTTTTCCCTGCTTCCGGTTTCTTCATCTGCGTTCAGATTTCCTGCCAGCGACCGGATATAGCTGTCATCTTCCTGTGTGTGCAGGAAACTGCTGTATTTCTCCTGCATCAAATCGTAAAGTCTGGTTTTTTCATTCAGAAAATTTTCCACCCGGGGCGCCAGTATCAGCGTCAATATCAGGGAGATCAGCACCGTTCCTACGGAAAACAGCATCCTTAAAAAACCTTTATGCCATCCCAGCCATGCCGCTGCCGCCAGCATGACCAGCACTATAATCGTCAGTGTATTCATAGGATCCTCCGTCAGTTTGCCAGCTGGATTTCTTCGATTTTATCACTGCCGACAATCATATAATGCTGAAATCCGGCGGGTACCATCTGCGTGATTTCTCCATCATATTCTCCTGTCGCTTTCCGATACCCGTTTTTCAGATAAATGTTCCATTTGGCTGAATTGTAGAGCAGGACCACCCCATCTTTCATCCGGATATCCGTGTATTCAAAATTCACCGGAATCGTGGAAACGGACTTGCCGCTGCGATTGTAAATCTGCAGCTGTTTTTTTCCGTTTTCCTTTGCGGTCACCACCGCAAAATTTTTCTCGTCGTATGCCACAGAAAGGATCTCATCCGAAATCTCAACGGTATTTGCAAGCGCAGGCTTTTTCCCGCCGGAATAGATCAGCACGCTGCTGTCCGAAAAAGCCGCCAGGGTTCCGTCTTTTAAGAACTTCACGGTAGGGATGATGGTATCGCTGTAGCTGTCCTGCGTGACGATATGATCCACATTGGCGTCCCCGATCTCATCGAAGCTGTAAAAAATCAGATTGGTTTTCGCCGACGCCCCTTCGATCACGTAATAACTGACGCAAAGCTGATAGCCGTCATAAGACAGGCTCATATCCATGGGATACCCTCTTTCACTGAAAAAGGATCTGCCCTCTGCAATGGTCTCTCCTTTGCTGTCAACGTATTTCATCCGGCAGACCTGGTCCTCTTCCTCCAGCATCATGGCAATGGTTCCCTTGCTGCTGACGCAGGCCATTTTGATGGGCATAGCGGAATCGTAGGTGTACAGCGCTTCTTTTGTGTCAAACAGATAAATCCGGTTGCCGCCCTTTTCATAGACAATGATATAATCCCCGCAAATATCCGTAACCGGAGACTGCATTTCATAGGTGGCGCTCCATACGGTCTGATTGTCGTTTTCCAGAAGGGAAATACCGTCTTTGGTGCACCGCAGACGCAGATCGTTGATCATCTCATAGCTGACATACGTGGAGTCCGCGTGTTCCTGCGTTTCCTTCACCGCATAACCTTCGTAGGTATGGTAATAGTATAAAACGATTGCCGCAGCAATCAAAAGCAAAAGCAGCAGCACGATCAGCGCCGTGGTAATCCGCCTTCTCCTGCGGTATTTTCTGATTTTTTCCTGATATTCCTGATCCTGGTTCACCGGCTGCAGTCCGCTGTTGCGCAGCCGTCTTCCGTTCGTTGTCTGCATCATGCGCATCCTTCCGTGGCGGCAGTAAATTTTGAATGAGCAGTGCCTGTTTCCACACTGCTCATTCTTTAGTTTACTCTATTGACCTTACATTTTCAAGCCGCTTTCCCAAAGAATTCCTTACGAAGTCCTTCGCTCATTCTTTTGGAAGATACAGTTTCTGTCCGATATACAGGGAATCCTCATTTTCTATGGAATTCATTTCACAGATTTTTTCCACCATATCCAGAGAATCATAGAGCTTCATGGAGATACCTGCCAGTGTATCGCCCTCCTTTACCACATAATACTCCACCACATCGATGCCGTTGGCAGGAGCATAGGTTTCCACCGGATTTTCCGTATTTTCTGCCGCCGGTGTATCTGTCTTTAGATCTTCGGACGCCGGCTCCGTCGCTTCCGGGGACTGCTTGTCCGCATCATTTTCCGTTTCATCGGCATCCCCGCCGGAAAATGTGATTCCCACCTGTTTTGCCAGGGTTTCCAGGGAGGCCTGCATATCGTGCATTTTTTCATAATTGCCCATCATCGTAATGCCTACCACCAGCACCACGATAGCAAGCACGGTACTCGCCGCATACAGAAACGGTGTGATCCGAAACGATTCCTGTTCTTCATTTTTTTCATGATCTTTTCTGTCCGTTTTTCTGCTGCGTTCTTCTTTCCCGTTTTCCTGCGCCGATTCTGTATTTGTATGTATCCTTTCGGTATTCTCTTTCATCAAATCCTCTTTACAGCTGAGAAGATAGTTCTTCATTGCATTGTTTCTGTCATAGTATATATTATAGCCGCCCAGCTTTCGGACTCTGCCCATATCCCTGATGTAAAACATCTCCTCCTGATTGGTCGGATCTTCCAGCATAAAAAGCCTGCAGTTTTCGCCCAAAGCGGATGCATACTTCCGGATCATTTCATATGCCGGCACATACCAGCCCAAGAGAATACAGCCATCGAAAAACGTATTCATTTTATCGTACAGATCCGAAAATGCCGTTTGTCCGAAGGACAATTCGCTGCCGTTTGCATAGATATCATCTGTCCTTACGGCGCCCTCTACGAAAAGACAGGCAGTGTCGTTTCTCTTCGACTCTGATCCGATCAGTGCAATGATACGGTTATCATTTTTTTTCAGCTGGTATTTCAGATAGCTTAATACGCTGTCTTCTATATAAAGTTTCGTTCCTGCGGACGGCATTCCGATTTGACGGATGTTTTTTAACAAGGCAGGGTCCGGACTCCTTGTTTTTGGCTTTTGGGAATTAACGGAATCATTTTTATTCATCATAATTCACCTCACCTTATTCATGTTCCAGGCCTATACTATCAAAAAGCCCATGAGATATTTTGGCGTTTTATGACGGAATCTTTGAAAAATATTTCGACTAATTTTTCTATATTATGGTAACACTATTTCCAGACGCCGGCCCTGTCTTGCCCCGCCGGATCAATACCAATGTTTCAGGAGATTTTTATGAAGTGCCGTACCTATTATTACGATGCCTGCCGCGCCGCGGCTTCCAAAGAATTGTACCGGAAGCTGATGCAGCTGCTTTCCGGCGATTTTTCCCTTTCCGGCGGATATGTGCTGTTCTGTATCGGAACCGACCGCATTACGGGAGACAGTCTGGGACCGCTGGTTGGTTATAAAATGGAAAAGATGGGACTGCCGAATATTTTTGTTTACGGAACGCTGGCGGATCCCGTCCATGCCCTCAACATGGACCGGAAGCTTTCCGAGGCACAGAAAAAGCACCCCGGCCTGCCTGTGATTGCCGTAGATGCTTCTTTGGGTTCTTCCTCCCATCTGGGATACGTTACCATTGCGAGAGGCGCCTTATGTCCCGGAATCGGCGTCAAAAAGAGATTAAAACAGGTGGGGGATATTTCCATCACCGGCATTGTCTGCCTTTCCTCGCCGCTGGCCAATATGCAGCTGCAGACCACGCGGCTGTCTACGGTGATGCAGCTTGCGGACTGTATCTGCGAAAGTCTTCTGATGGCGGCAGACAGTTTCCGTAAAATAGCAATCACCCTCCGGTAGTGCCCGGAGGGTGATTTGTTACGTTACAAATGTTTGATAACCTTTAGAACAGGCTCTTCACCGTTGCGGCAATATTTTCCGCCGTGAATCCGTATTTCTTGAACAGAACGCTGTAAGGGGCACTCTCGCCGAACTGATCCATGGTGATGAGCTTGCCGTCCAGGCCGATGTATCTGTCCCAGCCGAAGGAGCAAAGCGCTTCCACGCCCACACGTTTTCTGCAGCTTAAAGGCAGAACCGATGCTTTGTATTCCTCGGACTGCTCTTCAAAAATATCCATACAGGGCATGGATACGACTCTGACGTCGATGCCCTCCTTGGCAAGCAGCGCTTTCGCGTCGATGGAAACATTGACTTCCGAACCGCTGGCAATGATGATGGCATCCGGTTCCGCTTTATCGGAATCCGCGATCACATAGGCGCCCTTTAAGGCTTCCTTGGAGGAGCCTGCCAGCTGCGGCAGGTTCTGACGGGTCAGTGCCAGTGCCGTCGGCGTCGTCTTGCTTGTGATGGCGCTGTACCATGCCGCCGCGGTTTCCGTTGCATCCGCCGGACGGAAAATATGGAAGTTGGGCAGGGCACGCAGTGCCGCCAGCTGTTCTACCGGCTCATGGGTCGGGCCATCCTCGCCGACGCCGATGCTGTCATGGGAGAACACATAGGAAATCGGCAGTCCCATGATGGAAGCCAGACGGATCATAGGTTTTACGTAATCACTGAATACGAAGAAAGTCGCCACATAGGGTTTCAGGCCGCCGTAAAGCGCCATACCGTTGGCAATACCGCCCATGGCGATTTCTCTGACGCCGAAATGCATATTTCTGCCCTTTCTGTCTTCTGCGGAGAAGTCGCCGGCGCCGGTCATATTGGTCTTGTTGGAAGGCGCCAGATCCGCGGAACCGCCCATGAAGTTGGGCAAATAGTCTTTAATGCGGTTCACCATGGTACCGGACAGATTTCTCGTTGCGGCAGGTGCGTCTTCATAAGCCCAGAATGCATCATCGTCAATGAGTTTCTTCGCGATATCCGCATCATGGTACTGATCCCAGAGCGCTTTCATCTCGGGATATGCCTTGCAGTAATCGTCAAACAGCTTGTTCCATTCGTTGTAAGCGGTCTGCTGTTCTTCGATCAGTTCATTGTAATGTGCGTAAACGTCTTCCGGCGCATAGAAGAATTTGTCTGCCGGGAAACCGAGATTTTCTTTCAGCGCAGCTACATTTTCCTCGCCCAGCGGTTCGCCGTGGGCTGCCGGTGTGCCCTGTTTTGCAGGACAGCCGTAACCGATGATGGTCTTTACGGTGATCAGTGTAGGTCTGGTGGTATCCGCCTTTGCCTCTTCGATGGCTGCGGCAATGGCATCCAGGTCGTTGCCGTCCTCTACCGTCAGTGTCTGGAAACCATAGGACTGGAAGCGCTTTGTGGTATCTTCCGTAAACGCGATGTCGGTGCTTCCCTCGATGGTGATCTTGTTGGAATCATACAGGATGATCAGTTTGCCCAGCTTCAGGGTGCCGGCCAGGGAAAATGCTTCCGAGGTAATGCCTTCCATCATACAGCCGTCGCCGCCCAGCGCGTAGGTGTAGTGATCCACCACCGGATAGCCTTCTTTATTGAAGATGCTTGCCATATGTGCTTCCGCAATGGCCATACCCACTGCCATGGTCATGCCTGCGCCCAGAGGGCCGGTGGTTGCTTCCACGCCTCTCGTGTGACGATACTCCGGATGGCCGGGGGTCAGGGAACCTTCCTGACGGAATCCCGCCAGATCCTCCGCTGTCAGGCCGTAGCCAAACAGATGCAGCAGCGAATACAGCAGTGTGGAGCCGTGTCCGCCCGAAAGAATGAACCGATCCCGGTTCGGCCAGGAAGTATCCTTCGGATTGTGGTGCATGTGGTGTGCCCAGAGCTCATATGCCATTGCAGCGGAGCCCAGCGGCAGTCCCGGATGTCCTGATTTTGCCTTCTGTACGGCATCTGCGGCCAGTACACGAATGGCATTTACGCATTTTGTGTCAATACTGCTACTCATTGAAAAAGTCCTCCTCGTATTATGTAAACTTTCATTTTACTTCTGTCCGTAATAGGCATTTGCGCCGTGCTTTCTTAAGAAATGCTTGTCCAGCAATGCCTGGGGGATCGGCTGCACCGATGGATTGATCTTTTCTGTATAATAAGCCATTTTTGCACATTCTTCAAGTACAACCGCATTATGTACCGCTTCCGCCGCATCCTTGCCCCAGGCGAAGGGTCCGTGGTTGGTGCAGAGTACGCCCGGCACGTAAATGGGATTGATCTCCTTGAAGGTTTCCGCAATCACCAGACCCGTATTTTTTTCATAGGCCTCGTCAATTTCCTCTTTGGTCAGACTTCTGGCACAGGGCACCGGACCGTAGAAGTAATCGGCCTGGGTGGTTCCGTAAATCGGAATGCTCTTTCCGGCCTGCGCCCACTGGGTGGCCCAGGGGGAATGGGTATGCACGATGCCGCCGATGCCTTTGAAGGCCTTATACAGTTCGATATGGGTTGCGGTATCTGAAGAAGGACGGTATTTTCCTTCGATCTGATTGCCGTTTAAATCCATGATCACCATGTCTTCCGGCTGCAGCGCGTCATATTCCACGCCGCTGGGTTTGATTGCGAAATACCCGCTTTCCGGATCAAAGCCGCTGACATTGCCCCATGTATAGGTCACAAGGCCCCGCTTCGGCAGTTCCATGTTGGCTTCATATACCTGTTTTTTTAATTGTTCTAACATGTTTTCCCTCTTTTCTGCGCCTGCGGCTTAACGGATATTGTCCACTGCGGCCCGCTCGATGGCAAGGCCTGCTTTATAGCGCGCAATGAAACGGTTGAATCCTTCCACGTCCGCAGGATCCGGATCCATATCGATGCTCTGCTCTCCTGCGAAAACATGCGCATTCAGATAAGCGTCCAGACTTTCGTCCGCCTGTTTGTTTTTCATATAGGAAGCCAGCAGTGCGATGCCCCATGCGCCGCCTTCTCCCGCAGTTGCCATAACGGAAACCGGCGCGTTCATTGCTGCCGCCAGAATACTCTGGCCCACCTTTTTGGTTTTGAACAGTCCGCCGTGTCCGTAAATCTTTTTCACTGTTACTTTTTCATTCTGTGTCAGAATATCCATCCCGATCTTCAGCGCGCCCAGCGCCGTATACAGGTGGCAGCGCATAAATTCCGCCAGATGGAAGCTGCTGTTGGTCTCCCGTACAAACAAAGGTCTGCCCTCGTCAAAGCCCGTAATATGCTCTCCGGAGAAATATCCGTAGGAAAGCAGGCCGCCGCAGTCCTTCGCGCCTTCCAGCGCCTTGTTGTAAAGGAAGCCGTAAAGCTGGTTCATATCCGCTTGCATGCCCATGCCTTCCGCAAATTCTTTGAAAATGCCCACCCAGGCATTCAGATCGGAGGTACAGTTGTTGCAGTGAACCATGGCCACCGCATCTCCCGCCGGCGTCGTCACCAGGTCGATTTCCTCATAGGGCTTGGAAAGCCTGTCCTCCAGCACGATCATGGCAAATACGCTGGTGCCTGCAGAAACGTTTCCGGTACATTTCGCAACGCTGTTGGTGGCGGTCATGCCGGTACCGGCGTCGCCTTCCGGCGGACAAAGAGGAATTCCCGGCTGTAAGCTGCCGGTAGGATCTAAAAACGCTGCCCCTGCCTTGGTCAGTGTACCTGCCTGTTCTCCGGCCACCAGCACTTTCGGCAGAATGTCTTTCAGCTTCCAGGGATAGCCTTTCTCCGCAATGCGCGCGTCAAATTTGGCCACCATTTCCGCATCGTAATCTTTTGTCTGTGAATCGATGGGGAACATGCCCGAAGCCTCGCCGATACCGATGACCTTTTCCCCGGTCAGCAGTCTGTGGATATAGCCTTCCAGCGTGGTGAGATAATCGATCTGGGGCAAATGGGTTTCCCCGTTTAAAATGGCCTGGTACAGATGCGCGATACTCCATCGCTGCGGAATATGGAATCCGAACAGTTCAGAAAGCGACTCCGACGCCGGCCCCGTAATATTATTGCGCCAGGTCCGGAAGGGAACCAGCAGCTTTCCGTCTTTGTCAAAGGGCATATAGCCATGCATCATGGCGCTGATCCCGATGGAACCGATTTTTTTCAGCGTCGTACCATACTGTTTTTCTACGTCCTCTGCCAGACTTTTGTAGCAGCTTTGCAGGCCTGTATGGATGTCTTCCAGGCTGTATGTCCATATGCCGTTTTCATAACGGTTTTCCCAGTCGTGGGTGCCGCCTGCCACCGGCCTGTTTGTTTCGTCAATCAGTACAGCTTTGATCCTGGTAGAGCCAAACTCAATTCCCAGCGACGTCCTTCCGTCGTCAATGGACTGTCTGATTCGTTCTTTGTCCGTGTTCAAGAATACCTGCCTCCTTTGTTTGATTTTTGCCGCATATAACGGCCGTCTATAATTCCACGCGCCCTTCCAGAGCGCGAAGCAATGTCACTTCATCGATGTATTCCAGATCGCCGCCCACCGGGACGCCGCTGGCGATCCGCGTCACCCTGATCCCTGCAGGCTTGATCAGCTTGCTGATATACATTGCCGTTGTTTCCCCTTCCAGGGACGCATTGGTGGAAATGATCACTTCATGCACGTCGCCCTCCAGACGCTGGATCAGTTCCTTTAATTTGATATCTGCCGGGCCGATGCCCAGCATGGGGGAAATGGCGCCGTGCAGCACATGATACACGCCGTTGTATCTGCCGGTTTTTTCATATGCCGCCATATCTCTGGTGTTTTCTACCACCATAATGGTGCTGTGATCCCGTTCGCTGCTGGCGCAGATGGGACACTGTTCCGCATCCGTCAGCGCAAAACAGGTTTTGCAGTAACGGACATGCTCTCTGGCTTCCGTAATGGCGTCCGCCAGCGCCAGCGCCTTTTCCTTCGGCTGTCCCAGAATATAAAATGCCAGCCGCTGCGCCGTTTTGCTTCCGATGCCGGGCAGCGCGGAAAATTCTTCAATTAACTGATTGATCTGCCTGCTGTAGTATTCCATTAAAAGGGCAAGCCTCCCAAACCGCCGGTGATCTTTGACATGGAATTTGCGGACAGTTCATCTGCCTTGCGCAGCGCCTCGTTGAC
>CANRGZ010000073.1 GCA_947630295.1 uncultured Lachnospiraceae bacterium | reverse complement strand
TGTCGTGAGACATATTATTCAGAAAGGTGGTCTTGGCGCGATTGGCCGCGTCCGCCGCCTGCAGTGCGTGGGTCAGTTCTTCCGTTTTCTTCTGCAGTTCGCCGGTTGCAAGGGCCACCTTTTGTTTCAGCTTCCGCTGATTGCTGGTTCGTACCGCCAGCATGGCGACGGCAAAAAGCAGCAGGAGGATCAGGAACGCGCCCAGCAGGAAAAATCCGGGATAACGGTATAAAAAGGCAGTGAGGCTCACCTTGTCTTCTGTGTCGTTCTCGATTTCCCGGGATATGATGTTTTCCAGCTCCGCATCGGTAAAGCTGTCCGCCCCCTTGTCCAGCAGGGAAAGGAGGAAACGCCCGCCCTCCACGTCATTTCCTACGGCATAGGACAGGGACGAGTCGCCGAAGGAAACGGAAGTCAGCCGGTTGCGCTCATCCCGCCGCGCGTAACTTTCCGCCGTGTAGGCATAAAGAATGGTGGCGTCCACCTCTCCGTCCAGCACGGCCTGCACGCATTCACGGGTATTGGAATAATGGGCCAGCGCGTCTTCATCAAAGCGGCTGGTAATCAGGCTGTTTAATTCCTCCGCCTGATCCATTACCGCCAGCTTTTTTACGTCGCCGGAGAAATCGTCCAGCGTCAGACGGGCATAACTGGTATGAAAATAAGGCACCGTGATCTTATAGCCTTCTTCCTCCGCCAGAAAATAATCTCCCGCGAAATCCAGCAGTACGTCGGCTTCGCCGGCCGCCCGCAGCGCATAATATTCCTCCTGATCTTTCACCGGAATGAAAGTATAATTCAGATCCAGCCGCTTGGCCAGCGCGTCGAAAATAGCAGGCAGGATGCCCCGGGCCTCGCCGTCGCGGAAATAGCAGTAGGGAATGCGGTCCGGGTTGAAAAGCAGACGCAAGGGTTTGCCGGAAGCACGATGCGCCTCCAGAAAGGCCCGTTCTCCCGCATTCATGATGATGTCGCCGGTCTGATCCGTGGCATAGTAGAGCTCATGGAGGGAATCCCGCCAGTTGGGATCGTGGAGATCCATCTCATCGATGCCGGCATTGATCTGCGCCATCAGATCGGGGCGGTCCTTCCGGGTACAAATATAGAAAGGACTGGCGTCAAAGGATTCCAGCAGCCATTCGTTTTCCAGCAGCCGCAGGCTGCCGGTCACGGCAGCATCCACCTCGCCGTTCTGCAGCGCGGCGGAAAGCGCGGCCTGCTCCCTATAATAGACCGGCTGATATGTAAATCCGTGTTTTGCGGCAAACGCTTCGAAATTGGCGTTTTTGGAATTGCCCTCCAGCATTCCGACGGTGATGCCGTCATAGGTGCCGTAATCCCCTTCCACAATCGTCTGATTGCCGGCTTTGACGGTAAAAATGGTGGAGTTGACGCCGATATTCTGTTCGGAAAAGAGAAATTCCTCTTCCCGCTCCGGGGTTTTGGAAACGGAGGTCACCACGTCCACTTCGCCGCTGCGCAGCATATCCAGGGCTTCGGCATAGGAACCGTCATAACCGATATAATCATAAGACCAGCCGGTATGAATGGAAAGCCGCTGCAGAAATTCATAGCCGTAGCCGCTTCGGTGCCCGTCCTCCGTGATTATATGATAGCCTGAGAAAGCAAAAAAGCCTACCCGGATCACTTCCGGCTGCGCAGTTTCGGTTTCCGCCGCCTGTACGGGGACAGAAGCGGATATCAGCAGCAGCGCCGCAAGCACCAGGGAAAGCAGACGAATCCTTTTCATATCAACAGATCTCCTTTGACAGAACGATATAGATAAAAAAATTATAATCGATTCGCGCAGGCTTCGCAAGGCACTTTGTCAGGATTCTGCAGTTTTCTTCAACGTCAAACAAGGTGATTGCAAAATAATGAAAAGTTTTATATAATGAACCGAGTGTTTGTTGATGAGAAAACACACGAAAATATACGAAAAAGGAGAACAGAACATGGACAAATACATTTGCGGACCCTGCGGTTATGAATACGACCCGGCGGTGGGAGACCCCGATAACGGGATCGCACCGGGAACCCCCTTTGAAGATCTGCCGGAGGATTGGAGCTGTCCGATTTGCGGCGTTGGAAAGGATATGTTTGAGAAGGCATAACCACTGACCGGACGCAGTGAAAATCAGCAGCCGATGAAAAAGGAAATGTGTGAAACAAAGAGAAAATGAAGGACATTCGATAAAATAAAGAGAGGAGTATGCGAGTATGAAATTATGGAAAAGAGCAGCTGCCTGCTTTCTGGCGCTGACGTTTGCGCTGTCACAGAGCCCGTGGGTTTCCGCGGCAGACGGCAGTACAGCCGGAAGCGCTGCGGCAGGAAACGGACGGGTCAATGTGGAAATCGGCCCGGCGCTGGTACTGCAGAAATCCGTGGACTTTACGGTGGGTTTAAGCGGACAGCAGGCCCAGACTATCACCCTTGCACCGGATCTGCAGCAGCAGAAAAGCAAAACGGAAGTCGGGTTCAAAAATCTGGCCAACGGCGACTATACGCTGACCATTGACGCACCCGGATTCCAGACCTTTACCCAGCAGGTTTCGGTGAAGGACAGCGTAAATACCATCAAAGTCACCACCGGATTTGTGGACGGCCTGGATTATGCGGACAATTATCCCAATCCCGGCGTCATCCTCATCGGGGATGTGAACGGTGATAAACAGATAGACGACGCCGACCGCAGGATACTGACGGACGCCATTGACGCCGGAACGTATTCCGAAGAAACCGATCTGAACGGCGACCAAAAGACAGATCTGGCGGATCTGGAATATCTTGCAAAGGGATATCAGATCCCGCCGGCCTATACGGCGGCACAGGAGGAAAAGAGTATTCCCGCTTCCTTTGTAGAAGCCTCTGCCGGCGTTGGAACGGAAATCAGGGGAGACCTGGGCAAACTGCTGGAAAAGGAAGGCACCGTCATCCTTACGCCGCCCATGGAAGTGAAACGGGATGAAAACGGAAATCCTGTGACCGACGAGAACGGAAAAGAAGTCATGGAGCCGGTGGCCATATCTGATGAACATCCGGTTTCGGTGGATTTTCAGATTCCCGGCGACGATGTGCGGATGGACGGCATCGTGATCGAGGCCAATGACGGGAACCCCATTGCAAAAGCAACGGTCGCCGTGACATTTTTAAATGAAAACGGCGAGGAAGTTACGGAAGTACACGCCGTTGACAGCAGCGTACAGTATCTGATGAAAGAAAGCAATCAGGTGACTGTAAAACAGGACATCCATGGCAACATTCAGGTACATCTGGGCGGCCAGGTGGCAGTCAAGAAGGTTTCCCTGACCATTATGGGCATGCAGAACAACAATAATCTGGCGGAAATCTCCAAAGTAGAATTTGTCAACGGCATGGAGGAACGGATTCCGGAACCGAAGATGGATATTCCGGAAGGCCTGGCGGCAAAGGCCGGCAGCAAGGAGATCACCCTTTCCTGGGATCACTGTGTAAATGTTACCGGGTATGAAGTCATGGTAAAGCAGGGAGATCTGGAAGAGACCTACCTGACCAGCGACAATTCCCTCAAAGTGACCCGTTTCAATAACGACGATCTGGTAAACTACACGGAGTATACCATTGCCGTGCAGTCTTTGAACGGTACATGGAGAAGCGGATTCTGCGCGCCGGTGGCGGCGACGCCGAAACCCTCGTCCAGGCCGGACAAACCGGACAATTTTTCCACCACCGGCGGCTACAAATGCATCACCGCCCAGTGGAAGGACATGAGCAAAAAAGATACACAGTCCTACAATCTGTATTACAGAAAGACCGGCGATCCAAACGGCGCTTATACAAAGATCGAAGGACTGAAGGTGAACCGGCACCTTATTGAAAATCTGGAAGACAACGCAGAATATGAGCTGTATGTCACCGGTGTCAATGAGATTGGCGAAAGTGATCCTTCTTTGCACGAAAAAGTAAAGACGACGACGGCCACTGCGGCGGCTGTCCCCAGGTACCACCTGATCAATACCGGTGAAAAAGGCGCGAAGCCGGCACACATCACCAATGTGACCCATGGTGTGGCAGACAATGCGTGGATGGCTGACAGCCCTTTGGATAAGGACTCCGAGACAAGCGCCTGGGGCGTGGTAGACAAGGATCCGAAGTCCTATTATATCAAAAAGAACTGGGATGACGGCGGATTCAATGGACTGGGTCTCGGAAACGGTCTTACCTTTACATTTGACACGGTTTACAAGATAGATACCATCGCGTTCCAGCAGGTATATCCCGGCGACACAGGCATGTTCTACGCCAAGGCCCGGTACTGGGATAAGGATGATACACAGCACGATATCGGTTCTATCAGTATTTACAGAAAGACCGACGCAGAAAACCGTATGTATTATATGCTGAAGCTTCCCTATCCGGTAGAGGCAAAGAAGTTCCAGTTCGGCATCGGACGTTACCTTGCCACGGAGGAACACATCCAGACGGGCGTCAATATTGCCGATGTATATTTCTATCATTACGATACGCTGCAGGACGAGATCAATGCCCTGTATTCCGACGACCTGCACATGGTTCTGAAAGAAAACGTCGGTATGAAGGAGATCAACGCGCTTCGTGAGAAGGTAAAGGCGGTCGATCCTGTCAGCCAGGAGCACAATCCGGAAGAAGCGCTGCTGCTGGCCGACCTGCAGACCGCAGAGGATATCCTGAACAACAAAAATCTGGATCCTCCCGTTGCGATCCATAATACGATCACTACCAACGATCAGGACCGCGGATTCGGCGGACTGAACGCATGGCAGCCGGTGGGCGTCAGCGCGGCGGCAGAAGAAGAGATCGTTGTCTTTGTAGGACACAATTCCAGGAGGACCGGCGAGAGCACCAATCTGCAGCTGATCGCCACCCAGTACCATGCGGAATCCAGCCCCATGAGTAAAAAAGTGGCAGACTTGAAGATCGGCAAGAATACCATTACGATTCCGAAGATCTGGAACAAGAGCCAGTTCGAATCCGGCGGCGCGCTGTATATACAGTACACCGGAAATAATACGAACGACCGTTATGCAGTCCGTATCAGCGGCGGTACGCAGGTGCCGGAACTGGATCTTTACAAAGTAACGGACAGCGCGGAAAAACAGAAACGGGCGGAAGCATATATCACCGCGCTGGATACATATGTCAAAGATATGAAATCCACCCATGAAAAGGTGCATGCAGCCTCGAAAAACGGCAATGTCAATCTGGCCTATGACGAGGCAAACTGCATCCTGGGGGCGACGGATATATTACTGGACAATATGCTGCTTTCCATCCCGGCGCAGCAGGTTTTGACAGGACTTGGCGGCAGCAGTACGGCAGCCAGGGCAAAACAGCTGATTTCCTCCATGGATGCCATGGAAGAAATGATGCGCCTGTTCTATCAGCATAAAGGCTTAAATAACAATGCAGCCGTAAAGAATCAGGACAAAAGGGAAGTGGCCAGCCCTATAGACTATTATCCGAAGCGGCATCTGAATATCCGGTATCAGCGGATGTTCTCCGGCGCATTTATGTATGCGTCCGGCGACCATATCGGCATTGAATATCCGGAGACGGCAGGCCTGATGAAGGCGGTGCCGGTACAGTCGGAGAACGGAAAATACAGGAGCGGCGGCTACTTTGGCTGGGGCATTGCCCATGAAATCGGGCACTGCATCAATCAGGGCGTCTACGCCGTTGCGGAAGTGACCAACAACTATTTCTCCGTGCTGGCACAGGCAAAGGAAACCAATGACAGCGTGCGTTTTTCCTATGAAAATGTCTATGACAAGGTAACTTCGGGCACAAAGGGCAGCGCGTCCAACGTATTTACCCAGCTGGGCATGTACTGGCAGCTGCATCTGGCCTATGACGACGGCTACAACTATAAGACCTACGACAATTATGAAGAGCAGCTGAAAAACCTGTTCTTCGCAAGAGTGGATACCTACGCGCGGACGCCTTCCAGAGCGCCGAAGGGAACAGCCAACCCCGTGGAACTGAAGCTGACCAAAAGCGATAAGGACCAGGATCTGATGCGGCTCTGCTGCGCCGCGGCGGAAAAGGATATTCTGGAATTTTTCGAACGCTGGGGCAAGACGCCGGATGCGGACACCATCGCTTATGCAAGCCAGTTTGAAAAAGAGACCCGGGCCATTTACTACGTCAATGACGAGGCCCGCGCTTACAGAGCGGAGCACAAAGCAAACGGCAGCAAGCTGAATGCGGACGGCACCACGGAAGCGGTCAGCGCATTCACAAGTGCAAAAGTAAATGGCGCCAATTCTAATCAGGTCGTGCTTACATTAAAATCCGATCTGATTCCCGCAGACGCTGTGCTGGGCTATGAAATCGTCCGCAGTACGATTTCCGGCGGCCAGGTGGAAAAAGAGCCCGTGGGCTTTACCACAGAAAATACATTTACCGATACGGTGACGACGCTGAATCACCGGGTCGTTACCTATGAAGTGACCGTTGTGGATAAATTCCTGCACCGTTCCGCGGTGAAGGTACTGGATCCCATCAAGATCGAACATGACGGCAGCATGGACAAAACCCATTTCAACATTTCATACAGTGATATTCTGCCGATGAACGAAGTGAAAGCAGGGCAGGGGACCGATGACGATCCCTGCGAGCCGAAACCGGCGGATCCGGCAGTCTATGCGCTGGATAACAAACCGGAGACCGCATTTGAAGCACTGGTGGTCAAATATTCCGAAATCGTTCTGGAATTTAACAAACCGCTGGTAGTTTCCGGCCTGAAATATACGGCGGGCGCCGGAACAACCATCAAAGATTACACCATTTCCGTCCGGAACGAAGGCGGCGAATGGATCGAAGCGGCGAAAGGCAGCTTTGACGGCAGCGGAACCGCTTACTTTGCCAACGCAGACAAAAAGTATGTGAGCACTTACCGGACGACGGCGGTCAAACTGGCCATCCCCGAACAGACCGGAGATATTGTTTCCATTGCGGAACTGGATGTAGTGGGCCCCACCGGAGATAATGTAGATTTCAGAAAAGCGGGAGACACCGGCACAACGGTCATCGGAAAACTGTCCGCTGATTTCAAATACGGACAGAATGCGGCCGATGTGATCCCCAAAGACTCTGTTGTCTTTACCGGAAGCTACAAAGGCAGCCCGGCCTACAACGTGGTGCTGCTCTACGATCAGGACGGAAAGATTGTGGGCGGCGCAGACGAAAAAGGCAATCTGAAAGCCGCCCAGGTGATACTGGCGGAGGTGCCCGATACAGGAAAGATTGAAGACGTTTCTGACGGTACCTGGATTTACTGGATAGAGCCGAAGGATCAGGCCGGTTTGAACGGCGTAGAGAAGGTACGCGCGGAACTTTACCGCGTCAACAACGCGCTGACAAATGAAGGACAGCGGCTGGTCAGCGATTCCCTGTTTGAAACCATGCCGAAGACGCTGCCCGGCATCACTTTTAACGGCAATATCATACCGAAGAACAGCACCGCGTCCGCAGTCCATCTGCAGACGGGAGAAGACGCCGGCCAGGCCCCCCGGGCCATCTTTACGGCGGCGGCGCTTCCCTCTGACGCCTGGGATGTGCAGCTGGCAGGTGAAAAGGACCGTGCGGAGCTTTCCTTCCGGCTGCCGGAAGGCACCACCGCGGCCAATACTTCCCTGCAGTTCAGTCTGAAAGCGGAGCTTAAAGGCGGTACCGCCAAACTGCAAATGGAATTTGCGGAAAACCTGCCGGCGAAAATCGCGGAATACCGTTATCACGAGGACACCGGTATTTTGAATGTATATCTCGCGGGCACCGCGCCGCTGTTTGCGGAGCAGTCCCTTGCCGTAGGTACGGTGATCGCTTCTTCGGAGGATGCAAAAGGCGCCACGGCAGAGGTCAGTGTAGATCCCGCATCCGTGAAGACCGTGGAAAACAGAACGTCACTGGTGACGAAGCAAATTCAGAGTACGGGCGCAGCCACACTGGTTGTGGGCGACGGCGGGCCGATGCTGTACGGCGATATGGACGCGGACGGCAGCATTACCGCAAACGATGCTTTGATCGTCCTTCGCATTGCAGCCAAACTGGTGACGCCGTCAGAGACAGATCTGCTGAAAGGCAATGTGGACAACGAAGAAGGCGTTGATGCGGGCGATGCGCTGTGTATCCTGCAGAAAGCAGCGAAGCTCATCCAGCGGTTTCCGGTAGAGGAGCCGCAGCCGGCGGAAACGGAAGCGCAGCAGCCGGCAGAGGATGAAGAGCCGCAGCCGACGGAAACAGAAGCGCAGCAGCCGGCGGAAACAGAAGTGCAGCCGGAAGTACCGGAAGCATAAAATACAGAGGAATGACCGGTTCCTGCCGGTTTTCCCGTATGAAAACAAAACCCCCTGTAAAATGCAGGCTGATGGAAAGCCCGCAGCTTTGCAGGGGGATTTTTTGCAGCAGCAGGTTTTATGATACTATGTTCGCTCTTACATATCGTATTGACGTTATGGGTACAATAGGCGTATAATAAATAAAAGGAGGTGCTATTATGTCTGCAGTAAGTACGAATATCAAAATAGACTCACAATTAAAACAGGAATCTCAGGCATTGTTTGAAAGTTTGGGCTTAAACCTCAGCACAGCGGTCAATATCTTTCTCCGTCAGGCAGTCCGGGAACAGGCCATTCCCTTTCGGGTGAGTGTACGGACTCCGAATGCTGAAACCATTGAGGCTATTCAGGAAGTGCAGCGAATGAAAGTGAATCCCAACCTCGGCAAAACTTATACTGACGTAGACCAGATGATGAAGGAGCTGCTTGCCGATGTATAACATCAGACCGACCACAACATTTCAAAAAGATCTCAAACGCGTAAAACGGCGTGGGTATGATATCTCTTTACTAACCGAGATTATAAAAAAACTGGCTGCCGGTATATCGTTGCCTGAGAAAAACAGAGATCATCTGCTTTCCGGGGATTACAGCGGCTGTCGTGAATGCCATATTACTCCTGACTGGTTGTTGATTTATGAGATAGACGGCAGCGACCTGATCTTATACCTGACCCGAACAGGAACGCATAGCGATTTATTTTAATTATCACCGTAAAATGCAAATTTGGAAATTTAACCCCCAACACAATATACACACAATGCATAAAGCAAGGTATACAAAAGCGTATGCCTTGTTTTTTGTTTCCCCTGTAAAATTCTGGCGTTTATGGACAAACTTTTGCCGGAAATTACTGTCAATTCGCATAAATTTGTGAATAATAGTTGAAATT
>CANRGZ010000072.1 GCA_947630295.1 uncultured Lachnospiraceae bacterium | reverse complement strand
ACCGGGCAGTGACCACCTTTGAACCGGATGAGCAGACCATTATCAATGCAGCGGTGCCGTCCTATGTAGGCGGCGTATTGATTGCGGCTTTGCGGGAAAGCTTTGCCTGTGAAGTGACAGCCAGAAGAATGGCCATGGATTCTGCCGGAAAGAATGCACAGCAGATGATCGACGATCTGAAGCTGCTGTACAATCGTGCAAGACAGGGTGCGATCACCCAGGAGATTACCGAAATTGTTGCCGGAAGCGGCAGTTAAAGCATGAGATTTTCAGGCTGCATGATGCAGCAGAATGGAGAATAAAATGACAGAGAAAAGAACCGGCGTGGTATCGCAGGTCATGGGGCCTGTGGTGGACGTTCGCTTTGAGGAAGGCGATCTTCCGGCCATCAACAATGCGCTGACGATTCCCAACGGGGATAAACTGCTGACGGTGGAAGCCGCCCAGCATATCGGAGACAATACGGTGCGCTGTATCGCCATGGCTTCGACGGACGGTCTGCGCAGGGGGATTCCCGCCACGGATACCGGAAAACCCATCAGTGTACCGGTGGGAAGAAAGACACTGGGCAGAATCTTTAATGTGCTGGGTGACGTGGTTGACAATCAGCCTGCGCCGGACATTGAGGAACGCTGGGACATTCATCGTCCCGCGCCCAAATTCGAGGATCTGTCTTCCGTAACGGAGATACTGGAAACAGGAATTAAGGTGGTGGATCTGCTCTGCCCCTATGCCAAGGGTGGTAAAATCGGTCTGTTTGGCGGCGCAGGCGTCGGCAAAACCGTACTGATTATGGAGCTGATCAACAATGTTGCAAAGCAGCATGGCGGACTGTCAGTCTTTACGGGGGTCGGTGAGCGTACCCGTGAAGGAAACGATCTTTATTATGAAATGAAACAGTCCGGTGTTTTGAATAATACGTCGCTTGTGTACGGGCAGATGAACGAGCCCCCCGGCGCAAGAATGCGTGTGGCCCTGTCCGGCCTGACCATGGCCGAATATTTCCGGGACAGAGAAGAACAGGACGTTCTGCTCTTCATCGACAATATTTTCCGGTTTACCCAGGCAGGCAGCGAGGTTTCTGCGCTGTTGGGCCGTATGCCTTCGGCGGTAGGCTATCAGCCGACGCTGGCCAATGAAATGGGTGCGCTGCAGGAACGAATCACATCGACCAAAAAAGGGTCCATTACTTCCGTACAGGCGGTTTACGTACCTGCGGATGACCTGACGGACCCGGCGCCTGCAACCACATTTGCCCATCTGGATGCAACTACGGTTCTGTCCAGAAATATTGCTTCGCAGGGTATTTATCCGGCAGTTGATCCGTTGGAATCCACCAGCCGGATCCTTTCCCCTGAGATTTTGGGTGAGGAACATTACGCGGTGGCAAAGGAAGTACAGCGTATCCTGCAGAGATACAATGAACTGATGGACATCATCGCGATCATGGGTATGGATGAGCTTTCGGATGAAGACAAACAACTGGTGCAGCGGGCCAGAAAGGTACAGCGTTTTATGTCCCAGCCTTTCTTTGTATCGGAAAAATTCACCGGTATTCCGGGTACCTATGTGCCGTTGGCCGAGACCATCCGGGGCTTTAAAGAGATCATCGAAGGTAAACACGACGAACTGCCGGAATCCGCTTTCCTGTTTGTGGGAACCATCGATGAAGCAATTGAAAAAGCAAAGCAGGTGGCGTCGTGAAAAGCTATCATTTGATTATTTCCACCCCGGACGGCAATGTGCTGGATGAGCAGGTGAGAAGCATTCTGCTGCGGGGAAGCGAAGGCGATCTGGCGGTTCTGGCCGGACATACGCCTTTTGTGACGTCGGTACAGCCCTGCGACTGTATTCTGGAAACGGCAGACGGACAGGAAAAAACCGGGCACGTGGAAGGCGGACTGCTTTGCGTGGCAAAAGAGCAGACAACTTTGCTGACAGGCACGTTTCTATGGAAATAACAGGGAAGATCTGACAGTGACGGAGAAGAGTGATATAAAATGAGAATTCATGGTATGTTTATTGAGGAAGGACTTGCGGACTGGCAGATTCTGCAGCAGGAAAACGGGTACGCTGCGGCGGCCTTTTCCGGCACATGGATTCTGATCAAGGACGCGGTCAAGCTGGGCGTTTCGGCGCTGCAGCCAAAAATCAGAGTGTATCGGGAAGACAACAATGAAGTGGTTGTGGACTGGGTGGATGCTTCGTTTACCAAAGACGAGGACGCCTGGACCGGCGAATGGAGTGCGGAAATAAAGATTCCCGCAGGCGGATTGTACCGGGTGGAAACCGGTCTTTACGCCAGATCCGATCAGGCGGGGCTGGAATGGACCTTTCGGGGAGACGCCTGCCTGCACATCGGCGTTGGCAATCTCTTTGTCATCGCCGGTCAGTCCAACGCGGCCGGATATGCGAGAGATACCGCTTATGATCCACCGATGATGGGCGTGCATCTCTACAGAAACCGGGGAAGCTGGGATATTGCTTCACACCCGATGAACGAAGCCACCAAGGCTGCGGATGTGCCCAATGCTGAGCGGGGCAACCCGGGGGTCAGTCCTTTTCTTGCATTTGGAAAAGCCTTTATGCATTACAGCGGCTATCCGGTGGGCCTGATCCAGACCGCGGAAGGCGGATTGAGCATACGCAAATGGGACAGAGACGTATCCCCTATGTATGTAAATATGTGTACCCGTGCGAAACAGCAGAAAAAAATTGCCGGGGTTTTGTGGTATCAGGGCTGTTCCGATACCGATCCCGAAAACTGTATGCTGTACCGGAAACGCTATTTTTCATTGATCGAACGATTTCGTAAGGAACTGGGCTATGAGGTACCTTTCTTTACCTTTCAGCTGAACCGCCAGGTCTGCGGTGAAAATGATCCGGGCTGGGGGATGGTACGGGAAGCCCAGCGGCAGGCGGCCCATGAGATGAATCAGGTATACATACTGCCCACAACGGCGGAAAAGCTGTGTGACGGCATTCACAACTGCGCCCATTCCTGTATCCATCTGGGAGAAATCATGGCCCGGCTCTGCGCCCATGTTCTGTGCGGAACCGAAGCCTTTTTTGCGCCGGATATTCAGGATGCGGTTTATGAAGACGGCGTTTTGACCCTGCATTTTGACCATGTGCAGGGCAGTCTCAACGCCCAGGGTACGGACGCGTCTGTCTGCGGCTTTACGGTGGAAGATGAAACCGGCGTGATGCTTTACGAACGGATTTGCTTTTCCAAAGAAGATCCGTCGCAGATTTCCATGGAATTATCCCGTCCGCCCATCGGATTTATGCACGTTTCCTTTGCATGGGAAGCAAACCCCACCATGACGCCGCCTTATGACAGCGGAACTTTTCTGCCGATTTTAAGTTTTTACAAATATAAAGTGGAAAAGAGGACGAAGTAATGCAGAATCTGGAGTGGGATGCCTTAAAGCGCGAAGCGCCGGACTGGTTTCGGGACGCGAAGTTCGGCCTTTTTTTCCATTGGGGACCTTACAGCGTTCCTGCATACAAAAACGAGTGGTATTCCCGGAACATGTATGCGAAAAAAAATAACATCAACAAATATCATGTGGAGAAATACGGCCCGCTGAATACATTCGGATATAAAGACTTTTACCCGATGATGAAAGGCGAGAAGTTTGATCCGGAGGAATGGGCGGAGCTGGTGGAACGTTCCGGCGCGAAGTATGCGGGACCGGTAACGGAACATTCCGATAATTTTTCCATGTGGGACAGCAAGGTCAACGAGGTGAACTGTGTCAATTACGGCCCCCACAGAGACGTGTACGGAGAATGTGCCGCAGCGTTTCGAAAAAGGGGTATTAAGCTGCTGGCCACCTTTCACCATCAATGGCTCTGGGGCTGGTTCATGTCCACGGATCCCGACGCGGACGTCTATGATCCCGCCAATGAAAAATATTACTGGAAGGCGCTGCCGCTGGAAACGAACCGCTATCTTCCCTACCGGCTGCCGGATGCAGAGTTTAATACCATGTGGCGGGACAAGGTACTGGAAGTAGCGAAAAATTACGCGCCGGACATGATTTATTTTGACAGCAGATCCTGTATCATTGACGAGGCTTTCCGTAAGGAAATGACGGCAGGGGTCTATGAAAATCCGGATACGGTCATCAGCTATAAACAGGAGGATTTTCCGGCAGGCATCGGCATTCCCGATATCGAACGGGGACAGTTTGAAAATATTCAGAAGGATGCCTGGCAGACCGATGACCGGCTGGAGGATAATGTGACCTGGTGTATGGTGCAGAATCCCAAATACAGGTCTGCGCAGGATGTGATTTATCAGCTCTGCGATATCGTGTCCAAAAACGGCAATTTGCTTTTGAACGTGGGACCTTACGCAGACGGTTCCTTCCATCCCGAAGCGAAAAAAACGCTGTATGAAATCGGCGACTGGCTGTGGGTCAACGGGGAGGCCATTTACGGAACCAGGCCTTTTGCGGTTGCGGCGGAAGGACCGACCCATATCAAAGACAGCAATTATGACATTGCAAAGGTAGAAGAACAGCTGGCCAATGAAAGCGGCGATGAAGGCGCGGTAAAGGACAGCGGTTTTTCCAATAAAGACATTCGTTTTACCCAAAAGGAAGATAAAATTTATGCCATCGCATACGGCTGGCCGGAAAGCGGACGTCTTTCCATCCGCAGTCTGGCGGAAGGAAAGACGCCGGAAACCGTCAGAGAGGTTCGCATGCTGGGAGCGGAAGGCACGCTGGCGTTCACAAGAGACCGGGAGGGCCTGCATATTGCCTTGCCGAAGGAGCCTGCCTGCCGGTACGCATATGCATTTCAAATCACAAGGTAGTGCGAAACACGGAAAACAGCCCTATGGCATTTTTTCATTTTAAATTATATAAGGAGGAGGATACACTTATGGCAAAGATAAAACTGGGGTTCGCGCCGACAAGAAGAAGTATTTTCAGCGCGCCTGACGCAATCAAGTACAGCAATCTGACAAGAGAAAAGCTGAAAAGTCTGGGCGTGGAATTTGTTGATATTACCGATATCAACGAAGAAGGTCTGTTCTATGATGAAAATGACCGGGAAAAAATTGCTGCGAAATTCCGGAAAGAAGGGGTGGACGGCCTCTTTTTCCCGCACTGTAATTTCGGAACCGAATATGTGGTAGCCCGTCTGGCGAGAGAAATGGATCTGCCGGTGCTGCTTTGGGGGCCCAGAGATGAACGTCCGGATGAAAACGGCGTGCGCTTAAGAGACAGCCAGTGCGGCCTGTTCGCCACCGGCAAGGTGCTGCGCAGATTTCAGGTGCCTTTTACCTACATGACCAACTGCCGGCTGGATGATCCGGAATTTGAACGGGGCATCCGGGATTTCCTGGCGGTCTGCAACGTGGTAAAAACCTTCCGTAATATCCGGATTCTCCAGATTGCACCCAGACCCTTCGATTTCTGGTCTACCATGTGCAACGAAGGAGAATTGCTGGAGAAATTCAACATTCAGCTGGCGCCGATTCCCATGCCGGAGCTGGAAGACGCGGTAAAAGCGGCCCTTGCGGAGCGTACCGAAGTGGACGAAGTGCTGGCCTATGTCCGCGCCAACATGAATGTCTGCATCAAGGACAATGAGCTGGAAAATGTGGCTGCGCTGAAAGTGGCCATGAAGAGCCTTGCAAAGAAATACGGCTGCAATGCCATTGCCATTCAGTGCTGGAACGCCCTGCAGAGCGTACTGGGCATCATGCCCTGCGCGGCCAACTCCCTGCTGAACGAGGAAGGCATTCCGGTGGTCTGCGAGACCGATATTCACGGTGCCATCACGGCTCTGATGACGGAAGCGGCAGGCATGAACGAGACCCGCAGCTTTTTCGCGGACTGGACCGTGCGCCATCCGGACAATGAAAACGGCGAGCTGCTGCAGCACTGCGGCCCCTGGCCCATTTCCTGTGCGAAGGAAAAACCCACCATCGAATACCCGCTGGCCTTTGATCATCCGGGTTCGGTGGCAGCCGAGGCAAAACACGGCCTGATGACACTGGCCAGATTTGACGGCGACAACGGCGAATATTCTCTGCTGCTGGGCAATGCGAAAGGTATCGACGGCCCGTATACAAAGGGAACCTACGTCTGGGTCGAGGTGGAAAATCTGAAGCGCCTGGAAGAAAAACTGGTTTGCGGCCCTTACATTCATCACTGTGTCGGCATCCACAAGGATGTGGTTCCGGTGCTGTATGAAGCATGCAAATATATCGGCGTCAAACCGGATCTGTACGATCCCATTGAAGAAAAGGTAAAGGCTTATCTGCGCGGCGAGTGAGCGCAAAATCGGACAGGAGAAAAAGAATTATGGACAATTTAACAGCCAAATCGTTTGCCCTCAGGCAGGACGTCCTCAATATGATTTACCGGGCGAAAACCGGCCATATCGGTGGCGATTTCAGCGTATTGAATATCATTCTGACGCTGTATGAAAAACAGATGAACACAAGACCTGACAATGTCAGCTCCCCCGACCGGGACCGCTTTATTTTAAGCAAGGGTCATTCGGTGGAGGCGCTGTATGCGGTGCTGGCGGATCAGGGCTTTTTCCCGAAATCGGATCTGGAAACCTATTCGCAGTTCGGATCCAATTATATCGGACATCCCTACAATAAGATCAATGGGATTGAGATGAATTCCGGTTCTTTGGGACACGGCTTAAGTGTGGGGGTCGGCATGGCGCTGGCCGGCCGTATGGACAAGAAGGCTTACCGCACTTATGTGGTCATGGGCGACGGAGAACTGGCGGAGGGTTCCGTCTGGGAAGGCGCGATGGCAGGCGGCCATTACAAACTGGACAATCTCTGCGCGGTGGTAGACAGAAACCGCCTGCAGATTTCCGGCTGTACCGAAGACGTCATGTCCCATGAAAATCTGGCGAAACGCTGGGAAAGTTTCGGCTGGAACGTCATCGACGTGGAAAAAGGCTGGGACATTCCCTCTCTGAATGCGGCCTTTGAAGAAGCGAAGCAGTATAAGGGAAAACCCAGCGTCATCATTGCCCATACCATTAAGGGGTACGGCGTATCTTTCATGGAAAATCAGGCGGTATGGCATCATAAGGTGCCTACGGATGAGGAATACCGGCTGGCAATGGAGGAACTAAAAGCAAAGGAGGCGGCTGCAAATGAATAATATCCCTAACAGACAGGCAATCTGCGACGTGCTTCTGGAAGAAGCGAAAACAGACCGCGATATCGTTGTCCTTTGCAGTGATTCCAGAGGATCCGCTTCCATGACGCCTTTTTCGGTGGCCTATCCGGAACAGTTCGTAGAAGTGGGTATTGCGGAACAGAGCCTGGTCAGCATTTCCGCGGGACTGGCCAGATGCGGCAAAAAGCCCTACTGCGCGTCGCCGGCCTGCTTCCTTTCTACGAGAAGTATGGAACAGGGCAAGGTGGACGCGGCGTATTCCAATACCAACGTGAAGCTGATCGGCGTCAGCGGCGGCATCAGCTACGGCGCACTGGGCATGACCCATCATTCGGCGCAGGATATTGCCACCATGTCGTCGATTCCGAATATGCGGGTCTATCTGCCCAGCGACAGACATCAGACCAGAAAGTTAATCCAGGCTTTGCTGAAGGATGAAAAGCCTGCCTATATCAGAGTCGGAAGGAACCCGGTAGAAGATGTTTACGAAGAAGAAAACACCCCCTTCGAAATGGACAAGGCAACGTGGATCAAAGAAGGAACCGATGTGGCGATCATTGCCTGCGGCGAAATGGTTAAACCGGCAAAGGACGCGGCTGAGCTTCTGGCAAAAGACGGTATCTCGGCTTCTGTTCTTGATATGTACTGTGTCAAGCCTATGGACGAGGCATCTGTGGTCAAAGCGGCTGAAAAAGCAAGGCTTGTTGTAACGGCAGAGGAGCATACCTTTATCGGCGGCATGGGGTCGAGAGTGGCGCAGATCGTTTCGGAACACTGCCCCAGAAAGGTGATCTGCATGGCGCTGCCCGACGCGCCCACCATTCCCGGAAAATCACAGGAGGTCTTTGCATATTACGGACTCAGCGGGGAAGGCATTGCGAAAAAGGTGAAGGAAAACCTTTAAAGTATGCGAACCTGAAGGTATCTGAAACGGAGAAATTATGAACAAATATATTTTGGGAATTGATCAGAGCACACAGGGCACCAAAGCCATGCTTTTTGATGCGGCGGGACATATCGTACTGCGGATCGACAAATCCCACCGGCAGATCATCAACGAAAAGGGATGGGTGGCCCATGATGCGGAAGAGATCATGGAGAATATCTACGAGCTGATTCGTGAAATCATGGATTCTGCATGGATGCAGAAGGGCGAACTCATCGGCCTGGGCATCAGCAATCAGCGGGAAACCGCCATGTGCTGGGACCGGCAGACCGGAAAGCCTCTGTATCACGCCATTGTATGGCAATGCGCCCGGGGCGCCGATATCTGTGCGGAAGTGGGAAAAGCAGGACATGCAAAGGAGATTCAGGCCCGCACCGGACTGCAGCTGTCTCCCTATTTCAGCGCGGCCAAGATCGCCTGGGTTTTGCGGCATGTGCCGGAAAGCGCTTCACTGGCGAAAGAAGGGCGGCTTTGCTGCGGCACCATGGACAGCTGGCTGATCTACAACCTGACGAAAGACCATGTGTTCAAAACCGATGCATCCAATGCATCCAGAACCCAGCTGTTTAATATCAATACCATGACCTGGGATCCGGACATCTGTGGGTGGTTTCAGATCCCGAAGGACAGCCTGGCCCAGGTATGCGATTCCAACGCGCTGTTCGGTTACACGGATTTTGGCGGTATATTAAAGAAAGAAATTCCGATTCATGGCGTACTGGGAGATTCCCACGGCGCTCTGTTCGGGCAGGGCTGTCTGACCCCCGGAAGCGCCAAGGTGACCTATGGCACCGGTTCTTCCGTCATGATGAATATCGGCAGCGAGGCGGTATTCAGTCAGAAAGGCGTGGTGACCTCGCTGGCCTGGCGGATGGACGGAAAGACCGAATATGTGCTGGAAGGCAATATCAATTATACCGGCGCCATTATTTCCTGGCTGCAGAATGACCTGCACTTGATCGACTCGGCAAAGGAAACGGCAGAGCTTGCCGCCGCGGCCAATCCGGCGGACCAAAGTTATCTGGTACCCGCCTTTACTGGACTGGGCGCGCCTTATTGGGACGCCGATGCAACGGCAGCCGTTGTGGGAATGACGCGGGTCACTGGGAAAAATGAAATCGTCCGCGCGGCTTTGGACGCCATTGCGTATCAGATTGCGGACATTGTCCGGCTCATGCAGGAAACCGCGGACATCCGTCTGCAGGATATCCGTGTGGACGGCGGTCCCACCAGAAATGCATATCTGATGCAGTTCCAGAGCGATCAGCTGCAGATTCCCGTAAAGGTG